>CAZKJB010000130.1:0-10365 GCA_964552975.1 uncultured Occallatibacter sp. | reverse complement strand
GTACTTTGTGATTGACGCAATTGGGCGAGCGCTCGATTCTGGCATCCCCAATGGAACGCCAGAATCGATAGCAGTTGGAGCGTAGGTGCAGATAGTGGCCACGAAATCGCTGTTAGAAACCTGACCTCACAATTGAAACCAAACATGAATCGAATGCGCATCTGTCTGGAATTCGCACCCGAACAAGGAAATATTCATCGTCTGCGGCTCGAGTACGCCTTTCGGGTGTTCTGCGCCATTTATGGACACCAAAGCATCGCGAGTGATCACGCAGATTCCGCGAATATTCTCATTACTTATGTGTCGGCAAATCGTGAGCCACACTCCAAGCCGGCTCTACAGCTAAGCAATCTGTACCGATGCCGACCTATCACGAACCCCGCTCCTCGTCCTAGGAAATTTGAACGGGACCTTGACAGTACAGTCTTGTTTTACGCGCCGGAAGCGGGCTTGGAGCCGGACTGGCTCGCTGAAATCTTCGAATGGATCTCATGCGCCGACGAATACAGCCTTCAATCGCGAGACGCTGCGGGCCGAATTGATTTTCGTGACAGCTATGCCGGGCGCCATCAACTGGACATCGGCATACCTTACGCCGCGGTCGCAATGCGATTCCTGCATGACGCCCTCTGCAGAATTGTTGTCGGATATCCACTCGAACCGGACTTTGGGATTGCGGACAGAGGCCATCTCATCGTTAACACTCACGATGTTGACATACTTCCAGCGGGATACTTCCGAAGCTTGGAACGCCTGTTGAAGTACGCACTCATCTCCTTACTGGTCTTCAAATCACCAAGGGACGCCGCAGTTCAGGCGGGCAAAGCCATCGCGATGGCCTTGGGCGGCGACAATCCCCTGGATCAAACACCAAACTTATTGCGTGCGCAACTTCAGAAACAGGTCGGAGCGAGCTACTTCTTCATTGCCCGTCATGCGCACCGGCGCGATGCCAATTACGAAATCGACGACAGCGCTGTCCTTAGTTTGATGCAGTCCATTGAATCCGCGGGAATGGAAGTCGCTCTTCACGGATCGTATACCAGCCTCGATCGCCCTGATGGCTTGGCCTCAGAGTTCGAAATTCTGCGCGAAAAACATTTCGAACCTCAAGGAAACAGGCAGCACTGGCTGCGATTTACGTTGGACCGGTTGATTCCCGCAGTCGAGCAATCTGGCGCCGTTTATGATTCATCGCTAGGCTGGGACGGTATGGGCTTCCGAGCTGGCGCATGCTTCGCTTTCCCTCCCTACAACTTCGCCTCTGAACGTCCAGCCAAATTCCTCGAAATTCCGCTCGCGATCATGGAACAGGGGATGGTGACGAGCGGTCGCCCCGAAACAGAGTGGTTTGATGACGCGGCCCGCATCCTTTCGAATAGCCGACGCTATGGTTGGGGCGGGATATCTCTTCTGTGGCACCCGACAGCATTTGGCGGCTGCCAGTTGCCCCGCGAGATTGAACGAATTTATTGGAAGTTGATCGACCATCAACAGGAATGGAACGACACGTGGACCTCCTGCATCGATTTTGTCAGCGTTGCTGCCGACAGATACGTCAAAGCAGGATTACTTCCCTCCACATTTGGCTCCGAAGTTCTACCCAAGGCGGTGCTCGCCCATGGATAATTTGCCTTTCGTCTCCATCGTTGTTCTCTGCCGTAATGAACGGGACTTCATTGCAAACTGTTTGAATTCATTCCTGGAGAATGACTATCCAAACGAGCGGCTCGAAGTGCTGGTTACGGACGGAATGAGCGAGGACGGAACCCGGGATATAGTCAAGTCCTACTCGAATAAACATCCGTTCATAAAGTTAGTGGACAACCCACAAAAGATTCCTGCAACGGCGGCCAACCAGGGAATCAAAGTTGCCAAAGGTGATTTTGTAATGATTGTGGGAGCTCATGCTCATTACCCTGCCGACTATGTATCCAAATCCGTCGCATTCGCGCTGCGTTATCCGGCAGCCGACAACATCGGCGGTGTGCGCAGGACAGAGGCAAGAGAGAATACTGTTCTCGGGAAGTCAATCGCTTACGTATCATCGCATCGCTTTGGCGCCGGTGCCGCAATGTATCACCGGAGCAGGTCCTCGCCAAGTTGGGTGGATTCAGTTTGGGGAGGATTTTACCGGAAAGAAGTATTTGAGAAGCTAGGCCTGTACAACGAAAACCTCGTGGTGGGCGAGGATCGCGAATTTAATCGCAGGCTTCGAAGTTCTGGCGGCAAGATTCTGCAGGTACCTGAAATCAAGTGCACGTATTACGCGCGCAGTAATTTTCGGGACTTCTGTCGCTGGGCATTTCGAATGGGCTTCTGGCCTTTCTATGCGGATCGATTGGTGGAGCTGCGAATCCTTTCGCTGCGCAATTTCGTTCCCGTTGCTTTGATTTTTTGCCTGCTTTTGTTACTCGGGATTGCCCTGCTCAGTCCCGCGGGATGGTTGCCGTTTTGGTTAGTGCTTTTCGCCTATGCTCTGGGCGCTGTTGTAAGTTCGGTGCCTCTTGCGATCAGCGAGCGTAAACTCAGCTATCTTGTGACCGCTCCGTTCGTTTTTTGCATTACTCATTTTCTCTATGCAATCGGGTCGGTTTACGGCGTTCTGAAACCGGCGCAGAGAAGGCCCGAACCAGATATCCCTGTCCGACAAGAAACAACAGCCTGAAGGTCTGCGAAGACCGGGCCAATGCCTTCACTTCGAATAAGCAACAAATTACAAATTTGACGCGATGAATGGACCCTGCTCGTCAAGAAACTCCTACTCATAACACCGCGGATCCAATGCCCGCTATCTCAACCACCCCATCGCGAAATAACGCCAAGATAATTGGGCGCAACTTCGGCTTCATGGGCCTTGAAGCCGCCATTACGCTGGTCGTTACGTTATTGACCAGCGTCTTCATCGCGCGCGCAATCGGACCGACGCGGCTCGGGTACTTTAACTTCATTATGTGGCTCACCAGCATCTCGAGCTCGATTGGTTCGCTCGGCATCCCGCTCGCGACTCTCAAATACATGGGGGAGTTCCTCGGTGCCGGGAAACCGGAACTAGCGCGGGCTGTGTTTTATTACAATCTCCGGGCGCTTTGTAAGATCGCGATAGCGATCGTGCTCCTGAGCATGGTCGCAGTCTTCGTTCTTGTAGACCCTCAGTATCGGTTGTGTTCCGCGCTTCTCGTTATGAGCATGCTGCCTGCCATGGTAACGTTTGTACCTTCACAGGCAAACACGGCCGCGGAAAATTCTGCGCTCAATACGCAAGGTGCCTTTGCCGGAGCCATCGTTTATGTAATCGCAGTGGGTGCAAGCCTACTGCTGGGATGGGATCTTGTCGGCATTTCAGCGGGCATTCTCATCTCGCGCTGCGTTGAATTGATCGTAAAGTTCGTTCTCGCATCAAGAGCCTTGGCCCTCCTGCCTCGCGTCCCCCTTCCCGATGAGATTCGCAATCGAATGGTCTCCTTCTCTGGCCTTACCACCGGACTTCTTTTCGTGCAAACTGTGGTTTGGGACAGATCCGACGTTGTTTTTCTCAAACTGCTGCAGCCAGACATCCGCCAGTTGGCGTTTTTCTCCGTTTGTTTCAGCATTGCAGATCGACTTGTGCTCCCCGCTCAGGCCCTTGCCAATGCGCTCTCAGCCACGCAGATGTCGGAATATGGACGCGACAAGTCGAGCCTCTTCAGGATTACCTCCGACTCCTTTGCATACCTTCTAATCGGAACACTACCCGTAATGATCGGAATGGCTTGCATCGGCGGACCTCTTTTCCGGGTTGTATACGGGCCGCAATACCTGTCCGCAATCCCGGTGTTTACCGTCGTCGCCGTTCTTAGTATCCCTAAAGCGGTCCTGACGCCCGCCCAAACGCTTTTATATTCGACCGAAGAGTTGGGATTCGTCCTCAAGTGGGGCCTGGTTGCCAGCTTGGTCAACCTCGCGCTCGATGTTATTTTGATTCCTCATCAAAGAGCAATTGGCGCAGCTTTCGCAAACGGAATTACGCAGTCATTTGCTGTCGCCGTTTTATGGCACCGCGTACTCACCCGCTACCCGGTCCGGCTCGATCGATCGGCTCTGCTCAGACTCTCGGCGGCAACATTCGCAATGGCAATAGCGCTCCTCGGCATCGTTAAGATGCCTTTCGGGGACATAACTAAGCTGGCTGTGGCTGTCCCGTGCGGCGCATTCGTATTCTTGATGGTTGCCCGGTCCGTTCGACTTTTTCAGAAAGACGATCGGCGGCGCTTGCTGATGCTTTCTGCATTTGTACCGGCGCCCGTCCGTCGCTTCTATGAACAACTGGTCGATTTCATCGTGTCGAATTCGCCCGCCGCGGAAACTCCGGGACAAGTGCCGGCGAAGCCTTAAGGCGGACCTTGCCTTGCGATCCATCTGTATGGCCGCGCACCCTGAACTTCGCGAACTGACAGAAGGGAATAAGACGATTCTTAATCTCAGCACATGGATGGCGTCGAGCGATTGATGAAAACCGCGGCATTCGTACTGACAGTGGTCTTTGTCTTCGCGACCATCATCTCTCCGGGGCAGTTTGGTCCTGAATGGGCGAATTACCACGTGCTCACTTGCCTGGGAGCGTTAACCTGTCTGCTTTCCGTGCCCGGCCTTTACATGAGCTCGCGCACCAGCTCGTCGACCCAGATCCTTCTCGTCCTTGGCTTCATCGCCGCAATGGGCGTTTCAGAAGTCGCCAATGGATGGTTCGGTGGCGTATTCGTGAGCTGGAATTTGTTTCTGCCGAGCGCTATTGGATTCTTCTTCATTGTCGCAAACGTCACCACTGCTCGTAAGTTGAAGATTCTTGCAGCAGCGATCGTGGCGGCGTGCCTGGTTGTGGATGTCGAGGCATTGTGCGGTTACTATGGCGGCTATCGTGGAGATACATTTCTGGCCTACGAGACTATTTTTGCTCAGGAAGTTGTTGTCGGAAACTTTGCTCGGATACGCGGCGCCGGTTTCTTAAGCGACCCAAATGATCTTGCTCAAATGTTCTTGATCGCATTGCCGCTTACCATGCTTGCCTGGCGGAAAGGTCGATCTGTCTCGAACTCACTTACGGTCCTGGCTCCAGCTGCTTTGCTGCTGTGGGGCATATTTCTGACGCATTCTCGTGGTGCTCTAATCGGATTAGCGGTTCTCGTCATGATCGTCATCCGGCAGAAAATGGGCACTGTCCCCGCGACGGTTCTAACCACCCTCTTCGTCCTTGGCCTGTTTGTATTGAACTTTACCGGAGGGCGTCTCATCTCGGCGGGCGCAGGTGCGGACAGGCTTTCGCTTTGGGCCAGCGGATTGCAAATGTTCAAGAGGGCACCAATCTTCGGGCTTGGATTTGGCAAGTTCGAGGACTTCGAAGACTTGACCGCTCACAATTCGTTTGTGTTGTGCCTTTCTGAACTCGGAATCGTAGGCTGTACCTTCTGGGTCGCGTTACTCGTCACAACCGTCATGGGCTTGAACAGAAATCTCAGAGTTGGAAGCGGCGCAAGCACTGAGCAGGCGTCCACAAAGAAGATGGCAAGAGAGCAACAGTCGTTTCTCACAAAGTGGGCATGGCCTTCGTTTGACAGCTTCTCACAGACTTCAACCGTAACCACATCTGGATTGTCTGTTCAGTGCGGAATAGGGCCTCGAGGCGAGCAAATGCCAACGCAGTGGACGGCGGCAATCCGCCTGGCCATGATCTCCTTCATCTCGACCTGTTGGTTTTTGTCCCGCACTTATGAACCAACCTTCTACTTGGTCGTCGGTGTGGCCACTGCTGCGATTGCACTGCCACGCTACGGTCGCAGCCCGGCGAATGTCATTCGTTGGATCACTTATACGTTGGCGATTGAAGCCGCAGCTATCCTGTTCATTTATTTCGTGGTTCGTCTACGTTTTTGAGCTTTATCTTCCCAATCGGCGCATGAATTGTCCGCAGCGCACTTAGCTGGAATATTTGAAAGGGGCGGCAATAGAAAAGAATGACCTTAAACGTAGGAATCATCGGTTGCGGAAAGATTGCTGACGGCCATTTGGAAGCGATTCGGCAGTTGCCCTCTGCCCAGGTGGTATCTGTATGCGACTTGGAACCAATCCTCGCAGAGCAGTTCGCGCTTCGCTTTTCTATTCCCCGCTGGTATTCAGACTTCGATCGGATGCTTTCCGAACAAGAGCTCGATGTCATCCATGTGACGACCCCACCGCAGTCTCACTTGGCGCTGGCGAAGAAATCCGCCGAGGCTGGCTGCCATGTATTCGTTGAGAAACCGCTGGCGGTGAATACGAAAGATGGCCAATGCCTGATCGATTGCGTCGAAAGGGCAGGGCGGAAGATGTCAATCAATCACTGGTATAACTTCGAAACACCGTCTGTTGCACTCAACGAGTTTGTTGCGAGAGGAGAATTGGGTGAGGCGGTGCACATTGAGAGCTATTGCGGTTACGACCTGGCAGACGGCTTTGGGCGGACATTTCTAGCCGATCGCCGCCATTGGGTCCATCAACTGCCAGGCAAGTTATTCCAGAACGTTCTCGATCACGCAATCAGCAGGGTCGTTCCATTTCTCCCCGACGAACCTCTGGACATTGTTGCACGCGCGTACCGGCGGACACCTCTGGCTGACGACGACATGGACGGGCTCATGGATGAGCTACGCGTCATGATCTTTGCCGGTCGTGTGTCGGCCTACTTGACATTTAGTTCCCACGCACGTCCTGTCGGCAACTTCTTGCGTGTATACGGCACAAAGAACACGGCTCACCTCGATTTCGTGTTTCGTACCTTGGCGATCGATGAAACGCAGACCATTCCCAGCGCAATTGGCCGGCTGGTGCCGCCCTTCAGGACAAGTTGGCAAATGCTGCAGCAAGCAACCCGCAATACTCGAGAATTCATGCAATCAAGCTTCCATTATTTTTCGGGGATGAGCCGATTACTATCGCTGTTCTATGAAAGCATTCTCGAGGACGGTCCAGTTCCCATCCCGTATTCGGAAATATTGCGCGTTTCAGAGATCATGGGTGAAATCTCTGCTCAGGTCTATCCATCGGTCCTCGTGTGAAATTACTTGTTACAGGCGCGGCGGGTTTCCTGGGATTAGCGGTCGTAGACCGCTTGCTCGCCCACGGCTACACCAATATCCGATGCAATGTGCGTCAGAGTCAGGATATTTCAAAATTCGAACTGCTATCCAAACGCTATCCAAACGCTCAGCTTGAGTATTGTGTCGGTAACTTGAAGTACCGGGACGATGCCGCCCGGGCCGTGAAGGGTGTCGATGTCATCTACCATCTTGCAGCTGGAAAGCGCGGAGCAGCCGCCGACCTTTTTCTCGGCTCAGTCGTTGCTTCCAGGAATCTCTTAGACGCTCTCTCCACGGAGCATCCTGTACGCATCGTTCTAGTCAGCTCGTTCGGAGTTTATGGAGTTGCCGGCCTTCGCCGCGGCGCGCAGGTGAATGAGCAAACGCCCCTCGAATCTCATCCTGAGTGGCGCGATCCCTATTCTCACGCCAAGCTTCGGCAGGAAGAGCTGTTTTGGGAGTATCGCCAGCGGCTTGGATTCGAGCTCGTCGTTCTCCGTCCAGGCGTCATCTACGGCCCAGGCGGTGGGCATCTTTCCAGTCGTATTGGCCTAATGGTTGGCGGATGGTTGTTGAACCTGGGTGGCAACAACATACTTCCGCTTTCATACGTCGACAATTGTGCGGAAGCAATCGTTGTTGCCGGAATCCATCCGAGCAATGACGGTGAGGTCTATAACGTGCATGACGATGATTTGCCGACATGCCGGCAGTTCCTTCGAGGCTACAAGCAGAACGTGAGAAGCGTCTTGTCCCTCAGAGTTCCCTATTTCTGCTTGAGACTTTTTTCCGTCAGTTTTGCAAAGTACAACCGCCGCGCGAAGGGACAGTTACCAGCAATTTTCACTCCGTACAAGGTCGCAACAGAGTGGGCTGGAAATCGCTTTGACAATTCAAAGCTGCGGTCGATCGGGTGGCGACCACTGGTAACGACAGCGGAAGGGCTTCGTCTCTCGTTCGTGGCGTTCCGGTTCGATCTGGAATCTCGCGGCGCGGCTGAGCCGTGCGTGCCTCGCGACCACACCCTCTCGTCGAGGACGCCTAAGTTGCAGCCAGGAATGAAGAAATTGCGGATTTCTGTTATCACTCCAGTTTTCCCCACAAGTTCGCAAGGCGATCGTGGAATCTATATCTACAACATCGTTCGCAGTCTGCAGCGCTACGGCACAGTCGACGTCGTTTGCACGTTAGTGACTTATCCTATGCTGCCGCTTGTTAGTCCGCCGGCAATGCGGCATGGAGAGCTGGACGTCCATTTTTCTCCAGAAGGCGTAAATGTCCGCTACTTACAGTACCCTGGTCTTCCAGTCCTTACGCGTCCCTTGAATAGCGTTTCCTGCGCTGCGGCGATCAAGAACCATATAAAGAGTCTCCGACCCGACATCATTCTGGCGTATTGGGCGCAGCCGGAAGGCAACGCAGCGATCTCGATTGGCCGGAACCTGGGCGTTCCCGTGATTGTCGGAGCCCTGGGATCGGACCTTCTTCTGGCCAAAGGAATTGGCAAATATCTTGCGAAGCGTGCCGTCGGCCGGGCAGATCGTGTGTTGACTGTCAGCGCGGACATGAGCAACGCTGCGATCGCCCTCGGCGCGCACGCTGACCGCGTGAAGACGATAACCAACGGGTGCGACCATTCGGTGTTTCATGTGCGCAGTCGCAGGTCCTGCAGAATCAAACTTGGCATCGATCCGGATGCACGCCTCGTTCTTTTTGTTGGGCGAATGACGCAGATGAAGGGCTTACACGAACTGGTGGCTGCATTCGCCCAAGTTCGCCGGACATTTGTCGACGCCGAGCTGGTGTGCATTGGGGAAGGCCCGATGAAGCAGCTTCTCGCGTCCCGGGGGGGAGCTGACAATATTCACGCTATCGGTCATAAGACCTGCGATGAGATCGCGAACTGGCTCGGGGCCTGTGACCTGCTTTGCCTTCCGAGCTATTCCGAGGGTTGTCCAAATGCCATTGTAGAAGCATTGAGTTGCGGACGTCCCGTGGTCGCCACACGAGTTGGTGGCATACCTGAATTGGTCGACGAGCGATCGGGCATTCTGGTCCCGCCTCATGACGTCACGAGTCTTGCGAGTGCGATTTCTGAGAGTCTGAACCGAACCTGGGACGAAAGCATAATCGCAGCGCGAACGTCCCGAAGCTGGGACGATGTTGCTGACGATACTTACTCCGTTTGTTTAGAGGTCTTATCTGAGCGGCGCCGTTCAACAAAACAAGTCCACTCCGTCCCGGACCAAAAGCGTCCTTACGGCACCGGGGAGAAAGCACTCGCTCCAAGCGATGTCCCGACTATTCGAACTGGCGATGCAACGATGTAAGTGTAACCACGCTTTCACACTCCCCCGGCCGCGACAGCTCCGGCGTTTCGGCAGCTCGTATCGTTGGTTTCTGGCCACTTACTGCATGACTAGCTATGTCTTCACGTGTTTTGACCATCGGTGATCAGCGTTACCTTGAGCTACATAATGGAATTGAAATCGGAGACGACTCAACTTAGACCATTCTTCTGGAGCGGTCTCGCTCTCAGTGCCCTATTGCTGGCCGTTTATCTGCTTCGGCCGTCAGCCGGTCCAATTGAGAAGTACAGGCAGATGCATGAGGCCACACTGCGAGAACTAACGTCTCCCGGCGTTCTGAACCCGGCTGACCCTCTCGATGCCTCCTATCGGCCCAAACTCGACACTAATCCCCAGGACTATCCCGGCAATGTATGGGTTACGGACTCATTGCAGAAGATTCACCAGGATGATGGGAATCCCAGCGACCTCCATTGGGCAATTCTTTCGGCGGCAAAGAACGAATTCGGTGATTTTCAAGTGCATGTGCAGGCGGGGACCAAGCCGATTTCGCTGGCCGTCAACGTAAGCGATCTCGTGGATGCCCGGACCGGAACTCGCATCTCACATCAAACGAACATCATCGTCTATCGCGAAGCTTATATGAATATCACCACGCGCTCTAATGCAAACGGAACTCTCGGGCTTACTCCTGATATTCTCATTCCCGCAGTTGATCCTTATTATCATCAGGCCAGAAACGCTTTTCCCTATGCCATTAGCCCCCACCAGAACCAAAGTGCATGGATAGACGTGCTGGTCCCGCCCGATGCACCTTCGGGATACTACCTCGGCTCAGTCACCGTCTCCGATGCGGGGAAGACTCTCGCCACACTCCCTGTTCTTCTCTCGGTGTGGAACTTTACCCTTTCATCGACAGCATCCCTTAAAACCGCGTTCAGACTCACCGGGTACGGTTTATGCGA
>CAZKJB010000129.1:0-10431 GCA_964552975.1 uncultured Occallatibacter sp. | reverse complement strand
GATCAGTGAACGCGAGCGCATCGACACGCCCGCTATCCCCACCCCGCTTGCAGTCTTGCGCGTGATCGGCAAGCTGCGCGAGCGCCTGCCCAAATTCGATCGCGTGTCCGTCGGATTTCCCGGTGTCACCAAGCGCGGCGTCACTTACCTCGCTTTCAACCTGCATCCACGTTGGGGCAACTTCCCCTTGCAGCGCACGTTGGAAAAGCAACTCAAGAAGCCCGTGCGCGTAGCGAATGACGCCTCCGTACAGGGATACGGCTGCGTCAAGGGATTCGGAGTCGAGTTGCTTTTGACCTTCGGCACCGGCATGGGCTCAGCACTCTTCACCGATGGCAAGCTCTGCCCCGGCCTTGAACTGGGCCACCATCCCTGGAAGAAGATGACCTACGAGGACTACCTCGGCCGCCGCGGCCTCGACCGTTTCGGCAAGAAGCAATGGAATAAATATCTGCGCGAGGCGATCGAGCAGACATTGAAGCTGTTCAACTGGGACCACCTCTACCTGGGCGGCGGCAACGCAAAGAAGATCGACTTAAGTCTCCCGCCCAACGTCAGCATCGTGTCGAACAAAGAGGGCATCCTGGGCGGGGTGGCGTTGTGGCGGGATACTCCACCTTCAGGCAAGTAACCTGACTGGATTATTCAATAAGTGGTTCTAGCGTATTAGAAAAGAGACTCATTCTTACGCCTTTCTTGCTTGCCAACCCGGCGCTAGATTGAGAAAATCGTCACGCGCTCTCAAGCCGCACGTTTCCCCGCATGCCCAACTAAATCGGTTCAAAGAGGCCTATGCTACTGGAGAAGTGCATCCTCGCAATCGCTTCGACTACCATGATGGCCTCGCCCGCTGTCCACGCGCAGGTGAATCCCGCAGTGCACCTGAGATTGATGGAAGACGACGCGGGGACTGTGCTGGGAGAGCCCTGCTCTGTTGTTCAGCAGACTGAGGTCACGCAGCAACTGGCCGATGGAACCACACTCACCCACCGCACCGTGGTGCACAAATGGCGCGACAACCAGGGACGCTTACGCAGAGAATCCGCAGAAATTCACGGCGACGAAGCGCCCGTATTTCAGCGCGCGACCATCATCGATCCGGTGAACAACACGTTCGTCAACCTCAACCTCGAACGCAAAATGGCCACCGTTTATCATCTGCCGGACCATGGGCCGGATGCGCTGCATCCCTATGTCGATCAGTTCGAGAAGTAAATTCCCGCGTTGCCCGGCGTTCAAGTAAAGGTGGAGAAGCTAGGCGAGAAGACGATTGCGGGTGTGTACGCGGAGGGCAGACGGGTCACGCGCTTTCGCCCCTCCGGCACCGTCGGAAACGACAAGCCAATCGTCAGCGTAAGTGACCGGTGGGTCGCGGAGGACCTGAAAATCCCCCTGGCCACCACGCTCGACGATCCGCGCCAAAGGGAAGCGAGCCAGGTAACGAAACTGGACCGCGCCCAGCCCGATCCGATACTGTTTCAGATTCCCGCGGACTTTACGGTGCGTGAGGTTTCGCCCGATTCACCTCAACGATAGTTCTCCATAACCATTGCCACTCGCGATCTGTTTAATCGCGAAGTCTTGAACGTCATTCCTTCTCCGACGCCTTCAGCCCCAGTTCCTTCATCGCAATCTGCAAATCTGCCCAGGCTCCTTTGTTCTGCCGCGAATCGCGCAGCAGGCACGCCCGGTGATTCGTGACAATGAGTTTCGTCCCGCATTGGCTTGGACGCGAACGCAAAGCCCGGCGAGGATTGGCGCAAACTACTTTAGGATCTGCTCGATTCCCCTGACCAACCGATCCAGATCGTGATGAAAATCCGGGTCGGGCCGCACGGCGATCCCATTGTGATACGCAAGGCGCGCGAGCGAGGGCGGCAACTCGTCTTCGGCCGGCATCTCGATCCCGTCCACGAGAACCGGAATCACAGGAACGTGCCGCTCCAGCGCCGATTCGATCTCAATGCGTAGATAGTCCCGTGGATCACTCAATCGCGGTTGTCCCGGTGCAGACTGTGGGTTCCAGTTCTTGCCGATCACCGCGACCAGCACGGCGCAACGCCCAACCTGCTCCCGCAGATGATCGCGAAAGTCGAAGCCGAGCGGAATCGAATCGACATCTTTAAAGACGAATTCTCTGCCGAAGTGCGCAGCGAGCCTGTCGTAGATGCGGCCGGTGATGTGCTGGCTGTCCTGCCGCCGGTACGAAATAAACAGCGATTTCTTCGCCGCAGAAACTGCCGATTCGGGCCAAGTTCGACTTTCGGATGAGACGGCACTTGGTCGTTTGGCAGCAGCAGTTGGTTCTTTGGCAACAGATGCCGGCGTCTCCGTGCGCGTGACGGGAGCGGGCGCCGCCGTTCTTGCGGCCGGCTCCACGATTTTTGGGCCAGGTGAGGGCGTTTCTGAAGTCGGCGGAGCCGCGGCCTGTACCGGACTAGGAGTTGGCGCACTCGCGCGAGGATTAGGCTTGGTTGCGGGCGGATCGGGCGTAACAATCGGGACGGGCTTAACCGAAGAAACGTTCGCGGCAGAAGCCCGCTCAGATGCATCTGCGTTCGGGTTCAGCGCCGACTTGATCCCTCTCACAAGCAGCACCGCGTTGATAGGAAAAGTCGATTTACCTCCCGGCGGCGTAACGATGCCGAGTCGCAGCCGTCTCGCCTTCTCCTTCTCGCGTTCCTTTTCGACGAGCCTTTCGATCGGTTTCAGCATCCACGTGAAAATGACGGCGATACCGGCAATGACGCCGAAAAAGACGACCATCCCACCCACGCTGCTGAACAATTGTCCCCATTCGCCATGCACGATGAGCCGGATCCAGTAGAGGATCAGGCCAAGCCAGCCGTTGTTAGGGTCCGGAAGAGGCACATCGGCAAAGACCGGAGTGGCACAAGCCAACAAAGTGACAGCGATTGCAACTCGTCTGATCGGTCGATGGAATGTGCGGCGCATTGGGGAAGTCCCCGGGGGACGAGAAAATAGTAGCAAAACCATTGTGCTCGCGGATCGAAATCCTTCCGCCGAATCTTCCCTATTCCCTGCTTTTCGGCGCTTTCAGCCCCAGTTCCTTCATCGCAATCTGCAGATCGGCCCAGGCTTCCTTTTTCTGCCGCGGATCGCGCAGCAAGAACGCCGGATGGTATGTGACGATCAGGCTCGTTCCGCGAAAGGCGTGGATACGCCCGCGCAGGCCCGCCAGTGGCTGGCGTTGGCCCAGCAAGTAGGTCGCCGCCGTCGCCCCTAGCGCTACCAGAACCTGAGGGCGCACTACATCGATCTGCCGAAACAAAAACTGTGAGCAGGTATTCGCCTCCTCGGGCTCCGGCGTACGATTCCCAGGCGGCCGGCACTTGACCACGTTGGCGATGTAGACCTCTTCGCGCTTCAGTCCCATCGCGGCAATCATGTTGTTGAGCAGTTGCCCCGCGCGGCCCACAAACGGCAGCCCCTGAGCATCCTCGTCGGCTCCCGGACCTTCGCCCACAAACATCAGCCGCGCAGTGGGCGAACCGTCGGCAAACACAATCGTGTGGCGGCCCGTGTGCAGCGCGCAGCGCGTGCAGTCGCCGATGTCGTCGCGGATGATTGTGAGCGCCGTGGCGCGATCGGCAGCGGGAACTATAGCAGCCACTTGCGGAGGCGCGGAAAAGCCTTTGCGTGCGGGAATAGCGGGTTCCTCTCCGAAGAAATTTGATTGCGGGGTTGGGACTTCAGAAGTGGCAGCGGCCGGCTCATGCGCTGATGCCAGCGTGGCGCCTGACTCTTCCTGTTCATCGCTAATCAGCCCCGCATCAACAGGCCGGCGATAGAAGTCAGTAAGACCCAGGTCGCGATAAAAGCGCATGCGCTCCTGGAGAGCGTCACGTGTGGCGGGATCGAGCGCGCGCGGCAAGACTGTTACTCCACGATGAGCTGACGGCTTCGGCTTGATGCGCCAACATGCTCGCTGTCTTCAAGGACGCGGTCGTGGCGAGCCTGCCGTTCGCGCGATCCGGCGTCGTGCTCCTCGTCGAGTTCAAGAACGACTGTCCGCGGGCGGCGCAGCGTGAGAACCTCGTCAAGAATGCGATCGGCAAGCTGACGCTTCGGCATCTCGGGCATCTCCACCTGCGTGGCTCGCGTCAGAAAAGTTGCAGCGTTCGTATCGGCTTCGATCCCCACACCCTCGGCCGCCACATCGTTAATCACGATGGCATCGGCGCCCTTGGCAAGCAGTTTGGCGCGGCCATTTTCCATCCGATTTTCAGTCTCGGCCGCGAACCCGACGATAAGCTGCCCAGGCTTGCGGCGGCGCACCACTTCGGCCAGGATGTCTTCGGTCGGCGCAAGTTCCAGCGTTAGGGGCCCCGTCCGCTTCAGCTTCTGTCCCGATACGTTCACGGCCCGATAGTCCGCCACCGCGGCAGCCTTGATCACAAGCGTTGCTTCATTCATCCGCGAAAGAACGGCATTCCGCATCTCGTCGGCAGTCGTGACTTTTACGAGTTCACAGCGCGCCGGGACGTGCAGGCCTGTCGGCCCACTGATCAGGATTACCTTGGCTCCACGGCTGCTCGCAGCCTCGGCGAGCGCGTAACCCATCTTGCCGCTCGATCGGTTGCCGATAAAACGCACCGGATCGAGCGCCTCGCGCGTTCCGCCCGCGGTCACCAGCGCAACTTCACCGGCCAGGTCACGCCGCCGTCCCAGCGCGCCCAGCACCGCATCGGCAATCGCTTCCGGCTCTGCCATGCGGCCCGCGCCTACCATGCCGCAGGCCAGCTCGCCGGTGCCTGGGTCAACGATGCGCACGCCGCGCTGTTTCAGAGTTTCAAGATTCGCCTGCGTGGCCGGGTGGTTCCACATATTCACGTTCATCGCCGGCGCCACCAGAACCGGCCCAGTCGTCGCCAGGTAAAGCGTCGATAGAAAATCATCGGCGATGCCATGCGCGAATTTGGCCAGAGTATTTGCGGTTGCAGGAGCTACCACCAGCGCATCGGCCCATTGCGCCTCGGCGATGTGGTCAATGCCGCTCTGCATGTCGCCCTTTTCGCCCGCGTCCGATTCTTCCCACAGGCTCGTGATCACCTTGTGGCCGGTGAGCGCCGCAAACGTCAACGGCTGCACGAACCGCTGGGCCGCGTCGGTCATAACCACATGCACTTCAACCGTCTGGCGCTGCAGAGCGCGCACCAACTCCGCCGCTTTGTACGCGGCGATTCCACCGGAGACGCCTACGGTGACTCTCATGTGTCGATTGTAGTCGAGCGAGCGGTATGAAACAGGCGGTCTAAGGGTAACAGCGATCGGAGTCGAGGGGCTTTTGGCGGCGAGAATCACCGCCGCGGCCGCATCGAACAATGCTGACCACTGTTCACCATCTACTGTTCACTCGCCTTAGCTGAGCAGGATGGGGACGGCCGGGCCTTCCACAAGAGGCTTCGTCACCTCAACCTCTTTTTTCACATAAGCAATCTTGCCGGCCTCAATCTCTTCCTGCGCAATGCGGCAAGCTTTGTTGGAGTGGGTCGGAATCAGTGCGTGGGAGCCGTTCTGCAACTGACGTGCGCGGCGAGCTGCGACTAAAACTTTGCGATAGTTTGAATCGAAGCCGGTCTCAATCGTCATCGGAGTCATCTCCAAAGGGAAGTTGTTGCTGGCCGGAGCCTCCATCGATCCCGAAAGCCTCCAGCACAGGTTTGAGCCGCTCCTGCGAGTTCTCCTGCCGGCAGGCCGCGGCGACCTCCAGTACCCGTCGTGAACGGTAGGCGATTGCCTCGCCGTTGCGGTAGAAACGTTCCGCCAGCACAATTGCTTCCAATTGCGCCACAGCCCGGTCCAGAACATCGTTGATCAAAATATAGCTGTAGTCGCGATATTTCTCAATCTCACGGCTCGCCTCGCCTAGCCGCCGATAGAGCTCGCCCTCGTTCATCACGCCCTCGGCGCGGCTCCGGTTGCGTAAACGCGTGCGCAGCACCTTGGGATTCGGCGGCAAAACAAAAATCCCCGCAGCCTCATGCATCTTGGCGCGCACCTGCGCAGCGCCCTGCACATCGATGTCGAGCATCAGGTCGTGGCCGGCGGCCAGCGCTTCATCGAGCGATTGCCGCGCCGTGCCGTACATGTTGCCAAAGACCTCCGCGTGCTCCAGAAACATCCCCGCCTCGACCATGCGCTCGAACTCCTCGCGCGTGGTGAAGTTGTACTCGCGCCCGTCCTCTTCGGATCCGCGCGGAGCGCGTGTTGTCCAGGAGATGGCGAAGTCCACGCCGCTCACTTGCTTCCGCAGCTCGCTGACCAGGGTGCTTTTGCCCGAGCCGGACGGCGCCGAAATAATAAATAGAATGCCTGCCACGTTATCGTTCTTCCCTTTCGATTGGACCCTGGTCCTTCTCTTACTCCACGTTTTGAATTTGCTCGCGGGCTTTTTCAATCTCGGCTTTCATCGCCAGCCCCAGCTCGGTAATCCGCGTTCCCTGCCCGCTCACGCCGCCCGTCTTTGACAGCAGCGTGTTCGCTTCGCGGTTCATTTCCTGCAGCAGGAAGTCCAGTTTCTTTCCGGCTTCGCCGCCCGCCTCGAGTAGCTCTCGAAAATGGCCGATATGCGTCTTCATCCGTTCCAGCTCTTCGGAAATGTCGCTTCGGTCGACTAGCACTGCAACCTCTTCCAGCACTCTCTGCTGGTTAAACTCCGGACCGGCCGCCGCACTTAACCTCTGCGCAAGCCGCTCCTGGTAGCGCTGCTCCACCTCGGGACGTAGCTCGCCCACACTCGCCGTCGCAACCGCCAGCCTGTCCAGCGTCCCGTGCAGGATGGCCGCCAAAGCATCGCCTTCGCGGGCGCGCATGATCTTAAGTTGTTCGAGCAGCGGCGTCATCTGCTCCAGAACGCTTGCCGCCAGCGCCGCATGGTCATCACCGCCGCGCTCTTCCGATTGAAACGCTCCTGGCAGCCGCAGCGCCGCGTTCAGGTCCGGGTCGCCCTTGAGCTTGTGTTCTTTGCGCGCCGATTCAAAAGCCGTCAGGTAGCCGGCAATCAGCTCGCGGTTGTAGCCCGCTTTCGGCTGCGAATTTCGATCGACCGAAAGCGTCAAGTCAATGTGGCCACGCGCAAGATTGTCTTTCAGCACTTTGCGCAGCTCCATCTCCAGCCCGTCCATTCCCGACGGCAGGCGGAATTGCAAATCGAGAAAGCGGTGATTCACGCTCTTGATCGTGAGCGTGTAGCTGAGCTGGTCCTGGGGGCGTCCCGTCACTGTCGTCTGCACCCGTGCAAACCCGGTCATCGAAGAAATTGCCATTCTTACTCCTGCCCGCCGGTGGCGAGCGCAGCTCTTTCATCGAATGGCAGGTATTGCACCATCGGGTCCGGTAATTGCGGCTCGGGCATGTCGATGAACTGCAGTTGGTAAAGCTTCTGATAAGTCGGCGAGCTGATCAGCAACTCATCGTGCGAGCCAATGGCCGTGATGCGTCCGCACTCCAGCACAGCGATACGGTTGGCGCGTCGAATGGTCGAAAGCCGGTGCGCGATCACCAGCACCGTCCGGTTTTGCATCAGGTTGGCCAGCGCGGCCTGCACCAGCGATTCGCTCTCGGCGTCGAGCGCCGAGGTTGCCTCGTCGAGAATCAGAATCGGCGCGTCTTTCAAGATGGCGCGGGCAATGGCGATGCGCTGCTTCTCGCCGCCGGAGAGCCGAAACCCTTTCTCGCCAATCTCCGTTGCGTAGTTTTGCGGCAGGTTCATGATGAAGTCGTGCGCGAGGGCGTTGCGCGCTGCCTGCTCCACCACCGCGGCCTTCACGTCAGGCTGCCCGTAGGCAATATTGTTCCGCACCGAGTCGTTAAAGAGGATCGTCTCCTGCGTTACCTGCGCCACCTGGCGGCGAAGCGACGGCAGCGTCAATTCCCGCAGGTCGTGACCGTCAAGCAAGATCCGGCCCGAAGTCACGTCGAAGAACCGTGGAATGAGGTTGACAAGCGTCGATTTGCCCGCGCCGCTCGGCCCTACCACGGCCAGAACTTCTCCGGCCCTCACCTCGAGATCCACGTTATGAAGAATCTGGTGCTCGCCTTCTTCGGTCGAGTAGGAGAATCCCACGTTTTCAAACTTGATCGATTCCCTGAAACGGGTGAGCGTCTTCGCGTGGTGCCGCTCCACCACATCGTCCTTCACGTCGAAATAGCCAAAGATTGAAGCCGATGCCCCCATCGCCTGCTGAAAGCTGTTGTAGAACAGCGCGAACTTCCGCACCGGATCGTACAGCTTGAATAGCAGCAGAATGAAAGAGCCGAACATGCCCAGCGTCATGTTGCCATGCTTGATTTCGTTGCGGCCGATCAGCAGGAACATCGCGATCGCCACCGCGCCGATAAAGTCCATGAGCGGAGAGCTGATTGACTGGATGCGGACGCTGCGCAGGTTGGCGCGGAACAAACGCTTCGCAGCTCTCTTGAAGCGCAGAATCTCCCACAACTCCGTGTTGAAGGCCTTGACGATGCGATTGCCGGTAACGGTCTCGTGCAGGATGTTCTGAATCTCGGCCAGCTTGTCCTGCCCGGTGCGCGTCCGTGTGCGCACCTCGCGGCCAATCTTTCGCGAAGACGTAATCACCACGGGAACGAACAGCAGCAGGGCCCAACTCAGGTTGCCGCCGAGCACGATCACCAGGGTAATTCCGATCACGAATGTGAAGAACTGCTGCAGAAAGTCGCCGATCACCGAGCTCAGCGCAACCTGCACGCGATCTACATCGTTGATGAGAGTGGAGAGGATGGTGCCGGTGGGATTTTGATGGAAGAACCGCGTCGAGCGCCGGATGATGGTTTCGTATAGGTGGTTGCGAAGGTCGGTGATTGTGCCAAAGCCGGCGTAGTTGACCAGGTAGGTTCCCGTGTAGTCGGCGAGGCCTTTCAAAAGCGTTGAAGCAATCAGCGCATAGGCCACAACATCCCAGGCATTGTGGATGAAGTGCGGCGCCAGGATCCTCAGGTCGAAATGCCATCGGCTGTGCGCGAGCCCGATCAGGATGGGGCCCTCAGGAGCGTTGGGGTTCAGCACCTGGTCGTAGATGGGTTGCAGCAGAAGAACGCGAAACGCTTCCAGTGCGCCCACGACCGCTGACAGCACGACCCCGGGCAGCCATTCGAGCGTATAGGGCAGCCCATATCGCAGCAACCTTAGAAAGTTCCTCATGCCGCTCGGCCCGCCTTGCGCATTCGGGATTCCGCTTTGCGCGCCTGGGGAGCAGTCCTGAAACTCGCGGAATTGCCACAGGGCTGCAAATGGGTCGGAAGGTCCATTCCCCGTATTGTATCCGGATTGTAACCGGACCGACATGTTAGCTCGACTCGTTCGCCCGTCACGGACGCGTCGCCAAACGGTTGGTATCATATCGAAGTGTTCAAGCTCAAAAGTAAGTTCGGCATTGGCGGCAGTAAGCCCTACGCCGTCGGCAAGCCAGTCTTTAGCGGAATTCGCACGGTGTTTCTCGATCGCGATGGGATCCTGAACGAAAAGATGCCTGAAGGCTTGTACGTCACTCGCTGGATCGATTTCCAGGTGCTGCCCGGCGTACCGGAAGCGCTTCGCCAGCTGAACGAGGCAGGCTTGCTCGTCGTGGTGGTCTCAAACCAGCGCGGCATCGCGCAGGGACTCTGTAGCGCGAAAGATGTGGATGCGATTCATGCTTCGTTCCGAAAACTTTTGGAGGGTTACGGAGCGCGCGTGGACGCTTTCTTTGTCTGTCCCCACGAAATTGGCCAATGCAACTGCCGCAAGCCGCTGCCCGGGCTATACGATCAGGCCGCGGCGAAGTTCCCCACCATCAAGCCCGAGGAAAGCGTGATGATTGGAGACTCGCTCACCGACATGGAGTTTGGCCGGAACCTCGGCATGAAGACAATCTTTGTCGAGGGCAATAGCGAACGGCGCGCGCCGGGCGCGGAGAGGGCAGGCATCCTGGCCACACGAGTCGCTGCGACATTGCCCCAGTCCGTCGAAATATTGCTAGGCTCCCAGCAAAACCAGGGTTGATCGATTTGAAGTTGCAACCATCAGGTTTGCGCGAAATTCGCGGTGCCCCGGTTTGCTGCCCCGGATACGCTGGATTGCTGCCGGGTGTCGCTTACCACAAGGAAACTTCCGACTAGACGGCAACCTCCATCCCCGTCGAAAACCAAACTGCACCACTGTGCATTTTCCTTGACCTGGCTTTCCTAAGCCTGAGAAGATGCAGCATTGGCATCGCCATGAGATTCTCACTCACCTTCCCTATCCACGCCATCCCCTTCTGGTTCCTCGCCCTGTCGCTTTTCCTGCCGCGCATCTCCATGGCCGTCGCGTGGTTCCAGCACAGCATGCCTCATTTCATCCCGCCGACGGTCGGCATCATCCCGGTCGTCGTCGCGATGCTCATCCCCCGCCTCATCATCCTCTTTTGG
>CAZKJB010000128.1:0-10451 GCA_964552975.1 uncultured Occallatibacter sp. | reverse complement strand
CGCGACCTCTTCCAGGTGAAGGCCGCGGGCGGCGACGTGCGCGTGGTTTATTCACCGCTCGATGCTGTCGAACTTGCAGTAAAAAACCCCGGCGAGCAGGTGGTCTTCTTCGGTGTTGGCTTTGAGACCACGGCTCCGGCGAACGCCATGAGCGTGCATCTGGCCAAGCGCCGCGGGCTCAGAAATTTTTCCGTCCTCGTCTCGCACGTGCTGGTACCGCCCGCCATTGAGGCGATCATGAGCTCACCGGACAATCAGGTTCAGGCATTTCTGCTCGCCGGGCACGTTTGCAGCGTCATGGGCTATTGGGAGTATCCGCCGATCGCGGAAAGATTTCGCATTCCGCTGGTGGTCACAGGTTTTGAGCCGCTGGATCTGCTCGATGGGATTCGCCGCGCAATCCTGCAGCTCGAGTCCGGCCGCTACGAGGTCGAGAACGCATATAGCCGCGTGGTCACGTTTGAGGGCAATCGAGCCGCGCAAAAACTGTTGGCCGAGGTTTTTGAGGTGACCGATCGCGCCTGGCGCGGCATCGGCACCATTCCCAAGAGCGGCTGGCGGCTGAATTCCGCCTATCGCGAATTTGATGCCGAGCAGCGCTTTCACATTACCGGCATTCACACTGAGGAGTCGCCGCTCTGTCACTCAGGAGATGTGTTGCGGGGCGCAATGAAGCCCGCGGAGTGCCCCGCCTTCGGAAAAGAATGCACCCCTCGTCGCCCGCTTGGCGCGACCATGGTTTCAAGCGAGGGCGCCTGCGCTGCCTACTACAACTACGGCCGTTTCCTTTCAGCGGAGCAGCTTGCGAGCGCGGGTTCGGGGCTAAGTGAGGCAGCGCATGGCTGAACTTGCCAGGGCCGCTCGACCCGACTTTTCCAACTGGACCTGCCCCCTACCACTGGCCGACTATCCCAACATCGTGATGGGCCACGGCGGCGGCGGCAAGCTGGGTAACGAACTCGTCGAGCATTTATTTCTGCCGGCGTTTCGCAATTCCGCTCTTGAGAATCTTGGCGACGCGGCGGTTCTTGACTCGGGAGGCGCGCAGCTCGCATTCAGCACAGATTCATTCGTCGTGCAGCCTCTGTTCTTTCCTGGCGGCTCGATCGGCGAACTCGCCGTCAACGGAACCGTCAACGATCTTGCGGTCTCCGGTGCCGAGCCTAAATTCCTGAGTGCAAGCTTCATTTTGGAGGAGGGATTTTCACTCGCTCAGTTGGCCGCAATTGTCGAAGCGATGTCGAAGTCCGCGGCGACTGCCGGCGTGAAAATCGTCACTGGCGATACAAAGGTCGTCGAGCGCGGGCACGGCGACGGTTGTTACATCAACACTGCAGGCGTCGGCATCATGCGTCCGGGCATCTCGGTAAGCCCGCTGCATGCAATGCCCGGCGACGTTGTGCTCGTCTCCGGAACCATTGGCGACCACGGCATGGCCATCATGAGTGTGCGCGAGGGACTGGAATTCGAAAGCCAGATCCGCAGTGATTGTGTCGCACTCAACGGGATGATCGAGGATGTGTTAGCCGCTGCCGGGCCTGCTGTGCACGCCATGCGCGACCCCACCCGCGGCGGGTTGGCTTCAACGCTCAACGAGATTGCGCAATCTTCGAACGTAGGCATTGCAATTGACGAGGCTGCCCTGCCCGTTCGCTTCGAAGTACAGTCGGCCTGCGAATTGCTGGGACTCGATCCGGTCTATGTGGCCAATGAAGGCAAGGCAGTCTTCTTTGTCGCGCCCGAAGCCGCGGATCGTGTGCTCGCCGTGCTTCGCGCTCATCCCCTGGGCCGCGATGCCGCGCGCATCGGACAAGTGACCACCGAACATAAGCGGATGCTTGTCGCCCGCACTTCGATGGGCGCCAACCGGGTGATCCCGACGATGATCGGCGAGCAGTTACCAAGAATTTGCTAGGTTCTACGCGTTCCGCCAATTGCTTCCGTCCCAAAGCATTTCTCAGCAAGAATGAGTCTTTTCAAATTACATTCGTAAGCGCATTTCTCTGAGCGTTTGCGCGAATCCGCTTTGACGCAGACATTCCTCGCCGATAGATGAGAAACGGCAAAGATTTCAGCGTCCGAACCTGTCGGGCTCTGATCTTCGCCATCTCGAAGGGCGGGAATGCGGCGCTACATAGGAATCACCTTATTACTTGTTGTCACGTCGTTCGTGTCCGCATGCGCGGTGAACTCGCGTACCTCAGATTCCGTCGGTCCCCAAACCGTTCCTCTCGAACGCTCGCCGCTTCCCGTTGATGAGTCACGCAGCGTCACGCTTGTAGGCAACGTCCATCCGCTCGCTCGCGCCGAGTTTGATCAGGGCATCGTGAACTCCGATGCCCGTTTGGACCGCATGCTGCTCTTGTTGAACCCTCCGCCTGCAAAGCAAGCGACTCTCGACGCGCTGGTTTCAGAGCAGCAGGATCCGAGTTCGCCGCACTATCACCAATGGCTGACTCCAGACGAGTTCGGCGCGCAGTTTGGCGCCGATGATTCCGGATTGCAACAGGTGATCGCGTGGCTCACGGTGCACAAATTTACGATCGAGGAGATTCCCGCTGGGCGCCGGCTCGTTATCTTCTCCGGCACATCGGGTCAGGTGTTCGACGCATTCCACACTGAGATGCACCTCTACCGGGTTCATGGTGCGGCACATCTCGCTAATGTCGAGGACCCGCAAATCCCTGAGGCACTCGCCGGTTTGGTGGACGGCGTGGTTTCATTGCACGACTTCCGGCGCAGATCGGAGATGGGGCCGCACGCAGAACTTGCCACCCAGCCCAATTACACCGCCGGCGACACACACTACCTTTTTCCGGCGGATTTCGCGACAATCTACGATCTAAACCCGCTCTACAGCGCCGGGACAACGGGCAACGGCGTCTCGATTGCGATCGCGGCGCGCAGTAACATCAGGCTGAGCGACGTGGCAGCATTCCGTTCCCTCGCAGGGCTGGTGCCAAACAGCCCTGCGGTGATTCTTGCAGGGGGGGACCCCGGGCTTGTAGCGAACGACCAGGACGAGTCCACCCTCGACGTGGAATGGAGCGGGGCGGTTGCGCCTGCTGCAGCAGTAAAGCTGGTTGTCGCGGCCAGCACGGCAACGACAGACGGAGTGGATCTCGCAGCCGCCTACATCGTGAACCACGCGGCAGCCCCTGTGGTGAGTTTGAGCTATGGCAGTTGCGAGCAGGAGATGGGCACGGCTGAACTCGCCTTCTATAACAGCTTGTGGGAGCAGGCTGCCAGTGAGGGAATGAGCGTGTTCGTGGCCTCAGGCGATGCGGGCGCGGCGGGATGTTCGAGCGGCGCTGACATCATTGGATCGGGCGATGCTGTGAACGGGTTATGCACCACCCCCTACTCTACTTGTGTGGGTGGCACAGAGTTCAGGGAGGTCTCGAATCCCGCGCAGTATTGGTCATCAGCAAACTCTGCGAACTATGGTTCAGCACTCGGCTATATTCCCGAAGAAGTGTGGAACGAAAGCGCATCAAGCGGGGGAAACGGGCTCTGGGCATCGGGGGGCGGCGCGAGCCCGATTAATACGCGGCCATCATGGCAAGCGGAACTGAGCGGCGCGAGCGCGGCCAACGGCATGAGGGCAGTGCCCGATGTTGCTCTTTCAGCCGCGGCCCACGATGGCTATCTCGTCATTGAAAACGGTTCGTACCGGATCGTTTCGGGGACTTCTGCGGCTACGCCTTCATTTGCCGGGACGATGGCACTCGTCGTCGAGGCCCAGCGCGGGACGGCGCAAGGTAACGTCAATGCGGCGTTGTACAGGCAAGCAAACGCGGTTCATAATCCATTCCATGCCACCCCCACAGGGAACAACAGCGTTCCGGGTACACCGGGCTTCACAGCCAATGGCGCGGCTTATAACCTTGCCACAGGGCTGGGATCTGTGGACGGCGCGCAGCTTGTGAACGGCTGGGGTGCAGTTCCGCAGACCATCCCGAAAGACTGTTCGCGGTACGGGCTCATTCTATGGCGATGTAAGCCGTTCCCACGGACGCCAATTCGATAGGATGGCTGCAGTGGATTCTCACATACATGGAATGATGTGCGCCGGATCGCTCAGCCGAACAGCGAGAACGCTTTTTCGACTTGGGCAGGTAACGCACCGTGAGCTTCAGGAAGTGCGTAACTGATTTCGAGAACCGTCGCAGGAGGCTTGGCGAGCGCTTTGAGGGCTTCGGTGGTGCCGGGCCAGTCGATGGTCCCTTCGCCAGGCCACAGGTGCTCATCCTTGGTCGCGTGGTTATCGTGAACATGAACTGAGGCGATCCGGCCGCTGAGGGTCGCGATCGCTTCTGCAGTTCCCACCGTGATGTGCGCGTGGCCTAAATCCAGGCAAACACCAACGTTTTTCAGATGGCCCATTTCGAGGATCGTAACCAGGTGCTGAGGGGTCGTGACCTCGCTGAGCAGGTTTTCGACGAGCAGGCGGACACCGAGCGGGCTAGCGAAGGCGCCGAGGTGTTCGAGCGCGGTGAGAGCAAATTCGATGGCGCGTGGCGACCACGCATCGTTTCGTTCGCCAAGATGGATCACAGCATGGCGCAGTGGGATGTGTTCGGCACACTCCAACGCGCGCTTGATTTCATCCATGGCATCGATGCGGCGTGATTTGTCGGGATGAACAACATTCAGCGGCGGCGCGCCGGAGCGGCCCATCTCGCGGTCAGGATAGATCGGCGTGTGCAGAGAAAACGCCTCCAGGGAATTCGAGCGGAACCATTCCGCCAACTCGGATACATGCTCGCGGCTCGTGTAGTCGAAGTGTTGGCGCGCGGCAAAAATTTCGACCGCCTGGGCGCCGGAGCGTGACGCGAGTTCGAGTAAGCCGGGGTGCAATCGATGGTTCAGGAACAGATGGGTTGACAGGACGCGCAACATTTCTTGAGATTCCCCATGCGCCGGATGAATGTGCTGCAGGCCGGCCGCTACAGCTATTTTCGCATCTTGGAAAGGGTTCTTTCGTGCGCCTTTAGTACCACGCGTCGCAAAAGACACGAGGGTGTGATCGGGTGGTTCTGATCGGTCCCGCAAACCAGCATCCCAAGGGACCCTCTCCGCAATCTGCAAAGGGCTCACGATCTATCATCAAAACTGTCATGGCACGCGCGACGATCCGGATCCAGTTTGTAGGGAGCTAACCGTGGATGGAGTCTTCTGGATTCAGGGCAATCCAACTGCGGGGCTAGCCATCGTCTTGCGTCCAAAGGGCGACGGTTCGCTCAAAGACGAATTGATCCGAATGAAACAAAACGGCGTTGAAACCATCGTTTCGCTTCTCGAACCGACGGAGGCGATGTGGCTTGGTCTCGCCGAAGAAGGGCTGCTCGCCGGGGAGATCGGAATCAGTTTCCTGTCGCATCCGATTCTCGACGCGCATGTCCCGCCCGACGTGGCTGAATTCCGGGCATTCGTCTCAGGATTGGCAGATCGCTTGCGCACGGGAGAACGGATCGGAGTGCATTGCCAAGGAAGCATCGGCAGGTCAACCGTGACCGCAGCGTGCACTCTGATCCATCTAGGTTGGAAAGCAAAAGATGCACTGAATGCGATCGAGGCCGCGCGCGGTTGCCGAGTGCCGGATACTGAGGAGCAACGGCGCTGGATTCTGCGTTACAAGGCGGAGGCGTGAGCAAGAGGATTTTGGAACCGACCGTTGACCTCAGCTTTCCTCATCACTGGCAGGCCGATGTCCTTGAAGCGCGGCCGTTAATTTTGCCGCCGCGCCATTTCGTTTATCCGCGAGAAGCAGAGGAGATCGAGCGTGGCGCCCTTGAAGTGATGATCCGACCCGGCGCCGCAGGCGTTCAGCCGTTTCTGGCCACTTGCGCATTGGGCTTTAACGACCCAGCAGCGCCAACTGGGCTATGGTCAGCTCCGAATCCTGAAGAAATTTGTGCGGTTGCAGGCGGATACACATATCTTATCGACACCACGGTTCCCGATCGCTTCACGATGATTCCGTATCGTCCAGTACTCAGTGTCCTTCCGGCAGTAGCGTCACGGTTGCTTCTTTTTGCCGGACATCATGCGATTCTTGCCTGGGGACCCAAAGGGCAGGCGTGGGACTCAGGGAAGCTATCGGATGAAGGCGTGACGTTCACAAAGATTGAGGACGGCGTGCTTTACGGGGCGGGATGGCTGATGAAAACGGACCAAGAGACGCCGTTTGCCCTTGATTTGAACAGCGGAATGCGGGTCCCAAACGCTTTCGAGTAGCTTTCGATCGTCGCCGTCTCCACCAAGCTTGAATGTCAAACCGAGGATGGCGCTTGCGCAAGACCTCTAAGGTCTATTTGGTGCGCGCATTGTCAATCGGCCACAGAACTTTGCGGGACTGAAGGCACGAGTTCTTCATAGCCCGCATATACACCCTCAAACACCGAATCCCAGCTCGCGGTGAGGGCGTAGGTCCGAGCGGCCTTGCGCATTCGGGCATGTCCGTCCGGGTCGTCGAGGACAGCGGAGATGGCGGCGGCGAATTGATCGTCGGGGACGATGCGGCCTGTCTCACCGTCGCGGACGATACTGCACGGACCGCCGTCGGGCGTTACGATCGCGGGTACGCCGCTGGCCAAAGCCTCGAGTACGACGTTGCCAAAAGTGTCTGTGTGCGAGGGGAAGACGAAGAGGTCCATGTTGGCGTATGCGGTTGAAAGCGCCTCTCCGCGAAGAACCCCTGTGAACTCGGCCGCCGGCATGCGCTCGCGCAGCCAATTCTCGTCACCCCCGTGGCCGACGATGAGAAATCGGACGTTCTGCTGATTTCTGTCGAGTTCTCGTTGGATTTGCACGAGCAGTCCAATGTTCTTCTCGACCGAGAGGCGGCCAACAAACCCCAGTATCGGATCACGCGCTTCGGAACTACGCATGCGCTTGGCAGGATTGAAGAGCTCCGCATCAACGCCGCGCGGCATCAAGAGGCAGCGTCGCCCGGTAGTGCGTTCGAGCAGAGCGCATAGTTCTCGATTGGGCGCAAACAGCACCTGTGCAATCGAGTAGAACCTTGCTGCAGTTGCCAAGGCAAGATCTTCGATCGTTTGTCCGGTAGCTGCAGATTGACGCTTTGGCATGAGACGCAAAAGCCAGGCAGCGCGGCGGGCGGCATATTCATGCACATTCGTGTGCCAACTGGCGGCAAGCGGCAGGTGCATATGGTGCGCCAATAATGCCCCCAGAACGCCTACTTCGCTCGGCCCGGTAATGTGGATTAGATCGGGTTCAAATCGCTCAAGAACTTTTCCGATGAACGGAATATGGCGCAGGAATGCAGGATCGATGCGCAAATCCTTTTCAAGAGCGAAGGAGAGAAACCCGCGCGGCAACTCAAGGGTCCACACGCTGCCTTCTTCGATGACCGGCTGGGCACGGTCTCCAGCACGCACACACAGGAATGGAAGGTTGTGCCGCCGTGCAAAGGCCTCGAAATGCCGGCTGGTGTGGGCGACCCCATTCACTTCATGGAATGAGTCAGGGAAGTACGCCACACGCGGCACACGAGCGATCATACGATTGTCCGGAATGCCAGCAAGGTTGGATCCCATTTTCTCGTTCGCAAATCGGCTCAGCCGTCGTTCTCGCCCAAGGCAAGCCGTAATTGCTGCGAGTCGCTCCACGCCCTGCGGAGTCCACCGGCCACCATCCCTTGGCCCATCCATTGAACGGTGGCGATGATAGCCGCCATCATTCGCGGAGCTGATCCGCGAGGCCATAACTCGCTGAGGGGACGAAGGACACCGTTGGCGTCAGGGTGGTAGCAGCGCTCATCCCAAGTGCGCGAGCCTTGCGGAAACTCGGGGTAGTGGCGGATAGCGTCGACAGTCGATTGCAAAATACGATGTTTCCACGGCTCGGCATATTGCGGGAGGAATAGCACATTGCTTTTCTTCTCGCGCCGTACCTCGTGTACAAACTCAGTAAAGTTTGAGGCGTTGGTCAAGTTGATGTTAGCGTTCGGCTCCACGCCATGGCGGTCGCCACCGGAGATGAGTAGCATGTTCCACTTTTCAGCCAAACGCCTCACGGACCGGTTCTCATCCCAGTCGCGCAAGCCGTTCAGTTCGAGCGCGTGAATGAATGCGCCATTCTTTTGGAGAAACTCATTGACGAGAAACTGATGCTTCTGCGCTCCAATCAGATAAAGGTCCCACATGGGGTGATTGAATACTACAAGCACATTCGGCTCGCGATGAAGAGCCACCAGAATCTCCGTAAGACGGGAATCGCTGGGATGCGCGGTAAAGTCCTGGAGCGCTGTCATCCATTCCGCCGCGCGAGCGCTGGGCAGGTTGTGTACGCCGAGGTGAAAAGCCTGTGCTCCGCCATAGGGTGCACTCCACTCCACCGATACTGGAATCTGCCGCGCGCTGGGAACTGTACGCAAAAGCATCGGTGCGTTGATGTTGTCGTGGTCTGAGATGGAGACCATTGCGTCCAGATCCAGCGTTTCGATCTGTCGAGTCTCGAGATCGAAGGCAAGCTTGGGAGTCATCGGCGGAGTCCAATAGCTTGCCGAATAGTCGACGCGAATCCCATGCATCTCCTCGGCCCGCCGTTCCAAGCGGGACAACAAGGGGCGGATCGCAGGGAATTGATTGCCGAAGTTGGCCAGGAAATCCAGAGTCTCGCGAGACTGATTGGTGTGACTGTGCAACGAAATACCAGTCCGAAAACCCTTGGGTGCCTCGGTATCGCGCCAGAGATACGAGATCGTAGAACGGGACATGTTCTCTCCTCGGTCTTTCCAGATTTCCACAGCCAGTATCCCTTCCGAGCCGTAAATATCCGGTTAAGAACGCGCGAAATACCCTTCAATTGACAAGGCAGAGGACCAAAACCGTTACTAAAATACCCAAAGATAATAGGAGCGTTACCTTCAGTTATCGCGTATTGAGAATCGAGGAATGGGTTTCGGCGAACGCCTCAACTTGCCGGAATTGGCCTGTTCTTAGCATGTCTGATGCCAAATCTTTCCTTCGATCCGACGAAAATTGTTTCGGGTTCTGAAGGCAAATTGAAGAGGGGAATTCTATCCGAAAAACGCCTCTGGGCACAAATGTGAACTGAATCCCGGGGCCGGCCAAGATCCAATCTCCACTCGACATTTGTTACTTCCGGGTTTTCGCGAGTTCCGGTCCAAGAAAATCGTCAATGCTCCAGCCCGCCATCAGATCTTCATCGCGGGTCTTGCTCTCTGGGCGCACGCTGGTGGCCGTGGCGGCTTCTGCAGCAAGGTAATTCTCGGTCAGGCCTTGGCGCAAAAGATCAAACGCTTGCTCTGGCGTGTCAGCGTACTGGAAAAGTTCGAGATCCTTTGGAGAGATAGCTCCCGTATCCACCAACACTTCGAGATTGAAGACCTTTTTCCAATACTCAGAACCATAAATAAGGACTGTGATCTTCTTGGCCAGCTTCTGGGTCTGCGTTAAGGTGAGAATCTCAAACATTTCATCAAGAGTTCCGAAGCCGCCGGGGAAGACGACCAACGCCTTCGACATGTACGCGAACCAGAGCTTGCGCATGAAAAAGTAGTGAAACTCAAAGTTGAGCGAGGGTGTGATGTAAGGATTCGGCGCTTGCTCGAAAGGCAGACGGATATTGAGGCCAATCGTTTTGCCACCGGCCTCGTAGGCGCCGCGATTAGCTGCCTCCATGATGCCCTGTCCGCCGCCGGAAGTGACCACGAAGCGATGTTTTCGCGAGGGAATGGCCTTGGCCCAGTGTGTGAGTAATTGCGCCAGGCGGCGCGCGTCCTCATAGTAACGCGCCATCTCGACCGCTGCGACGGCGCGTTTGCGTTGCAAGTCCGTGGCGTTTCCCGCAGCAATCTCGGGAATGGTTGCCGGTTGTTCATCGATAGGTGCGGCCTGGCTCGAGCCGGTATTGTCCAAAAGCTCCAAGGCGTGGTCGGCCTCTTCGCGCCCCCGAAAACGCGCCGAACCGAAGAACACAACAGTGTCCTGAATCTGTTCGCGCCGGAAACGTGCCAGCGGCTCGAGATACTCCGACATGACCCGGATCAGGCGCCCATCAGCGCTGTTCAGGAATACCGGGTTTTCGTAGGCTAACGGAGCACATTCCAGAGGTGGAGGCGTTCCGTTGCCGGGAATTACCGCTCGGGCAGGCGGCGCTGCCGTGGACGAGTCTTGAGGCCCGCCGCTCGCTTCCGTCGGATTCGCTGTTCCCAGTCCAGTGTTCGCTGGTTTCTGTTGCCTCTCAGGCATAGGTCAACCATCCCGATGTCGAATGGCGTCTTGAAACGCAATCCATAGATTTAACAGACCCAATCCAGAGATGATTCCGCGCACTGCACCGTTCGTAGCGAAACTCCCAAGCGCAGGGAATTGCAGAAAGATTGGATTCTGGTCCCAGAACATATGCGACCACGGCGCGTAGCAGATGGCAAGACCGATGTACAAGCGCAACACGAC
>CAZKJB010000127.1:0-10455 GCA_964552975.1 uncultured Occallatibacter sp. | reverse complement strand
GGGCTGCGCACTTTTTCTCTGTTCGGTTCACCGGGCGCGACCTTCGAGGGCATCAGCGAGCAGGAGCGAGCTTACGGCTTCCATGCAGGCGAAGTGGAAACTGCATATTTGCTGCACGCGACGCCGGCGCTCGTCAATCCCGGCGAATATTCGGCCAACTACATTGCCCGCGTGGAGCAGCCGGAGCCGATCAAGCCGGAGGGCTCGTCGGCAAATTTCGCGTGGCTCACGCGCGACATCGCACCCAGCGGCGTGCTCGGCGACCCGTCTGCGGCAACGGCGGAAAACGGCGAGCGCTGGTCGAATGAAGCGGCGGCGCACATCGCTGAGCTTCTGATTGCGATGTACAAATTCGAGCCGAGGCACGGTGCGTGAAGATGATCGACTGCGGAAGCGGAGTGCGGCTCGAGCGCGGAGTCGAATGCCGGCTCAGTGACGGAACTACGCTGGTCTCCGATCACTATTACCCAGAGAGTGACGGACCCTGGCCGACGCTGTTCATGCGCCAGCCCTACGGGCGCCAAATTGCTTCGACAGTCGTCTATCGCCACCCGGTGTGGTTTGCGCGGCACGGCTATCATGTCGCGATCCAGGATGTGCGCGGGCGCGGCGACTCGAGCGGCGAGTTCTATCCATTTCGAAATGAAGCTCGCGACGGTGCGGAGGCGATCGGGTGGTTGCGCGGGCATTTGGCGTGCAACGGCCGCATCGGCATGTATGGATTTTCCTACCAGGGCGCGACGCAGTTGCTCGCTGCTGCTGAACAGCCCGAGGGCCTCAAATGCATTGCGCCGCACATGACTGCGACGGACCTGTATTGCGGTTGGTTCTATCATCATGGAGCGTTGCGATTAAACGCGACCTTGAGCTGGGGCATCCAGTTGCTTCGCGAAGACGCGCGGCGACTGGGCTTGCGTGAGGCAAGCGATCGACTGGAGCGGGCATGGGCCGATGTGCGCTCGCAGTCGGCAACGGTTCCGTATGCCAAACACCCGGCAACCGCGGATCCAGCGTTGCCGAGTTATGTTCGCGACTGGTTTCGGCATCGCGAGTCAGGATCCTATTGGAGTGAACAGGACGTAAGCACTCGGATCGATCGCATCCAGATTCCGGCGCTGCACATTGCCAGCTGGTACGACACTTATCTTGAAGCGTCGATTCAAGGCTATGTCGCGTTGCGGGATGGCGCAGGCAGCGAATTTGCGCGCAAGAATCAGTACCTGATTGCAGGACCGTGGGTTCACCTTCCGTGGGGCGACCGCGTGGGCGATTCGAACTTCGGCGAAGCGGCGAATCTGGACACCGACGAAATCCTGCTGCGCTGGTTCAATCACTGGCTCAAAGATTCCGAAGAATTCCAAAGTGAGCCCAAGGTCCAGTACTTTTCATTGGGCGCCAATCGCTGGCGAACGGCGGATGCGTGGCCTACTGAGGCAACCTGTCCGATCTTTCTGCACAGCGCCGGAAACGCAAATTCGCGCAAAGGCGGCGGGCGGCTGGCGGCTACGGCGCCGGTTGGTGATGAACCGCGCGATGTGTTTGTTTACGATCCCGAGGTGCCTGTTTTGGCGCCCGGCGGCGCGCAAGCAATGAGCGGCCCCTACGATCAGTCGGCGCTCGAGATGGGCAATAATCTCCTTGTCTACACGTCCGACCCCGTCAAGGCCGATATGGAAATCTTCGGCCAGCCGCGTATCCGGCTGTATGCCGCCACGTCGGCGGCGCAGGCGGATTTTACGGCAAAGATCGTACGCGTCACCACCAGTGGGCGAGCCGAGCTTCTGTGCATCGGAATCGCGCGCAGCTCGTGGATGTTTCGCGGAGCAGGCTATGCGGCCGATGAGGTTCATCAGTGGGAATTCACGCTCGAACCCACTGCATTCACGCTCGCTGCAGGCGAGCGGCTGCGCCTGGAGATCGCAAGCTCTGCTTTTCCGCTCTATGATCGCAACCCATCGACCGGCACTGCGCCCGAGCTTGCCGACAACTGGAACTGGGCGCGCTCAACGCAGCAGATTCTCCATTCCGCCGAATGTCCATCGGCGCTCTATTTGCCCATAACAGGAGAGCCGGGATGGTGAGCGAACCTCGACTTCCCGAAATTTCTCTCGGCGGTGTAGGCAAGAGGTTCCGCAATGGCGCGGTGGCCTTGCACGATATCTCGCTCGATGTCGATCGAGGCGAGTTCGTCACATTTCTTGGACCCTCCGGTTGCGGAAAATCCACTCTCCTCAAGCTCATTGCCGGCCTTAGCACCGCGAACAATGGCCAGATCAAAGTGAACGGTATGACGCCGGAAAGCGCGCGGGAGATGATCAGCTTCATCTTTCAGGATGCGACGCTTCTTCCCTGGCGAACGGTGGAGCAGAACGTGGGGCTGGGCCTCGAGCTTGAACACACGGCGCGCGCAGTCCGCTATGAACGCGTGGCGCGCATGCTCGAAGTTGTCGGGTTGAGCAAGGTCGCTACGAGTTATCCGCGCCAACTTTCCGGTGGCATGAAGATGCGCGTCTCAATCGCCCGCGCGCTGGTGAGCAAGCCGCGCATCCTCCTGATGGACGAGCCTTTTGCCGCGCTCGACGAAATGACTCGTGATCGCCTCAACGAAGAGCTCTTGCGACTGCACGCGGAACAGAAATGGACGGTTCTTTTTGTTACGCACTCGGTGGCCGAGGCAGTTTTTCTTTCCACGCGCATCGTCATTCTGGCCCCGCACCCGGGGCGGGTGGCACATGAGCTGGACGTTCACTTGGCGTGGCCGCGCACCGCCGACACGCGCGAGTCACTGGCGTATGAGGAGATTGTTACGCACGCCACGCGCCTACTGCGGGGAGTGGTTGAGCCATGAGCCGGCGCGCGGTGATGGCCATGAGCAGCGCGCTTGTGCTCGCCTGCCTGCTGGGCGTGTGGCAGACCATTATTTGGATCAATCATCTGCCGGTCTATATTCTGCCCGGCCCTCTCGCCGTTTTAGAGGCAATCGGCTCACGCTATCCGTCGCTGCTAAACTCGCTGTGGATCACTACCGAGGAGGCGGCCGGCGGCCTGATCGCGAGTATTGCCGTTGGGCTCTGCGTGGCCATGATCTTTTCGCAATGGCGCGGGCTGCGGCAAACGCTTTACCCGTACACGATCCTGTTACAGACTGTTCCGATCGTCGCGATCGCGCCTTTGATTATTCTCTGGGTCGGCGCTGGGATCTTCGCCGTCACAGTCGTGACGTTCATCATCTGCCTGGCGCCCATCATCGCCAACACAACGCAAGGGCTGATCAGTGTCGACGAGAACCTGGTTCACATGTTCGTGATTTACAACGCTTCGCCGGCGCAGATTCTTGCAAAGCTGCGCCTGCCCAACGCACTGCCCAACTTCTTCACCGGCCTTCGGATCTCTGCCGGGATCAGCGTGATCGGCGCCATCACGGGCGAGCTTTTTGCCGGATCAGCGCGCGTGGGCGAGGGGGGACTTGGCTATACGATGATTTACGCCAACAATCAAATGGAGACCAGTTACCTGTTTGCGCTGGTGCTGGCTGCCACGGTGCTGGGATTCAGCTTTTTCTTTATCGTGATGTTTCTGGAGTGGCTGGCACTGCACAACTGGCACGAATCGAGCCGCCCGCAGTTGGAGGAATGAGGAACGCGATCGATGTTACGCATGGAAACTGAAACCGGCTGGTGGCTCATTACGCATCCTGACCACGCACGCCTGGCGGGAGAATTTGCCGCGGCGTGGGGAAATGAAACATTCCGAAAGCCGGAGCCGCGGATTCGCGTGCTGAAGGGCATCGCGCGCCACGACGATGGCTGGGCCGCTCGCGACGCGCGTCCCGTGATCACGCGCGAGGGCAAGCCTTCGGCATTTTCTGTTGAGCTCGTGGGGAAGTACTCCGCTTTCGAGGAGATCGATCTCGACGAGTATCTTGGAGTGCGCGAGCGCGCCGTTCGCATTATTGCCGAAGAAGATGCTTATGCGGCGCTGCTTATTTCGATGCACACGTACAGCTTGCTGACAGAGCACGCCGACCGCTCCACGATTGCGGCTGAGAGTCTTCCGCTCCTCGATCACTTCCTCGACCGCCTGCGCGGCGTTCAGGAAAATCTGCGCGAGGCGATTGCTGCCGACAGCACACTCGCGCCGGAGCAGAAGACCGAGACGGCGATCCTGGAACACTTCCGGCTTTTGCAAGCATGCGACAATCTCTCGCTTTTGAGCTGCGTGGCATTTTCGCGACCAGCCGATCTGTTGCATCCATTGCCCCTCAACGACGGTGGGACAAGTCGCGTGAACGTGATTCCCCTGGCGCGGCGGCATTTTCGTTTGACGCCGTGGCCGTTTGCGGAGCCGGAGCTTACCTTTCACTTTTCCGCGCGACCCATCGAGGGAAAGACATTCGCCTCGTCGCAAGCGCTGAGCGCGGCATTTTCGGCCGCCGACCCTGCAAAGATCTCTGTCACGCTAACGCAATGACGATTTAAGCGGGGAAAAGCTCGCGACGGGGAAGAATCTGCTTGGCCAACGCAGCGCTCACCGTGTGCACAGGCTCATTCACGACTTGGCTCAACCGCAGGCGCATCGCAACGCTGCACAGGATGTAGGCATGCACCTCGCTGAATCCCCACCGGCTTACGAGCAGTTCGATCATGCGAAGTGTCGCACTGCGCGCCACTGCTGCGAGGTCAGTACCGGTTTCGACCACGACCCATGAATCGGGGATTGAGTCGGGCGCAACCGCTGCGCTTGCTTCTACCAGCGGCCCGGCAAGCGGCTGTTGCTTATGCAGCGTGAATCGCAGCGTGGCATCGAGCGGACACTCGATGCCATTGATGCACACCTCGCCATCACCTTGAGCGGCGTGCCCGTCGCCGCAGCTAAACAACGCGCCGCGGTTAAACACGGGCAGGTAGAGCCGCGATCCGGCGCACAACTCGCGCACGTCGAGGTTGCCGCCAAACGGGCCCGGCGGCCGCGTGCGAAAGGCGCCATCCTCGGCGCGCGCCACGCCCATCACGCCCAGAAACGGACGCAGCGGAACGACTGCCGGGGCGAGTGAGCGCGTGAAATCGCCGTCCAGATGCCAATGAAAAAGGTAGGGCTCGGAGAATGTTTCTTTGAGGAACCCAAGGCCCTCAACGATACTGCTCCAACCCCACCCATAGTGGCGAATGGCAAGCACATCGATCTGGAGCACGTCGCCGGGCTCTGCTCCCTTTACAGAAACAGGACCGGTGAGCGCATGGATGCGGGTCCTGTCGATCGCCAGGTACTCGGCTGTCGACATCCCGTCCTTAACCTGGCCGCCGCTGGCGTCGACGCACGTAAAGTTCACTTCATCGCCAGGCTCGATCTCAAGCCGCGGCGGCAGCGAACGGTCCCACACGGAGTGCGTCGGAGGAGCGGATAGGGAGTGCTGCTTCATTCCTTCACTCTCACGCTCATCTGGACTTCGACTAGCGCGTTGCGAGGCAAGGCACTAACGCCGACGGCCGCACGCACATGGCGGCCCGCATCCCCGAATACCTCGAGGAGCAGGTCGGACGCGCCGTTGATCACCGCGGGCGAATCTCCGAATCCCGGCGCCGCGTGCACGTAACCGTTCACCGAAAGCACTTCGGCGATGCGATCGAGCGAGCCGAGTTCGCGCCGCAGCACGGCAAGATGCGTCAGCGTGCAAGCCCGTGCCGCCGCATAACCTTGTTCAACGGTGCGATCCACTCCGGCCGTTCCGGTAATTACCCCATCTGTGCCGGTCGAAACGACGCCGGACAGATAAATGAGCTGACCGACCTGCTTGGCCGCCACATAATTGCCGCCGGGCGCGGGCGCTGGAGGAAGCGTAATACCGAGTTCTAGCAAATTCTCTTCGGGTGTGCGAGGGTCTGCCATTTGGATTTGAATGTACCATGCGCGCATACGATTTCACTTCGGCGCGCGAACCCTTCCCGTTTAGCATGAGACCTGCCGCGGATGTTCGACGAGGCGCTAATTCCCTGCGGGCCGTCTATCCCAAGGCCGAAGCTCAACGAGGCTGCACACATGACGATTCGCGTTGCGAAGCTGCTTTTGCTGGCCGGCGTGGCTTTTTTCTACACCCTCGTGGCGTTCAACAACTTCACCGACTACAACTCGAATGCGCAATTTGTCCGTCATGTTTTGCTGATGGACACAACCATGCCGGGCAACAACGGCATGTGGCGCTCCATCTCCTCGCCGACCATGGATCGTGTCTTTTTCCTCAGCATCATCGCATGGGAAACTGTGACAACCATTTTGCTCTGGTGGGGGATCGCGAGCCTGCTGCGCGTGCTGCGTCAGCCCGCCGCGAGGTTCAACGCTGCCAAATTCCTGCCAGTAATCGCGCTGACGCTTTCGTTGCTCATGTGGCTCGTGGCGTTTATCGGAGTCGGCGGCGAGTGGTTCCTGATGTGGCAGTCGCGGGTCTGGAACGGCGAGGAAACAGCCTGTAGGGATTTTGCTGTCGTGGGTCTGGTGTTTCTGATTCTTGTGCAGCCCGACACTGACCCGCAATCCTGAGTCGATTGCGGTTGGGAAGCAAGCCTAAGCTGAGCGGGCGAGCCCGAAGCGCTGCGCGGGCGAACCAGGAGCGGGGCATCGTCTCCAGCGTCAGTGAGAAAACAGTTCACGGTCGCGAGCGAGCGGGCTGTTTTCTTCATAGTACCGGGCAAACCATGTGGCCTTAGCCTTTGCGATCGCGATGGGCTTCTGAAGGAGGAGCTGGGTTGGATTCTTGACCGCATTCATGCTGGCTGCAAAGTGCAGGTGATCGAAGATAAGAATGGCCTGGATGGCGTACGACGTGGCGACGCGGGGATCTTCGATCATGATCAGGTGATCGCCATTTGCTTCTTCGCCGCTTTCAGAGAGATTGGAAGAACCGGTGAAGACCTTGGCGGTGGGCAGACTGAAGTCAGTGACCACGAACTTGTTGTGTTCATGAATTCCGGAGCCTGAGCTAAATTCCGCAGCGAACGGCCCGATACTTTTTCTGAGGTAGTTCCACGAAACGATGCCGGAGGTACCGTCTGGTTTCTTGACGCTGAGGCCATTTGATTTATCGGAGATTCCATAGCTGAAAACAGGTTTAGAGGTAAGGCGGTCAACGGCAGCACGGACCGTGTCGGTGGTTTTTGTCTGCGCGAGGAATGCAATGGCAAAGAAGACCGAGGACGTCGCCTGATCAATGGCTGCAGCGACAGGGTTGAGCGAAAGATCGGCATTTCCATGCGGAGCAAGACAGAAGCGGACGGCAGGCCCATCCTGAGGTTGGATGAGATGCCATTTGGTTGCGAGATCGCTGGTGGGGAAAGTGCCCGGAGCAGTCAACGCGGCATTGAAGTACTGTTCGAAAAGACCTGCGGCGCCGGGCCCCTCGAAAACCAGGGTATTGTTCGATTGCAGGTAGAGGCCGTTGAAGCTGAAGTTGGTAGAGCCGCAAAGAACCTTGACGGGGCTGCCATTTCGCTTCACGATCAGGACCTTGTTGTGCTGAAGCGATTTGAAGTGCATGCGCTGGACGGTCGCCTTCACTGCGGTCAGAGTCTTCGCTGCCTGCGAAGGCCCGCTGGTGGCCGGAGCGTGATCTCCGCTGTTGTCGATAATGATGCGAAGGCGCTTTCCTATTTTCGCGAAGCCGTTGATGATGTCCGGTTCGTCTAGGTCGTAGGCGAAGGCGTCGAGGGAAAGAGTAGGATCCGTGGCTACTTCATTGAGGATTCCGAAGATGAGATCGTAGGCCTCAAAGCCAAGCCACTGGTAGGCGCCCGCAGGCGCCACGCTCTTATTGAAAGTCGGTCCCGCGCCACCGCCGGCTGGCGTTAGCGGCGGAAAAAAGTTCGGCGTATTGCCGAACTGTTCAGTAAACGCCTGCGAAGAGGCGTAGCCGCGTGTGAAGCCGACGTCGAGAAAGCCACTATAGAGCTGCGCGTCGAGCGAGATGGTCGTGGTGGCGCTGTCGCCCGGTTTGAGAGTGCCATCCTTTGGCATGTGCTGCTTGGTAACGCGATAGCTATAAATTCCGGGTTTAGGGTTCTGCGGGAAGTGGACCCAGCGGAATTTCTGGAAGGGCGCCTGGAGTGAAGAGAATTGCTTCGGGGTGGTGACGGAAGGCGCGGTGGCTGACGGGTAAGAAAAGGCAATGCGATTGCGCAGCGGCATGAAGGCCGTTTCGCCCGGGCTCTTGACTTCAATTGAGAAGCCGACGAAATCCGGCTCCGGGTTGGCGACATCCATCGCGATCAGGCACATGCGTTCGCCTCGCCAAAGCTTAAGCGTGAGAGATTTGCTGGTAGCTGTATTCGTAAAGTCGTTCATGGGATCCTCCCCGAGACTGCAGGCGTTGCGTTCCGAGGTGCGGCGGCAATCGAAAGCGATGGAATCGAATGCGCGAATTGCAACACAACTTTAGAGCAAGATCCCGATTGCGCAAAATGAAATTCTTGTTCCAAATCCGCAATTCCTGTGGACAGGCAAAGTAGAGCCTTGGCCCGGAACCGGTGCTCCAGGGACTTTCCCGACAGCGGGCTAGCTTCCAGCTTTTGTCGCCGCGCCCGACCGCTCGAAATTCACAAAAAGGGCGCAATTCACGATGGTGCGCGCTTGAGTGCCGGGTATAAAATTGCGCACCCGGGGAACCGCAACTTAAGCCCCGGCGAAAGATGAGGTCGCACGATGTTAGGAGACAAACTTGGTGAAGTGAAAGGCAAGAGGTTGGTCCGGCGGGTGCTTTCCGTTGATCCCCCAACTGCGGAAGTGTCTTTTGAAGACAGCGGCGAGATTTTGGGTGTCCCAACGACCGGCATGGGCACCTATACGTCGGTTGTGCGTCCGGATGGCTCGATCTTCGGCCATGGTCAGGGCATAAGCACATCGGATGACGGCGAGGCCGCAACCTGGACGGGAACCGGAGTCGGTCACTTTGGGTCGGGTGGATCAGTGAGCTACCGGGGCATGTTGTTTTTCCGCACGACTTCAAAGAAACTGGCACGACTGAACAACGCGTGTGCCGCCTTTGAATACGAAGTGGATGCCAAGGGCGGCACCGTTTCGAAATTCTGGGAGTGGAAATAATTCGAAATTGCACCGGGCCGGTGCTTGTTCAAGCCTCCCCCATTTAAAAAGCATGGAATAGGGAACATGGACCGGCGGGTCCGTGCGATGGCGTGGCAGTGTGCCTGCGCAATCGATCAAATCGCGGGAAGGGTCGGGCGAAAGATCGCGCGATGGGCTGTTAAGAGCAATGGCGACACGGGAACCGATTTAGGTATGATCCCGTCGTATTTGTAGCTCGATGAAATTGATTCAGGAGCGTTACGAATGAGACGAACTGTTTAGCCTTGGCTCCTGTACATCTCGCCGAATTAGCGACTCGGTCTGGTATTTTGTTCCGTACAGGCTTCCCGAATTCCCGTGAAGGATACGTCACAGAGATGAGTGCAAATGAGATCGTCGACCAACTAGCTGAACACAAGACGCTTGGTGGGGCGCCGCGCGCCGAGCTACAGTGGCTGGCTGAGCACGGTCACCTGCGTGAACTGAAGACGGGAGAGTTAATTGCGGAAAAGGGTAAGCCGATCGAAGGCATGTCGATCGTGCTCAGGGGGCACATTGCAATCTTCGTCGACCGTGGAGCGGGCCCCAAGAAAATGATGGAGTGGCGGACGGGCGATGTGTCGGGCATGCTGCCTTATTCGCGGTTAGTGACTCCTCCCGGCAACTCGATAGCGCAGGAGCCAACATTAATATTCGAACTGCCGACCGGTTGCCTGCGCGCAATGGCTCGCGAATGCTATGAGATCACATCGATTTTGGTTCACGCAATGCTGGATCGCGCGCGCGTCTTCAATGCGAACGACTTGCACGATGAGAAGATGCTTTCGCTGGGCAAACTTTCGGCTGGGCTGGCGCACGAGTTGAACAATCCTGCGTCGGCGATTGAGCGCAGCGCGACGCTGCTTGAAGACAGACTGAATGATGCGGAGGCGGCGACGCGAGCACTGGGCGCGGCAAAGCTGAGCGACGAACAGCTTGCAGCCGTGGATTCGGTTCGGGCGTCGTGCATGGCAAAGCGCGTGCAGGGCGTGCGTTCGCCGATTGAAGAGGCCGAGCGGGAAGAGAGGATTGCCGATTGGCTTGCCGATCATGGGTTGGATGAGTCGACCGCGGAGCCGCTGGCGGAGACACAGGTGACGATGGAGGCGCTCGACCAGTTGGCGGGAGCGGTGAGCGGGCCGGCGCTGAATGCTGTGCTGCGATGGGCGGCAGCAGGATGCTCGGTGCGTGGGCTGGCGGCGGAGATTCAGGATGCCGCAATGCGTATCTCCGGCCTGGTGGTCGCAGTGAAGGGATTCACGCACATGGACCAGGCGATGGTCGCTGCGGCTGTCGACATTCCCGAGAGCCTGAGCAATACGATTGCCGTGCTGGGGGCGAAGGCGC
>CAZKJB010000126.1:0-10567 GCA_964552975.1 uncultured Occallatibacter sp. | reverse complement strand
ACCCGGGTTTTAAGATTGAGAATCTCACGTCCTAACCCCTAGACGATAGCGCCACGTGCTTTACGGGAGCGGCTCGCGAATGCGAGCAACTTTATTACTTTAACAAATATATGGAAGCAAGCCAAAGGCTTGGGGCTTCACTTACGCGATCTCCGCCCCGCCTCCGCCAGTCACCGCCGGAATTCGCCGATTTGGCAATCGGGCGGAATATAATCTGTGCGAACTCCCATGCCCACCAACGCACCTGCTCTGCTCGATCGCTTTGTGCCCTTCCCAGATGCCCGGGGGCGCCACCAGATCACTATCCACGCTCCGGCGCCACTCGTAATGGAAGTTGCGCAGAATTTTGATATCGAATCTCTCTGGATTGTCCGCACACTCATCAAGGTTCGCGCGCTCCTGCTCCGCGCTCCCGCGCCGCCCGAGCGAACGGGAACCGGCCTCATTGAATACATGACATCGCTCGGATGGCAGCGCCTCGCCGAGGACTCTTCGCACTATTTCATCGCGGGAGCGGCTTGCCAGCCATGGCAGGGCAACCCCGGATTCTCGCCTGTCGCGCCCGAAACCTTCGCAGCATTTGCCGAGCCTGATCGCGTCAAAATTGCATGGACCATTGAAACCGCAGACCTAGCGCCCGCGCTTACCCGGTTTGCGACCGAAACGCGCGCGGTCGCCACTGATGAAGCAGCTCGCGTCAAGTTCCGGCGATACTGGCGCAAATTTGGGATGGGAATTGTGCTGATTCGCTTGATTCTATTGCCTGCGGTTCGCCGGCGTGCTCAGCAGTTGTGGCGCGAGCAGTCGAAAGCTGAAAGTTAGATCCCCAGCTTCCGCACTTCGTCGTTGTAGTACTTGCGGTAGAGGATGTCCCACTCCTGGGAGCCTTCGAGGATGATTTTGCGCTGGTTGGCGATCTTGAGCCGCGCAGAGGTATCGATCTTCGCCTCTTCGACCAGTAGACCCTCAAGCACCTTGCGCGCCTCCTGGCGGATGGTGTTGCGATCTTCGAGGAAACCAACCTCATCAATCTCAGCCAAAGTGTCGGCCACGGTGTGGGCCAGCTTGTTCAGCTTGTCGCGGCTGATCCTCATAGCACCGCCTTGTACTTCTTGGCCAGCTCGTTCTTCACCTTTTTGAACATCTCGGCATACTGCGCGCCAGACTTGCGCATCTCGTCGGAGTAGGCATCGAGAATCACGCGCACTTCTTCATTGATGCGGTCCTCAAACGAGAGTTCTTCAAGCAGGGCCGCGTTGACGCGCTCTTCGGTCACCTTCATGTCACTGGTGGTGATGAGCTTGGCGTCAATAAGGTGTTTCACCGTACGGCGGGCGAGATACCCAATGTAGTCACGAGAAAAGATCATGGGCGAAGGTTCAGGATATCGTATCGGGCCGCCAGATGTACACCGGCATCTCAGCGCACTTCGGCCACGGTGCGGGCTCGCAGCCGCGGCAATCGAACACTTTGGGACCGCGCTGTGCGCCGTCAATGCAAGGGAAAATGAAGAAAACGTGAGCGACTTAGCCGATCGGCTTGAGGTATATTGTCCTATCCGGCAAAGCGGGGTGGCAGTTGCCCGGAATCTATCTCAACAATTGAAGGAGATCATCGTGGCTAGCCTCTGTTCCAAATGTGGAGCTGAACTCTCTCCTGATGCGCAATCCTGCGCGGCATGCGGTTCGCCTGTGGTTGCGGTTGCCGTACCCGTTGCTGTGCCTGTTGCCCAACCGGCCGCAGCGCCGGCCGCGCAAGGCAGCGGTGCCCTCAAGATCATCCTGATTATCATCGCCGTGTTTGTCGGGCTGGGACTGATCGGAGCGGGGGCGTTCGGGTACTTTGTGTGGCGCGTTGCGCACGCCGTAAAGATTGCGGGCTCGAGCGGTAAGATTTCAATTCCGACCCCAGGTGGCACGTTCACCGCGAACACAAATGAAACTTTCACTACGGCCGATCTCGGCACCGAAGTTTATCCGGGCGCAACAGCCGGCAAGGGAAGTCTGCGAATGAGCCTCCCGACCGGGTCCATGGTCACCGCGATCTATGTCACTTCGGATTCAAAGGACCAGGTGCTCGCCTTCTACAAGAGCCAGCTTGGCGACGGCTCCACCACCATGGACACTTCCAACGGCGCGATTGTCACCCTCAACAAAGGCCAGCAGGAATCGATTATGGTGACGATCACCGCAAACTCGTCACAGTATGACGGCAAGACCCAGATCTCTATCGTGCATACGACCTCAACCAAGTCCGATTGACCAGACGGGAGCGCCGGACTGAGTGGAGCCGGAATCCGGCGCTCTCGATTTGCAATGCGGCGCGGCAAAGGATCGCGCCATCGCGAGCGCGGATTCGGAATTCCTGCCTTTTCTTTTCTCGATCTCGTTCCGCGCAATCAACTGCGATGCGGACAACTCTTCGTATTCACGCAGCCGTCGGCCATGCGCAGCCGTTCCACGGGTCTTCCGCCCACCAGGTGCTCGGCTACAATTTCCTCCGCATCCTCGGGCTTCACGTGGCCGTACCACACTGCGTCCGGATAGACGACCACGGTGGGGCCGTGCTCGCACTGGTCAAGGCAGCCGGACTTGTTAATGCGCACTTTCCCGCCCAGCCCGGCTTCGCGCGAGAGTTGCTGCAGCCGGGCGTGCAGGCTGCTTGATCCATCGGCGGTGCAAGATGGCCGCGGCGCATCGGCGGGACGGACGTTATGACAGACAAAAACGTGACGTTCAAACGGGGGCAATCCGTGTTCCTCCTGGGTAGTTACAATTCCAGAGTAACGCGGCAGTGCGGGTCGAAGATGTGACTTACGGGCTGCTGTCTGATTTCAACCGGCGAGGCGCCAAAAGTTTTCCTCGATCTCTGACGCCCGCCCGCCCCCATCTGCGAGAATGAGAGTTTGATGATGAGCGCCGACAATCTACTCACGCTGAAAGACGACATGGTGGCCTTCATCGAGGGTCATGGGTTGCGTCGCCTGCCAGGCTACGTCACCGAAGACATTCCCTCGATCCTGTGGGAGGGGCGTGGCAATCCCGACTCGTGGAAGGACTTTGTGGAGATGGCCAAGCACGTGGGCGCTCCCTTTGTCACCTTCAGCGAGATGACGCTGGAGCGCGAGGAGCTCGACGCGCTTATTGAAGAAGCTGGCGAAATGAATTTCCCCGATGAAGAAGCCACCGAGCTGGTTGAGGCCAAGTGGCTGCGCAAATATGCGGGAATGCTGGGCTACATCCAGCTTGGCTTCATCTATGAGGGAATTGTCTTTCTGCACGAGACCACTGCGGAGTGGTATGAGCGCTACCAGTCGCTGCTTGAGAACCTGGAAAGCTTTCAGGACATCGTAATCGACGACGCGCATTCGCACGACGACGAGGACGAGTAAACGGCGTGAGCAGTCCGGGCACGCAAATTCCCTCCATCACTGCGCCCCGCAAGCTGCCTAAAGTCCGCGAGGTGGGGATGCGGCCCCGCCAGCGCTGGGTGGTGGCCGAGGCGCATCCTGAAGAATCCGCGACTTTGGCGCGAGAGGCGCGGCTGCCACTTGTGCTCGCCGAGTTGCTTGTGGCCCGCGGCATTACGCAGGCTAGCGAGGCCTACGCTTTCCTCAATCCTGAACCGGCGCACCTCAACGATCCAATGCTCATGCTCGGCATGTCGGCTGCTGTTGAGCGGCTTGAGCGAGCCATCGCCCTGCGCGAGCCGGTGCTGCTCTACGGCGATTACGATGTGGACGGAACCGTCGCGGTGGTCCTGCTCAAGACAGCAATTGAGATGCTCGGCGGTGAGGCGCGATTCCATGTTCCTCATCGGCTGCGCGACGGCTACGGGATGCAATCGAGTGTGCTGGAGGCGGCACACGCTGAAGGTGTGCGGCTGGTGATTACGGTCGACACCGGCATGCGCGCATATGCTGAAGCTGAAACGGCACGCCGCCTCGGCCTTGACCTCATCATCACGGATCACCACCTTCCGGGCGCGAACGATGCTCTTCCCGATGCGCTGGCGATTCTGAATCCGAATCAGCCCGGTTGCGCCTATCCTGAGAAATCACTCTGCGGGGCAGCCATTGCGCTCAAGCTTGCGCAGGCGCTGCTCGAACGGCGCGATCCGGCGAAGACCCGAGAGAAGACGCTGCCCAGTTTTTTGAAGATGGCGGCGATTGCCACCATTGCCGACGCCGTTCCCCTGCACGGCGAAAATCGCACCATCGCCGCACTCGGCCTGCGCGAGTTACGTCGTCCCGCCAGCGCTGGGCTGCGCGCACTGTTTGCTGCCGCGGCCCTCGATCCGGCAGCCAGGCAAATCTCCGGATTCGATGTCGCCTTTCGCCTCGCGCCCCGCATCAACGCTGCCGGCCGCATGGATGTGGCCTCCGACGTCATCGAACTTTTCTTGACGCGTGACGTCGCCCGCGCGGCGGAGTTGGCCGGCAAGCTGGAGCGTTTGAATCGCGAGCGCCGCGACGTCGAAGCCGCCGCGCTGGCCACAATCGAAGCGCGGCTTGAGGTCGACGAAGAGCTTCGCCGAGATCGCCTGCTGGTAGTCGATGGCGACGGCTGGCATCGCGGCGTCATCGGCATCCTGGCCTCGCGCGTCGTGGAACGCACCGCAAAGCCTGCTATCCTCGTCAGCCTCGAAGATGGTGTGGCGTATGGTTCCGGCCGTTCTGTCGACGGATTTGCATTGCTCGACGCCATCGAGAGCTGCGGTGATCTTTTCACGCGATTCGGCGGACACGCCTTTGCAGTTGGCTTTTCGCTGCCCGCCGCGTCGCTGCCAGAGCTTAAGCTTCGCCTGCGCGGCTATGCCGCCGCACACCTGGCCGCCCTCGAACCGGAGCGCGTTTTGCGCATCCACGCCGAACTGCCGCTCGACCGCATTACCCCGGTGCTTGCCGGATGGCTGCGCAAACTCGAGCCGCTCGGTCACGGCAACCCCGAGCCCGTGTTCGTGGCGCGCAATACGCGTTTGCTCTCTCCGCCACGCATTATGAAGGAACGCCATTTGTGCCTGGAACTTGCATCTCTCGACCTGGCGCAGGCTTCCGGCCCATCGGAAAATGGGGTTTCGTCGCTTCCCCAGGCGAGCGCGGCGCCAAGCAGTTCAATTCGTGCCGTCGGTTGGGGCCTGGCGGGACTCTCCTCCTCACTGGGTCTGGCAAAGGGCAGCTTGATCGATGTCGCCTATCGCATCCGCGAAAACGACCACCCCGATTTCGGTGGCCTCGAGATCGAAATCCTGGGCATTCAGCCGGCGGGCCGCGACGTTTAAGTGCGGCGATATTGATTCAAGTGCATTGAATTCCTCGTCAAAAACTGGCAGGCCTCGTAGACTCCCCGCCAGAGTCGCACATCTAACTGGACGTGCCCTAAAGGCGAACTGCGGAGGAGGAACTCCTATGCCCAATGAATTCAATCCCACCGTTCTCGTTGCCGGCGGCGGCCCCACAGGGCTCATGGCTGCGCTTGAATTGAAGCGTTTTGGTATTGCCGTCCGGATCGTCGACGAAGCGGACGGCCCCGCAACCACATCGCGCGCAATGGGCATTCAGGCCAGGACTCTGGAAGAGATGGAACTCCGCGGATTGGCCGACGAATTTGTCCGGCTTGGCAATCATGCCACCGGTGGTGATATTTATGGCGATGGGAAGCGCCTGGCGCGCATCGATTTCGCAAGAATCGAAAGCCGGTACAACTATCTTCTGTTTCTATCTCAAACCGAGACAGAAAGAATTCTGCGGGAGGCGCTGGAGGCAGAAGGCGCCGCGGTAGAGTGGGGAGTCAAGATGGCGGCCTTCGCGCAGCATCCCAACGGCATCACAGCGACTCTTGAGCATTTGGATGGCCAGCTCGAGGAGCTCAACGTTGCTTACATGATTGACGCCGAGGGCGCGCACAGCATTGTGCGCAGCAGCCTCGGTCTGGATTTCAAGGGGAGTACCTTCAGCCAAAACTACGTACTCGGCGATGTGCACATCGATAGCCAGTTGGCGAACACCGACTTTCACATCTTTTCGTCGGAGCACGGCTTCATGGGACTGTTTCCTTTGGGCGGCAGCGAATTTCGGATGGTAGCAACGAATCCTTCAGCCGAGCAGCCGGATGCTGCGCAATCGAACGATGCGCCGCCCACCTTGGAACAGTTGCAGTCGATTTACGATCAGCGTTCGCACGTGGCGGCGCGCCTGCGGCAGATGACATGGAGCTCATGGTTTCACATCAACAGCCGGATGGTCTCGCGACTCAGGGTTGGCCGGATCTTCCTGGCGGGAGACGCCGCGCACATTCACAGTCCGGCTGGCGCCCAGGGAATGAACACCGGAATTCAGGATGCGATCAACCTGGGGTGGAAGCTGGCATTCGTGTCGCAGGCGAAAGCAGCCGAGGAATTACTCGACACCTATGAGCAGGACCGCCTTCCCGTGATGCGCTCCATCATACATAGAACCGAGGGCCTGACGGAGATCGTGGGAACGAGCAGTTCGATTATGAGAAGTTTCTTCCTGCACGTAGTCCCGTGGCTTGCGAGCGCTGATTTTGTGCAGGAGACAGCCACCGCGCGGATCAGTCAGATTTCGCTGAACTATAGGAACAGCCCGATATCTGACGAGCATTTTGCCGATGGCTCGCTCCTCGCCGGTGACCGCGTGCCCGATAGTTCGCTGCGCCCGGCGAATGGAGCTGGAGAAGGTGAAGCAATTCGGCTATTTTCCCTGCTCAATCCTTCTCGATTCACGCTTCTTGCGGCCAATTTTGCTGACCCCGCGCCTGCACTCGAAAAGATCTCCCAATCTATTTCGCCATGGCAGGACATGATCGATGTCGTTGTCATTCAACCGCCGCAGGACGAGACGGCGAAGCAATTTCAGCATATTTTCGGCTTGAAAGCATCCATTACGCTCGTCAGGCCCGACGCCTATGTCGGCTTCCGTGGCGGCGAGGCCTCCATCGCCGACCTTGCCACGTATTGCAAGCGCTGGTTCTCGCCTGCCGTCGAACAGCGAGCCGCTTAAGTCGCGCTATCGCCGGCGCGCGCCGCGCCTTCCGGGCGCCGTGAACCGGCGTGGGCTTTCGCCGCGCGTTCACTGAGCAAGATCTGCGAAGCTTTGTCTCCGAATACCGGATCCCGTTCAAACTGATCCACTACTTGGCATTCAGATTCCTTGCGCCGCCATGCTACCCTAGCCCATATTCCCTTCCCTTCGGAGGAAAGATGAAGCCGGAAAGACCTGGGGGCCTCGCTGTCGCGGCTGCATGCCTGGTTGGAACCATCCTCTGCATGCAATCTTTGTGCGCGGTCGCCGCGCCGTTTCAAGATACCGGAAAAACGGATGCTGGAAAAACGCGCACTTACTATGTTGCCGCTGACGAAGTGCAATGGGACTACGCGCCATCAGGCCGCGACGAGGCCATGGGCATGCCATTCGATGACATTGCCAAAGGCTTTACAGAACCGGGCCCGCACCAGATCGGCCGCGTCAACAAAAAAGCTATGTATCGCGAATACACCGATGCGACGTTTTCGACGCTCAAACCGCGCAGCGCCGAAGAACAGTACCTTGGGATTCTTGGGCCGATTCTTCGTGGAGAAGTGGGCGACACCATCAAGATCGTCTTCAAGAACAACGCGACGCACCCCTACAGCATGCATCCGCACGGCGTGTTGTACCAGAAGGACTCAGAGGGCGCGGACTATAACGACGGAACCGCGGGAGCAGACAAGGAAGACGGATGTGTGGCGCCCGGCACTACGCATACTTACACCTGGCAAATTCCCGAGCGTGCAGGCCCAGGCCCCGCAGATCCCAGCTCGGTTTTCTGGCTTTACCACTCGCATTGCGACGAGTTGCGCGACGTGGCTTCGGGCCTGATGGGAATGATCGTCGTGACCAGTCGCGGCATGGCGCTTCCCGATGGGCGGCCGAAAGATGTCGACCACGAGTTCGCAACGATGTTCATCGCCATCAACGAAAACGAGAGCTGGTATGTCGAGGACAATATTCGCGACCACACCACCGATCCCAAAGGTGTCAATCGCGGAGAATTCGGCGTCCTTACTGCCACCGGAATAGCCGGCACCATTGCCAATACCGGCTTCGTCTTCACAAACGTCAAGTGGTCCATCAACGGATACATCTACGGAAACATGCCCATGATGACGATGAACAAAGGTGACCATGTGCGCTGGTACGTGGCTACACTCGGCGACTTTAACAACGCGCACACGCCCCACTGGCACGGCAACACAGTCATGATTGCCGGCCAGCGCACCGATGTTGTTGCTGTAACTTCCGCGCAGATGGTCACAGCGGATATGGTTCCCGACGCCACCGGCATTTGGCTCTATCACTGCCACATCAGCGACCATATGCTCGCCGGCATGGTAGCCCGCTATGAGGTGAAGGATCGCTAATTCGCTCCCGCATGTCGGACTCAGAATTCCTACGCTTCGATCGCCGACAAACACAAAGGCCCTTCCGATCAGGAGGGCCTTTGTGTCGATCCAGTCTGAATTACGGCCTATCCGACGACTTCAATCCCCATCGAGCGGGCCGTGCCCTTGATGCTCTTCACCGCCGCATCGACCGATGCCGCATTCAAATCCGGCATCTTCTGCGTGGCGATCTCGCGCACCTGCTTCTCGGTCACTTTGCCCTTCTTTTCCTTGTTGGGCGTGCCCGATCCCTTGTCGATCCCCGCCGCCTTCTTCAGCAGCACCGCCGCCGGAGGCGTCTTGGTGATAAAGCTGAAGGTGCGGTCCGCGTAAACCGTAATGACGACCGGAATAATCAGCCCGGCCATCTCCTTGTTCTGCGTCTTGGCGTTGAACTGCTTGCAGAACTCCATGATGTTGACCTGCGCCTGGCCCAGAGCCGGGCCGACTGGCGGCGCGGGCGTGGCCTTGCCGGCTTCGATTTGCAGTTTGACGTAGCCGGTAATCTTCTTCGGAGGTGCCATGTGTCGATTCCTTCTTCAACCAGCTCCTCGCTCCTGGCTATGAGCTATCGGCTGGTCAGTTTCTTTGCAAATTTTGGTGTTGCGCTCAAGCGTTCGCTTTCAACCGTCGGCCGCCAGTGGCCGAACCGGCTAGAAGCTGGAAGCGAATTGCCCGAAGCTGCAACTACTCAATCTTTTCTACCTTGCCGAACTCGAGTTCGACCGGCGTCGAGCGCCCGAAGATGGTCACCATTACCTTCAACGTTTCGCGGTCCTCGTTCACTTCGTCGACCACGCCGTTGAAGTTTGCAAACGGCCCGTCGGTGATGCGCACCTGTTCGCCCTTTTCAAACTTGATCTTCATCCGCGGCTTGTCCTTGGCGGTCTCGCTGCGGAAGAGGATGGAACTCACTTCTTCCTCACTAAGCGCCACAGGCTTGTCGCCAGTGCCCAGAAATCCCGTCACCTTTGGCGTGTCTTTCAAAACGTGCCAAAGCTCGTTGTCCAACTCCATCTCAACCAGCACGTAGCCGGGCAGGAAGACGCGCTCCACGGTGCGCTTTTTGCCGTTGACAATCTCCGTCACAGGCTCGGTGGGAATCATCACGCGGCCCACGCGGTTCTTCAAACCAAAGGCCTGCACGCGGCTCTCAATGGACTCGCGCACCTTGCGCTCAAAGCCCGAGTAGGCGTGCAGGATGTACCAGCGAAAATTCTCGTTCTTCACCGGCTCCGGTTCTGTTCCGGCTGCCTGCGGTTGTTCCGCTTCGTCGGCCTGCGCGTCAACCTGCGCTACTACGGGTTGTTCCAACTCATCCGCCATTCTGTTCTCGATTCCTGGTTTCACCGGCTACTGCATTCCACCTAATTTGCCCAGCAACCCATACACGCCGATGCGAAAGATGCTGTCGACGATGAAGAAAAACAAGCCGAACAGGAAGGTTGCGATGATCACAACTCCCGTCGTCACCTGCACTTCTTTCCTCGAGGGCGTTACAACCTTTCGCATCTCCGCGCGCACGTCGTGTAGAAATCCGGTGAACTCACCCCACTTGCCCAGCGCGTTGCCGCTAAACTCCTGGAGCGCGCCTGGATCCTGCCGCTTCTGAGAGCGGTCGTTGCCTTTTTCCAATTCCGTTTTCGTCGCCATATTTCCAACCCTTCGCAACCGCCGTCCGGCCGCATTCCCGAAAAACCCGATTTCAGCTTCGTGCCTTCAGCCTTTAGCTTAGAACATCATCCAGCTTTCTCCTCTTCGGCCCGGTCTGCCAATGCCGAAGCCGAGAGCTGAAAGCGGGCAGCTAAAAGCTGTCTTCCTAAACTGGCAGGGGCGGAGGGATTCGAACCCCCAAGTTCGGTTTTGGAGACCGACAGTTTAGCCGTTGAGCTTACGCCCCTGTTTCAAGGGGTCAGGGTTCAGATTTCAGGGGTCCGCTTGTCTTTCCTTCCGCGTGCCGCCGAGGCTCGCTCGGCACGGTTCAAACTGATCCCTGATCCCTGTTCCCTGATCCCTGTTTTTCTCTACTTCGCTTCCTTGTGCGTTTGGTGCTTGCGGCAGCGCTTGCAAAACTTCTTCATCTCGAGACGACCCGTAGTGGTCTTCTTGTTCTTCGTCGTCGAGT
>CAZKJB010000125.1:0-10582 GCA_964552975.1 uncultured Occallatibacter sp. | reverse complement strand
ACATTGAGCACATGAAAAAAATGTTCGCGCTGGCCGGAGACACGCCCGATCAGGCTGCCAAAGAAGCTGCAGCGGTGCTTGAAATTGAAACCGCGATGGCCAAAGCCTCCATGAGCCGGACGGATCTTCGCCAGCCCGCGAATCGCTACCACATCTACACAGTCGCCGATCTTGACAAGCTCACTCCCGCCTATGAGTGGAACAACTACTTTCATGGTGTCGGCATTGGCCATTTCGACACGCTGAATGTCGCCACGCCCGATTTCTTCAAGGCTCTGAATGGCCTGCTGCAATCGGAGCCGCTCGAATCGTGGAAGAGCTATCTGCGCTGGCAGGTGCTGCACGGCCAGGCCGACGATCTGCCCAAGGCCTTCTTCGACGAAAATTTCGCTTTCTTCGATAAGACGCTGGGTGGGCAGCAGGAGCCGCGGGCACGCTGGAAGCAGTGCACCAGCCTGACCGACGCATCCCTCGGCGAGGCTGTGGGCCAGGACTGGGTGAAACAGAACTTTCCGCCTGGGGCCAAAGACAGCATGGAAAAGCTCGTCGCCTCGCTCGAAAAATCCCTCGGCGACGACATCAAGACGTTGCCGTGGATGACCGATGAGACAAAAAAGGCCGCCGAACAAAAGCTGGCCATGTTTCGCCAAAAAATTGGCTACCCGGATAAGTGGAAGGACTATTCCAGCATCAAGGTCGACCGCACAGACCTCATCGGCAATCTGCACCACGTGAACGTCTTCGATGAGAACTACAACTTTGCCAAGCTGGGCAAGCCGGTCGACGAAAAAGAGTGGCATATGTCGCCGCCTACCGTGAATGCCTACTACAGCACGAGCTTCAACGACATCAACTTCCCGGCCGGCATCCTGCAGCCGCCGTTCTTCGATTTCAAGGCCGACCTTGCGGTCAACTATGGAGCAATCGGTACAGTAATAGGCCACGAAATGACCCATGGCTTTGACGACCAGGGCTCGCAGTTCGACGCCAAGGGCAGCCTGGGCGATTGGTGGACGCCCGCCGATCATAATGAGTTTGCTGCCCGCACCGAGTGTGTAGCCGACGAATACAGCGGATTTCAGGTTGCCCTAGCCACAAGCGAGGCGCCCGCACAGACCCTGAACGGGCATCTCACATTGGGTGAAAACACCGCTGACAACGGCGGCCTGCGCATCGCCTACGCAGCCCTTCTCGACGCCCTCGCGGCACAGGGCCAGTCCATCGATGAGAAAATCGACGGCTACACTGAGGCGCAGCGCTATTTCATCAGCTTTGCGCAGGTTTGGTGTCAGAACCAGACAGAAGCCAATGCCCGACAATACGCCCTCATTGATCCACACTCGCCCGGCAAGTGGCGCGTCATCGGAAGCGTGCGGAACTTCGATGAGTTCGGGAAGGCTTTCGGCTGCAAGAAGGGCCAGCCGATGGTCCCTGTAAACTCGTGCCGCGTATGGTAAATGGGGCGCCAACTCGCGCGTCACATTCCGTTGACATTTAAGGCCGCGAGCCGTCTAAAGGCTGTCCGTTTTCCGGAAAATTGAATCCCACCGCGGCACAATCATGCGTTGGGCTGTTCGAGGCAGGGTACTCAACGAAAAAGCAAGATTCTGCCTACTTTAAGGCAGGAACTAGGCACAACAAGCCCTCGCCTTTTACAATTCATCAGGGACTCCATCCCAACCCAGCACTGCTGTGGAACGACCAAACCTGGCGGCGCAGGCCTGACCAGGATGAAGGAATAGCATGACGTTCAGGAAATTCGGCAAGGCGCTATGCATGGGCGCTCTCTCGGCGGGCATCGTATTTGGCATATCGTCTTGCATTGAGAGTTATGCGGTTGGCTACTTGTACATAACTGGAACCACCACCGCATCGTCCGGCAATAACGGCATCATTACCGGCTATAGCATCGATCACAATACGGGCAAGTTGACGGCCATCCATGGCCTTCCTGTTTCATCTGGAGGCGCTAACCCGGTTCGTGCGGTCCTAACCCTCGGCAGCCGGTTCTTTTACGTTCTTAATCGCGGTGTTAACGGATCGGGAAGCGGGAATTGCTACGGTACCGGTGCAAACCAGTGCACCAACGCCAACATCGAAGAATTCGCGGTCGGCGGAAATGGCATCCTCACGCCGCAGGCGACGTTCTTTACCCAGGGCATCAACCCTTTTCGGCTCATCGCCGACACCACGGGCAGCTATCTGCTGGTTCTCGACCACGACTCGCCCGATAATGCCAACCCCTCGATCACTGACAGTTGCGCACGTGCTCTGGGATCGGCTACTACCACCTGCGGCGATATTACCGTCTTCAAAGTTGACAGCACCACGGGCCGCCTGTCGCTCGTTGTCAACGCTCAGGTGACCGCAGCCAGCGGCCAGCCGCTGAATTATTTCCCGGTGCCGGCGAATCCGGTCGACTTTCTTCTTTCGGGCGGAACTGTTCTCACGCTCACCGGCACCACGACACCGGCCTCCTACCCTTACACGGGCGGAACCTCGGTGTGGCCCTACAGCTACTCGAGCACCAGCGGCCAGTTGACGCTGAGCCAGAACAGCGCTCAGCCGCTCGGCATTCACCAGGGCACCGCCATCAGGAATGCTTCCGGCGTGATCTACGTGCTGGATAACGAGCCCATCACCATCACCTTCAACGGCGCCTCAACCACTTCGCCCAGCCAGATTCTGCCTTTTACTGTGGGCACCGGCGGCGCCTTGCAGGCTGAGCCAAGCGGCACAATCCCCGATGATCCCACGCTCGGCAACCCCAGCGATATCCTCGTCGAGTCGAAGGGCAAGTTTGTGTACCTGGCCAATCAGGGGAACAACGTCACCGGACCCAACCCGGAAAGCGGCATCGCCGGATACTTCCTCACCACTGCGCCTGCATATCAATTGAGTTATATCGCCGGCGAGCCGTTCGGCTCCGGATCGGGCTCTCAGTGCATCGTCGAGGACCCCTCGGACCAATTCATTTTCGAAGCAAACCAATACGACTCCACCGTGACGGGACGCGTGCTCGACCCGAATTCGGGCGAACTCAATGCCATGCGCGTCACCAGCACTTACACGCTTCAGGGTCCTCCGAGCTGGTGCCTGATGGACGGGCGTACAAATTAGCTTCGCTCAGCTCCGGCCGACCCGATGGATATGAGTAGGGCGAGCCGGCTCTTGTTTCAGGATTCGATTTCAAACTCGATTTTTTTGGATGGGCTCCACCAGGGGCCGCATTAACGAAAGATGCGCATGAAGTTGAACAGATCGAGCCAGCGATCGCAAGACCAGAGTGGGACGATCGCCGAGCCAACAGAGTCGAGTCGCCGCGACCATCAGCGAGCGGCGACCTCGAAGGCTGCAAAAAATGGCTACTTTCACTCTGGTTTTGCCCTTGCCCTGGTTGCCGCGGCCAGCCTTCTGGCGGCTTCCTTTATTACTGCCTGTGAGACGCTTACCGTCGATTTCGTTTTCGTCACCAGCGCCAAAGCCGCCGGAGCTGAAAACTACGGTGAGATCGACGTCTTCGAGATCAACTCGGAGTCGGGCCGCATGCGCCCAATTCCCACGTCGCCCTTTCCGTCAGCAGGCCGCAACCCGGTGGCCGAGGCCGTCTCCGCCGACAACCTGAACCTCTTTGTGGCCAATCACGACGACAACACCATCGTTCAATTCATCATTGGCACCGATGGCAAGCTCTATCCGTACAACACAATCAATACGCCGGGAATCTTCCCGCTGGCGGTCGCGGCGAACAAATCCAACATGTTCGTTGTCGATACTTACCAGCCGCTCCCTCTGTGTTCCAACGCCGCTCCCTGTTCCGGTTCGATCGCCGTATTTCCGCTGACCGCCGCTTCAGGCAACACGCCGGTCACGATCACATCGCCGGCGGTCAACACCGCCGTGAACGGCGATTACTGGCCGCTTACCCTATCCGGCGCTGGCTCCACGCACGTCATCGTGCCCACGGCTGTCACCGTGCTTGCCAACGGCAATGATGTCTACATCAGCGCCTATGATTCGTCTGTATCGCCTACCGTCGGATACATTTTCGGATTCTCGGTCGGAGCCGGCGGAGTGCTCGCTCCCCTGGGCGGGTCGCCCTACGCGGCTGGCGTCAAGCCCTCAGCCATTGCCAGCGACGCCACCAGCACCTACGTTTATGCCACCGATTTCGCAAGCGGCAACGTCCGAGGCTTTTCCGTATCGTCCGGCAATCTGTCGCCGCTTTCCGGAAGTCCCTATCCCTCCGGTAACCAGCCCTCGGCCATCGCCGTCGATCCCTCATTTTCTTACGCGTACGTTGCCAACTCGCTTGATGGTTCTGTTGCCGCATTTTCCATGAGCAGCGGAGTGCTTACACGCATCGGCACGTACGCTGCAGGCCTGCAGCCAATCGCCATCGGTATCGATCCATCGACGAACCACTTTCTTTATACCGCCAACTTTCTCGACAACAACGTCTCCGGTTTTCAAATTACGACCGGCAACGGTTCACTCTTGGATTCGCAGTTTTCTCCGTATTCGACCAACGCTCAACCGACGGCCGTGGCGGCCGTCCCGCACAACGGCACCGGAGCCGGAGTTTACTAGGCAAGACTTTTCGTTGAGGCCGCTGGGCCAATCGATCCGGTGGCAGCTCCCCGTTCGAGGCTCTTACAATAACGACGGGGCAACATAAACGAGTTTCTTAGGGCTTGCAACCGATGGCCCATGACGAAGGAAGCGCATGAAGTTCAGTAAATTGAGCCAGCTGTTTCTGGTCTCTGCATTCGGCCTGATCCTGGCCACTCTCCTGACTGCCTGCCAGCTGGTGTCGATCGACATCGTCTACGTGGCCGACTCTGCCGGTACTTCGGCCGGCAGCGCCGGACAAATCCAAACCTTTGCCGCCGACGCCGGTTCCGGCGCCCTGCGCACCGCCGAGCCGATCGTCTCCTCGGGCGGCACGCTCCCAGTCGCCATGGCCGTTACCTCTGACGAAACGAACCTTTATGTTGCCAACCAGGGAAACAAAACGGTTGTCCATTTCACCATTGCCGGCAGCGGCGTTCTCACCCAGAAAGACGTGGTCACGCTTGCGGCCGCGCCCGTATCCATCGCAGTAAATTCCGCGGGAACCTACCTCTACGTGATTTCAGGTACAACCTCCGGCACGCTCACTGAGTACGCCCTCAGCTCCGGCACCATCGGCTCGGCCACAGCAACGATTCCTCTCGTGGTTCCCGGTTACGCCACCGACACGATTTTGCCCACCGGCGTCGCTGCGCTTGCCACCAACGCCGCCGTCTACGTCACCGCAGTCGATAAGTCCGCGTACAACCCGGGCGGAGTCACCACCAGCAATGCCAATCCCGGGTGGATATTTGGCTTCTCGGTCGGCTCCGGCGGCGCGTTAACCGTCACCTCGGGCAGCCCATATCAGTCAGGCGTCAAGCCCTCGGCGCTCGCCACCGATCCGACCAGCCGCTTCGTTTATGTCACCGATTACGCTTCAAACGATCTGATCGGCTATACAGTGCAATCGAGCAATGTGTTGAACTTCATGGTCAATGGGCCCTTTAAGACCGGCGATGAACCGTCCGCGATCACTATCGATCCCCGCGGCATCTATATCTACGTTGCCAACTCTCTCGACAACTCGGTTTCGGCTTACTCCATCGCTCTTCCCACGGGCACGCCCTCCACGGTCGTCAATGCCACGTCGTCGTCAGGCAACGGTACAGACACCCAGCCGGTGTCGATCGTCGTCGATCCGGCACTCGGCCGATATGTCTACACGGCCAACTATCTGGGCAACTCCGCCTCCGGCTTCAAGCTGAACCCCAATACGGGCGCGTTGGAAACGAATCAGGCCACTCCTTATCCGACCTCCGCAAACCCGACCGCAATCATTGCCATTCCACACGGCAATCATGCTTTGCAAACGGTCACGCCATAACCGGGTCCATCATCCAGCGAAAAAGCCCAGCCAATTTGGCTGGGCTTTTTCGCTGCTCACTTCTCAGAACTCTTCGCTGACCCCTATTCTCTGCTCCCTGCTTCATGCACCTGCAACGCGTTGGTTGCGTGCATCCACTCCCGCAGCTTGCGCTGCGCCGGCTTCTCAATAAAGTGTAGAGCCAGGATCGCCATCACGATCAGCAGCACATAGCTGATCCATGGATCGAAGCGGCTCAGGCCAAGCGCGTCGAGCACGTGCGTTTGGTGAAGCAGATTCCACATATTGAAGTGGAGAAGGTAAAGGCAATAGCTTGCCTCGCCCACAAACACCAGCGGGCGTATACCCAGCACGTGGGCAAGCACGTTGTCGCCTGCTAGCCCAAGGACGATGCATCCAAACAGCGGCATCAGTAATCCATCGTGCACCATGGCGTATGGCACAAGCGGCCCCATGCACAGAATCCCGTAGATTCCGCCAAATCCGACGATCCCGAGAGCTAGGCGCAAATGGCTCGCGCGGGGCACCAACTGGTCGAGATTTGCCAGCATCACGCCGAATACAAAGCTGGCCAGATGCGTATAGGGTGTGTATTTCAAAGCCCACAACCACGGGCCATAACTAAAGCGGTCGGGATGTCGAATGCCGTCGGGATTCAGCGCAATATAAAGAGCTCCCGGAACCAGGCCCAGCATCCACAAGCCTGTCATCTTAGTCAGGTGGGTCGCGATCCGCTCCGGACGCTTCCACCGCGCAATCCACGGAAACAGCACGTAGTAGAAAGCTTCGGCCGACATCGTCCAGGCCGGCGTATTCAGAAACGTCGCAATCGCGGGAATAAATCCCTGCAGGAGCAGCGGAGTAAGCACGACTCCCGTCCAGAACATCGCATGGGTGTGCGTCGGGTATTCGCCCGAAAGCTGCGGCAGGCTTAAAACCAGGCTGAGAAAGTAAATGGGATAGATGCGGGTAAACCGCGCTTCCCAAAATCGCTTGCGATCCAGTTCCCCGTTTTGGGCCCGCGCATTGTAGTTGTAGCCAAGCACGAATCCCGACAGCAGGATGAAATAGCTGACCGAGATGAAGCCGGCGTTCACGACCGGCGCCATAAACCCGAACCACTGTGGATTAGAGAAGTGAAAAAGGACGATATTGAGAGCCGCAAAGCAGCGCAAGCCTGTCAGAGCTTTCAGCGGCGCTGGCTTGCGGGTCTCCACAAACAGTTAGACGTCTCCATGGCCAGCAATTTGCTTGTACCTTCTAGCCTTGAGTTGCATGCTGATGAGGCAAATGATCCTGCGATACCGAAATGGCGAGGCGATCCCGTTCATTGAGGGCGGACCCTGTGACCTGGGCGACTTCCAGGACCGCTGCGAGAAAAGCTGGGGCTGGCAGTTTGAGGCTGATCGCCGCCTTTACGCCGTAACCAGCGATCCGACCTTTTCGCCCTGCACGACCCGCCGAATGTTCCCCGGCCGGTTCATATTGAAGATGATCATGGGCAGGTTGTTGTCTTTGCAAAGGCTCACTGCGGTAAGGTCCATCACCTTCAGCCCCTGTTGCAGAATATCCATATAGGTAATCACGTCGTACTTCACGGCGTCCTTCACCAGCACCGGGTCCGCGCTGTAGATGCCCTCCACCTTTGTGCCCTTCAGCAGCACGTCGGCCTTGATCTCCATGGCACGCAGGCTCGCTGCCGTATCGGTAGAGAAGAAGGGGTTGCCGATGCCGGCGGCAAAGATCACCACGCGGCCCTTTTCAAGATGACGCACGGCGCGGCGCCGGATATATGGCTCGGCGATCTGATTCATGAAAACCGCGGTCATGACGCGGCACTGCACTTCGCGCTGCTCCAGCGCATCCTGCAGCGCAATCGCGTTGATCACCGTAGAGAGCATGCCCATGTTGTCGGCGCTCACCCGGTCCATCTCCTTGGCCTGTTCTTCAACGCCGCGGAAAAAGTTGCCGCCGCCCACCACCAGCCCAATTTCCACGCCCAGAGCGTGGATCTCCGCCAGTTCACCTGTGATTTCGGATACTTTATCGGCATCGAGGCCAAAACCGCGATCACCTGCCAGTGCCTCACCCGATAGCTTTAACACGATCCGTTTGTACATGCCGTTTCGAGTATCGCATATGAATGGAGGGTTTCGCTCGATTCCCGATACCCCAGACGGTCCAAAATCCCGGCTGCGGTCCTTCCCGAATTGATGTCATTCCGGGGCATCTTTCAATTCAGGAACTCGAGCCCGTTTTTATGTCAGTCCGCGGCGCAATCCGCGCCGTTTCTCCTTAGACTTGCCACATCCTCATGGAAGTGTGGGGCACGATGGTTGTCAAAACGCAATGTAAGGGCCGCGAGTTCACCGGTGTCGAAGTCGGCGCCGTCGACGTGCGCCGCTACTTCCCCCAGGACAACGCCGTGATCGAGCTACTCCTCGACCACCTGCTGATTCAGTGCGGGCTGGCGCCCGATTTTTGGAAGGGCCACACCGAGATTCGCGATCCCAGGCTGTGCGCATGGCTTGAATCGAAGAATTTCCATGGGCGGCGGGGCGATGCGCCCATTCCGCTGGCCTTGATTCCATCCGGCGAGAACTGTTTCCGGCTTCAACCCATCGCGCAGAACAAACGGCTGCAATTCAAGCCCGCCCTCGACGCAATAGACGCGGCGGGAGACTGACGACTCCAGTGTGCTCATTTCAAGTCGTACATCGTCACAAAGGCGGCCAGCGCGGTGTCCCAGGTCGCGAGTTCGTCGTCCAGTAATTCGTAACTGCTGCCGGGAGTCAAATCCACATCCATTTCCACCCAGGGATCGTTGACGCTGTCGTAGTATGCCCGGCCCCAGCGTTTCTTCCGGTTCCATTCGTTCATTCGCGAAATATCGAATTTGCCGTGTGTCGTAAAACCGGCAGAAAACTGCATTGAACCGCAAGTGTCTCCCTTGCAGTCGAAGAGATAAACGCCAAACTTCACGCCACCCGTCAAGCTCATCAGGTGGCGCGTACCGTCACTGGCAGTCTCCACTTGCGCTTGATAGCCCTTGCTCTGCAGCCACGCAGCGACGTCGTCAATCGTCAATCCTGTGGTGGGAATATCGCGCGCCCACGCCGCGCTCGACGCCATCATCAAAATCAGCGCCGCAGCGCTCGCAATTCCAATATGCTTGATTTTCATCGTCGCTGCCTCCGCCCGTAAATATACTTGTAGTTCCCCCGACGATAAGGCTGCATAACTTTTATCGTCAATAACACCTCCTGGTCCTCGCTACGCGAAGGTAATGTCTCGGCCACGTTTCTCGCGCCTTGGCCGGTTCGCGTGCGGTCCATGCGCTCCGGCCCGCAACACTTGTTCCCGCCACACTTGTTATTGATAGACTCAGGATGCGATGCATCTCGACGACCTTCAACCAACAATCGAGCGGTACTTTGCCGCCGGAGCGGCCGCCGCAGGCGATCCCGCAGCCATGACAGCTTTCCTCGCTCTGCGTGGCGCCATCGAACTCGGCGAAGTCAGGGCAGCCGAGCCCGATGCCTCCTCGCCTACTGGATGGCGCGTGAATGCTTGGGTCAAGCAGGGAATTCTTCTCGGCTTTCGTCTCGGAGCACTCGAAGAACGGTCTGCTGGCGTGCTCTCATTTGTCGACAAGCACACTTACCCTGCGCGGCTTTTCGCTGCTAGCGATGGAGTGCGCGTGGTCCCCGGCGGATCCTCGGTACGTGCCGGTGCTTACCTTGCGCGCGGCGTGGTCTGCATGCCGCCGATGTACATCAATGCCGGAGCATATGTCGACGAAGGCACCATGGTCGACTCGCACGCCCTCGTGGGTTCGTGCGCGCAAATCGGCAAGCGCGTACACTTGAGCGCTGCCGCGCAGATCGGTGGCGTGCTCGAGCCGGTCAACGCCAGCCCGGTTGTAATCGAAGACGATGTTCTCGTCGGCGGCAACTGCGGCGTTTATGAAGGCGCCATTGTGCGCAAAGGCGCAGTGCTGGCTGCCGGGACCATCCTCACGCGCGGCACCCCCGTCTTCGATGTGGTTAAGGGCGACATACTCCGCGCATCGGGACCGCTCCCGCTCATCATTCCCGAAAACGCTGTCGTCGTTCCCGGCGCTCGTGCTGTTACAAAGGGCAAAGGGCAGGAGTGGGGTCTCAGCCTCTACGCTGCAGCTATCGTGAAATACCGCGACGATAAAACCGACCTCAGCACCACGCTCGAAGATTTGCTACGCTGAATTTCAATTTCGGCCCGTTCAAGGAGAGCCCTGCGTGCCCGATCCGCGCTCGAGCCACCACTGGAAACACTACGATCGCATGTTCGTATGGAGCGCGCTTGCGTGCCTCGCCGTCACCCTTCTCGGAGCGCTGCTCCTGCGCCACGCGTTCTCAGCCGACCCGTCCGACACGGGCATCCCTCGCAATTACGCCGTGGCTCTTTGCTGCACGCTGATCCTCAGTCTCCCTGTCTACTTGCTGACCCTGAAGTCGAGCAAGCTCGGAGCCATCGCGACATGGGTACTCACGTCAGCCATCGCCGGCCTTGCCGCTCTCGCCGGAGCTTTCGGCCTCGCGACGCCGCTGATCGCGATCCTTATCTTCGCCGCGTCGACCGCGACCTCGATCTGGCACAAACACA
>CAZKJB010000124.1:0-10648 GCA_964552975.1 uncultured Occallatibacter sp. | reverse complement strand
TGTCAAAGGACCGGATTTTGCCGGTCAGCTTGACGCCGCTAACCAGATAAATCGTGATGGGGGTTTTATCTTTCCGAACCGTGTTCAGAAAGGTGTCCTGAATATTTTGTGCCGGCTTGTTCTCCATGTGCCGATCTCCTGCTTTCTTATTGAAGTTGTGTCGAACGGTCTAACTTTGTACCTCAGAGCAGCGGGCTAGGTGCTGGAAATCCCGGCACCGGCAGAACCCCGCAATGTACCAACATTATAAGGGTTTGAGGCGTTTTTCAACTCCACCAAGGGGTCAAAACCCAATAAAGACTGGATTTAGGCCACTTAGAGGAGCCGATTTTGGCCGCCTGACAAGTGAGATGCGGCCAGACGAGCGACTGATAGCATCGATAGAGTGAATCAGCAAAGTAGCACGGTAAACCGGGACAAGGCAGGGAGCACGGCCGTGCCGATGCCCGTGCCAATGCTTGACCTTAAGCGCCAGTATGGCCCGATCAAGGGGGAGCTTCTAGAGGCTCTGGGGCAGGTTCTCGAGACGCAGCAGTTCATACTCGGCGAGCAAGTGGTGTCATTTGAGCGGGCTGCGGCCGTGCAGTTGGGCATCGCCCATGCGATCGGATGCTCCTCAGGGACGGACGCGCTTTGGTTGGCGCTGGCCGCGGCGGGGATTGGGCCGGGGATGGCCGTGGTGACCACGCCGTTCAGCTTTTTCGCTTCGGTTAGTTCGATTCTCAGGGCCAGCGCCACGGCGGTGCTGGCAGATATCGACCCGGTTACGTTCAATCTGTCGGCAAGCGCCGTGGAGAAGGTTCTGGACGGAGCACGGGGGCGGAGCGTGAAAGCGATTCTGCCGGTCGACTTGTATGGGCAGTGCGCGGACTGGACGGAGTTTGTGCGTATAAGACGGGGGCGCGGGCTGACGCTGATTGAAGACGCGGCGCAGGCCTGGGGCGCCGAATGGGACGGTGTCAAAGCCGGCGGGCTGGGCGACGTGGCGGCGTTCAGTTTTTATCCCACCAAGAACTTGAGCGCGGCGGGCGACGCCGGCATGGTGACAACCAACCGCGATGAGCTGGCCGAGCGGGCGAAGATGCTGCGCCAACACGGAATGCGACGCCGCTACAGCCACGACGAGATGGGCTGGAATGCGCGCATGGATGGCTTTCAGGGAGCGGTGCTCAGCGTGAAGCTGAAGTACATTGGCGGCTGGACCGAGGCGCGACGCACACTGGCAGCACGCTACCATGGCTTATTTGCAAAGGCTGGACTGGCGGAGATCGGACCATATCCGGCGCGAGGAGTGGTCTTGCCGCGCGAGGTGCAAGGTGCAAAGCACGTGTGGCATCAATATGTAATTCGCGTAGCGAAGCGCGATGCGCTGCACGAGTTTTTGGCCGCGCGCAGGATTGGCTCGGAGATTTACTACCCGATTCCGCTGCACATGCAGGTGGCGCTGAAGAGCCTCGGTTACGCCGAGGGCGATTTTCCCGAGGCCGAGCGCGCCGCGCGTGAAGTGCTGGCGCTGCCGATGTTCCCCGAATTGCGCGAGGACGAGCAAGAGACGGTGGTGGCGGCGATCGCGGAGTTCCTGAGCTGAAGCGCTGAGTGGCAGCTCTCTAAGTGACAATTGAGGGAAGCGGGACCCTACCCGGATGCCACTAGAAGCAGACGGCTCGTCTTGGTATGGGTGGAGCAGGCGCAGATTGCGCCGCTGTGAGTGCGGGGGCGAGAGGGCGTTGCGCATTGCGATTGACACCGGCGGCACATTTACCGACTGCGTTTGCATCGCAGACGGAAAGCTGCGCGTGAAGAAGATATTCTCGACGCCGGCCGATCCGTCACGCGCGGTACTGGAGGGCGTGCGGCAGCTTGGCGGCGCGGAAAACGTGGAAGTGCGCCATGGAACTACAGTGGGCACCAACACGATGCTCGAGCGAACGGGCGCACGCGTGGCTTTTGTCACGACAGCCGGATTCGAAGACACCATCGCCATCGGGCGGCAGGCGCGAGCGCGCCTCTACGACTGGTTTCAGCCAGCGCCGGTTTGCCTTGCACCCAAGGAGCTGCGCTTTGGGGTTAGAGAGCGCGTGAGCGCAGAAGGCGAGATGCTGCGCGAACCGACTGAGGAAGAGCTCACCGCACTGGCGGACGCGATCGGCAGGAGCGGGGCCGAAGCGGTGGCGATCAGCCTGCTGTTTTCGTTTGCGAATCCCGCGACGGAGCTGCGCTTGGAAAAAGCTTTACTTGGATTGGGGATTCCGGTTTCAACTTCGCATCGCATTTTGCCGGAGTTCCGCGAATACGAGCGCGGATCGACTACGGTGGTGAACGCGTATCTTGCGCCGAGGATGCAAAGTTATCTGCTGGCTTTGGAAGAGCGAATTGTTCGGGAGCATCCGGGCGGGCGCGTGGATGTGATGCAGTCATCGGGAGGGATTATCGCTGCGCAGATGGCAGCGGCCGAGCCGGTGCGCACCGTGCTGAGCGGGCCGGCCGGCGGAGTAGTGGGCGCATGCCGGATGGCGCAATGGGCGGGATTCGAGCGCATTATCGGCTTCGACATGGGCGGCACTTCGACCGATGTTTTTGTGGCTGACGCCAGGACAGGAGCCGAGCGCACGCGCGAGTCAGTGGTGGCGGGCGTGCCGATTGGCGCGCCGATGCTGGACATCCACACAGCGGGAGCGGGAGGTGGATCGATTGCACGGTTCGATGCCGGGGGAATGCTGCGCGTGGGGCCGGAGTCGGCGGGGGCCGATCCGGGGCCGATTTGCTTTGGGCGCGGCGAGAGAGCAACGGTGACAGACGCGAATCTGATACTTGGCCGGCTGGACACGGAGAGCTTTCTTGGCGGCGGCGTGCGGTTGGATGGCGAGCGGACGCGACGCATGATGCGCGAACAAAAAGGCGCGCTCGGAACCGTAGAGGAGTTTGCGGCCGGCATTTTGCGTGTGGTGGAGACACAGATGGAGAAGGCAATCCGCGTGATCTCGATTGAACGCGGCCACGATCCGCGCGACTTTACGCTGGTAGCCTTTGGCGGCGGAGGGCCGCTGCACGCCTGCTCGCTGGCACGGGCGTTGCGGATTCCGCGCGTGCTGGTTCCGGCGCTTCCGGGCGCGCTGTCAGCAGTTGGGATTCTGCTGGCTGATACGGTCCGCGATTATTCCCGCACTGTAATGCTGCCCGGCGAGAGCATTGGCGGCCTTGGCGAAAGCTTTGCGGAGATGGAGCGGCAGGGCGCAGACGAATTTGCCGTGCAGGGTCTCGATGGCTCGGCTGAGCGCAGCGTGGACCTTCGTTATCGCGGCCAGGGATACGAGATCAATGTTGGATACGATCCGAAGAAGACGACGCGTTCGATCGAGGCGTTTCATGAAGCGCACCGGCAGCGCTACGGATTTGCCGATTCTGCGCGGCCCGTGGAGATTGTAAACGTGCGCCTGCGCATGATTGCGGCCACTGAGCCTTACGAGCCGGAGATGCGCACTTTGAAAGCGGGCGATGGAAATGCCGCTTGCTACGGCGAGCGCGAAGTTTACTTTGATGGAGATTTCAGGCCGACGCGTTTCTACCGGCGCGACGAGCTGGTCGCGGGAGATGCGATCGCAGGACCGGCGATGATCACCGAGTACACTGCGGCAACGCTGGTGCTTCCAGGCTGCGTGGCGCGCGTGGATGGCTTGTCGAATCTGGTGATCGAGATCGGCGAGGAGGCGCGCGGATGAAAGCCAATGCGGCCGATCCGGTGGAACTCGCAATCTTCCAGAGCGCGGTGCACTCGATTGCGGAAGAGATGGGGGCGGCGCTGCGGCGAACGGCGCTGTCGCCGAACATCAAAGAGCGGCGCGACTATTCGTGCGCGGTCTTCGACGGCCAGGGCCGGGTGATCGCGATGGGCGACCACATGCCGGTCCATCTGGGCTCGATGCCATTGAGCGTACGGGCAGCGATCGCGGCGGTAGACTTTGCACCTGGCGACATGGTTCTGCTCAATGATCCGTATGCGGGGGGAACGCACCTGCCGGACATCACTATGGTGCTGCCGGTGTTTCTGGAGGGCGGCAGCAAGCCGGAGTTCTATGTGGCGAATCGCGCGCACCACGCCGATGTGGGCGGAAGGTTTGCGGGTTCGATGGGACCAGCGACCACGATCTTTGAGGAGGGGATTCGCATTCCTCCGGTACGCCTGGTGCGTGGCGGGAAAGTGGATCGCGAGGTATTGGACCTGATCCTGAAGAACGTGCGGACGCATCACGAGCGTGGGGGCGACCTGGACGCGCAGATGGGCGCGTGCCGCGTGGGCGAGCAGCGCATGCAGCAGTTGGCGGCGAAGTTTGGAACGGAAAAGCTGAATGCATGGATCGAGGAACTGCTCGATTACTCCGAACGGCTGGTGCGCGCAGAGCTGCGCCGGATGCCAACGGGCGAATGGCGCGCAGAGGACTGGCTGGACAGCGACGGCGTGGTGGATGAACCGATTCGGATCGCGGTGCGGCTGCGGATCGATGCGGCGATGGGCGCGATGGACGTGGATTTTGCGGATTCGTCGCCACAGGTTGCCGGTTGCGTGAACGCGGTTCGAGCCATCACGGTTTCAGCGTGCTTCTATATGCTGCGGTGCCTGCTGGCAGAAGACGCGCCGGCAACGGAAGGAATTCTGCGGCCGTTGAAGCTGCATGCGCCGGAAGGATCGATTGTGAATGCGCGCCCGCCAGCGGCGGTGGCGGCGGGGAACGTGGAGACGTCGCAGCGGATTGTCGATGTGCTGCTGCGGGCGCTGGCGCAGGCGATTCCCGAACGTGTGCCGGCGGCAAGCGCGGGGACGATGAGCAATTTGACGATTGGAGGAACTGATCCGCGGACAGACGAGGCGTTTGCGTACTACGAGACCGCTGCGGGCGGAATGGGCGCGCGGCCGGGGATGGATGGAATCAACGGCACGCATACGCACATGACGAATTCGCTGAACACACCGATTGAGGCGCTCGAGTATGCGTATCCATTTCGCATGCGGCGTTACGGATATCGTGACGGTTCAGGAGGCGAAGGAGAATTTCGCGGCGGAGACGGCTTGATTCGCGAAGTAGAGTTGCTGAGCGATGCGCAGGTGACACTTCTGGCCGAGCGCAGGAAGTTTCGGCCGTATGGGCTGGCGGGCGGAGGCGATGGTGCGCCGGGAGGTGCGTGGGTCACAAAGGCCACGAGCGGCGAGACAATCGAGTTGCCGGGAAAGTGCAGCCTGAGCCTGAAGAAGGGCGACACTCTGAGGATCGAGACGCCGGGCGGCGGCGGATGGGGCAGGCGCGATTGATCGGGGCCTGCGGGCATAGGAAGGGTCAGGTCGAGGCAAAGAAATCGAAACGAAGAAGGAACATTGCGGAATTATTTTAATTACTTTACCGAGATCGAGGAGCGATTCCAGCGACGGCGCGGATCGTTGCTGTTGCTGTCGACGCTGGATTGGGCACTGATTGAGACCTGGCGCGAGGCAGGAATTCCTCTGGAAGCGGCGCTGCGCGGCATCGACGCGGCATTCGATAAATATGAAGCGCGACAGAAGCGGGCGCGCATGCAGCGCGTCAACGGGCTGGCTTGGTGTGCGCAGGCGGTGATGCAGGCAGCGATGGAGTTGCATGAGGCAGCGACGGGATCGGCTGCCGCCGTTGAGACGGAACGTGAGTCGGGCTTTGAGCATGAAAAGGTCGCGGCACATTTGACGGCGGCTGCGAAGGCGTTGGATGCCGCGGCGGTTGCGCCGGAAGCATGCCGGGCGACGGCCGGACGGCTGCGTGAATTGGCCGCGAAGGTTGCTGCGGGCGAAAAAGATAAAGACGGGGGAGGCAAGAACGCGACGGTGGATCTGGAGGCGCTGGAGCGGTCGCTCACAGTGCTGGAAGAAAAACTGTTCGCCGCGCTGACCGCAGCGGCACCTGAAGATTTACTGGTGGGACTGAAAGAGCATGCGGCGCGTGAGCTTGCTCCCTACCGCAGTCGCATGGGCGCCGTGCAACTGCGGCAGGTGGAACATCAGTTTGAGCGGAAGCAACTATTGGCGCACTACAGCTTGCCGCGCCTGAGCCTGTTCTACATGAGCCAGCAATGAAGAAGCGCGCGAGGCAAGACGTGCGGCGCGACGCCGTTGGGCCGACTCCGCGTAACGCCGAGACGGCGCGGCTGGTGCAAGTTGAAAAGCCGATTTATGGCGGCGCGTTTTTGGCGCGCGTGGACGGTAAGGCGACGTTTGTGCCGCTCACATTGCCCGGCGAACAGGCGCGTGTGCGGATCGTGGAGGACAAGCGAGGGTACGCGACGGCCGAAGCGGACGAGATTGTTGAAGCCGCACCGCAGAGAGTTGCGCCGGCGTGCAGCCATTTCGGCGCTTGTGGCGGATGCCAGTATCAGCATGCGAATTACGCGGCACAACTTGAGTTCAAAAAGGCGATTTTGCGCGAGACACTGGGGCGCGGCGACGTGCGCGCGCCTGAAGAGATTGCCGTGCTGGCGGCGGAGCCGTGGGGATATCGCAATCGCATCAGGCTCGCGTTGGATGCGGAAGGTAATCCAGGCTATCGCGAGCGACGATCGCACGCGACGATCGCGATTACCGAGTGCCCAATTGCCGCGCCGCTGCTGGTGCGGGCTGCGCTCCAAGCCGGAGAGATTTTGCGAGAGCGCCGTCTGGCTGTGCGGGCGAAGGAGATTGCGCTGTTTTGCGATTCGGAAGAGTGTTCGCTGCTCATGAGTGTTTTGAGCTACGGTGCGGCGAAAGAAGGCTTTGAGGACTTTGCGCGTGCGCTGGCCGGGAAGATTCCTGAGCTCAAGGGCGCGGAACTCTTGCTGGATAGCCGGAACGGCGATTTGCCGCGGCGCGTGGCGCAGTGGGGCGTGAGTTCCCTGCTCTATCAAGCGGCGGGGTTCAATTATCGAGTTGACCATGGCGCATTTTTCCAGGTGAATCGCTGGCTCGTTGACGCGCTCGCAGAGAAAGTGACGAACCAGGAGCGCGGCGGGCTGGCGTGGGATCTGTTCGCGGGCGTGGGCTTGTTTGCGCGGCGGCTTGCGGCGCAATTTGAGCAGGTGATTGCGGTGGAGTCGGCTGCGGCAGCGACGGAAGCGCTGACGGAGAATTTGAAGGGCACAAATGCGACTGCAGTGAAAGCAGCGACCGTCGACTTTCTTCGTGGAGCCGCGAAGAGCAAGCGGGCCGATTTGATTGTTCCCGATTTGATTGTTGTAGATCCGCCGCGCACCGGCCTCGGCGCAGAGACGACGGAACTTCTAGCGAACATTGCAGCACCCGCACTTACGTATGTGTCGTGCGATCCGGCTACGCTGGCTCGCGACCTGAAGGCGCTGGTGGCCACGGGCTATTCCATTGACGAGATGACGCTTATCGACCTGTTTCCGCAGACGTTCCACCTGGAGACAATGGTGCGAATGCGCCGCTGAAGGGTCGCTGATGCAGGTCACACTCGACAAGCCACGTTTGCTGGTAGGCTAGCCCAAATCATCCTTTTCGAATACAGGCGTAATGCAAGCCAATTCCGCCAGCTCCGGGCCAACTGCGTCTAGCCGCACCGGCCAGGGCGCGTCCTCGCGAAGCCGATTCTCCAGTGTGAACCCAATTCCACTTTTTCATGCAGCGTGGCTTTTTGCGGCGGGGATTGGCGTTGCGAATCTGCTTTGGCTGCGGCCCGGCATGGTGCTGATTGCGATCCTGCTGACGATGGCATTGTGCGGAGTGGCAGCACTCGGCGCGCAACGCGTGGCATGGCTTCCGCTGGCGGCGTTGTGGCTTCTGCTGGGTGCATGGTCCGCGGAAATGGAGCCGCATCCCGCGCCGGCGCCCGCTCTGGCCGCGCTCTCCGACGGGCTGATGCGTTCCGTGGAGGGGACCGTCGTAGACGCCGGGCCAGTGCGCACGGCGACGGAGCAGAGTGTTGACGAGCCCTCGACTGAGGCTCCGACGCAGCGCGTGGATCTGCGCTTAGCGAATGCGGAAGTGGCGACCGATAAGAGCGACGCGCAGATGCCGGTGAGCGGCAACGTGCGAATTACCGTTCGCTGGCCGGCGAACGAAGGTGCGGGCGCCGGGGTGGAAGGCTTGCGATGCGGTGAAACCATTCGCGCGGACGTGCGATTGCTGACGCCGGAGAGCTATCACGACCCTGGAGTCTGGAGCCGGACCGATTTCTTGCTGGACGAAGGAATCACCTCTACGGCAACGGTTGCGATAGATCGCGTGGAGCGGCTGGGCCAAGCGACGAATGGGCCTTGGCGGTGCCGCGTAGCCGGATGGCAGCACGCGGCCGCAGCGCGGTTACTGGCGCTGCCCGCAGCGATGCGTGGGTTGCCCTCGGCTTTCCAGCTGAGCGAAAGCGATGCCGCGATGCTGGCTGCGATGGTCGCCGGCGACCGCACGTACTTGACGCACGGGCTGCGCGTGGGCTTTGAGCGGACAGGCTCCTTTCACATGCTGGTGGTCTCAGGGTTTCACCTGGCGATTGTGGCCGCGTGCATCTTCTGGATTACGCGGCGGCTGCGCGTTCCGCGAGTGCCCGCGACACTACTCACGATTGCTGCATCGCTGGCGTATGCGCTCTTCACAGGGTTCGCCACGCCGGTGCAACGCTCGCTGTGGATGGTGACGCTCTATCTGCTGGGGCGGCAGGTGTATCGCGAGCGCAGCCCACTGAACACGATTGGATTTGCAGCTCTGTGCCTGCTGGTGGTGAGCCCGCGCAGCCTGTTTGACTCGAGCCTGCAGATGACGCTGCTGGCGGTGATTGCGATTGCGGGCGTGGCGGCACCGCTGCTGCAGGGGACGATTCACCCCTACCTGACGGCGACGCGCGACCTGCGGTTGATTGCGGTGGATGTGAAGCTCGCACCGAAACTCGCCGAGTTCCGGGTGATGATGCGGATGGTTGCGAGACGGATTGAAGCTGCTGGAAACAGTGCGGTCGCGTGGCGCGTGTTTCCATGGACGGCTAGCTTTCTGATCCGCTTTGTTGAGTTGGTAGTGGTTTCGTGCGTGGTGGAGTTGGCGATGACGTTGCCGATGGCTGTCTACTTCCATCGCATAACAATCTTTGCGCTGCCGGTGAACCTGTTGATCCTGCCGCTCTTGGCGGTCCTGATGCCGGCGGCGCTGCTGACTCTATTCCTTCTGTCTGTGTGGCCGGCGGCGGCGGTGTATCCGGCGATGGCGGTCGCCCTGGTGCTGCACTTTGGGGTTTGGGTCGTTCACTTTTTCGGATCGATGGCGATGGGAGATTTCCGCATTCCGAATCCGGCGCTTTGGCAATCGGCGGCTTTCTGCGGTTTGCTGGCAGCGGCTATCGCGTTGGCGATTCGGAGTTCAGCGCAGGAAGGGCGATGGTTGCGGCGCGCGGCCTGGGCCGCCCTTGTGCTGGCCGCGCTGGCTGTGATGATGCCGCGGCCGGTAGAGCGACCCCGTGACGCAATGCTGATGGAGGCGATTGACGTGGGACAGGGCGACTCGCTACTGGTGATCACGCCTAACGGGAAAACGCTGCTGGTGGATGGCGGCGGCTTTGGTGGCGGACCAAGGCAAGCGCCTCAGGATTTCGACATCGGCGAGGAGGTGGTTTCGCCGGCGCTGTGGGCGCGTGGTATCCGGCATCTGGATGTAGTGGCGCTGAGCCACGCGCATTCCGACCACATGGGTGGATTACCGGCGGTGCTGCGTAATTTTCATCCGGACGAGTTGTGGGTGGGCAACAATCCGCGATTCGTGGCCTACGATACACTGCTGGCGGAGGCTGCTGAATTGCATGTGCAGGTCCGCAGTTTTCGGGCGGGCGATGCGTTTGATTTTGGCGAAACGCAGGTGCATGTTCTGGCGCCATTTCGCGATTACCAACCGGGAGCGGAGCCTGCGAACAACGATTCGCTGGTGCTGCATGTGGCGTACGGCGGGACATCGGTACTGCTCGAAGGCGATGCCGAAGCACCGATTGAACAGGCGATGCTGGCGGAGCCGGGTCTTGAGAGCACGCTCTTGAAAGTGGGCCACCACGGAAGCGTGACATCGACCCGACCGGAGTTTCTTGCGCGCGTGACGCCACAGTGGGCGGTGATCTCCTGTGGGTTGCGCAACCGGTATGGCCATCCGCGCGAGGAGGTGCTGGAGGAGTTGCAGGATGCGCGGGTGCGGACGTTCAGGACCGATATCAACGGGGCAACGTGCTTTGTGCTGGATGGAAAGAGTGCGGAGGCGGAGACATGCACAGGTGGAGAAACCCCACCCTAGCCACAAAAACAAAGGCGTGGCGTGGGTGGGGCAGCCGCTGTTTATTGTGAAGCCAGTTCGAGAATCAGGCGCCGGTCACGGCGTGGATGGCGAGGAGATTTTCCAGCAGCGGCTTGAGCAACTTGAGATCCAGCGCGTTGGCGCCGTCGGACTTGGCGTTGGCAGGGTCGTCGTGGACCTCAACGAAGAGACCGTCGATGCCGGCGGCGACGGCAGCGCGAGACATCAGGGGAATGAATTCCGGCTGGCCACCACTGACGCCGTTGGCGGCCGAGGGCTGCTGCACGGAGTGGGTGGCATCAAAAATGACCGGCGCGAGGCCGCGCATGATGGCGAGCGAGCGGAAATCGACAACCAGATTGTTGTAGCCGAAGGAAG
>CAZKJB010000123.1:0-10761 GCA_964552975.1 uncultured Occallatibacter sp. | reverse complement strand
TGAACGTGAAGATGGACGCTCGTTCGACGGCTTTCCTGGATGCCGCGATGGCGGGGACCGGCGAGCCGGTCAACGGTGGCGGGCCGATATGGGCGATCTTCGATGCCGACGCCGTCAAGCGCGAAAGTTGGAACCCGAAACCGCCCGACGTGGATACCGACAACGGATTCTTCTTCGAAGCCGATACGCTCGCGGAGCTGGCTGCCAAAGTCAAGATGAAGTACCAGGCAAAACCACTGCCTGCCGCGGTTCTCGAGAGCACCGTGGCTCGTTACAACTCGTTTGTCGATGCCGGCAGGGACACTGATTTCGACAAACCCAAACCCAAATACAAAATTCAGACCGCGCCCTTCTATGCTGCCTGGGCGACTCCAGTCATTCACGACACCCGCGCCGGGGTGCGCATCAACAGCAAGTGTCAGGTGGTCGATCTGCATGGGCAAGTGATTCCCGGACTCTACGCCGGTGGCGAATGTGCGGGAGGCTTCAGCTTGCACGGCCTCGCACGGTGTACCTGTCAGGGATACATCGCCGGCAAGGAAGCGGCGGGTGAGAAAGGCTAGGCGTGGACGAGATCGCGGTGGTCCCTAGTGTGGATCTTCACAACAGCAATGCCGGCAAGAATTCAGGCGCACCGAATTAATTGTGAAAACTATCCCTCGTGCGCCGTGTCGCGGAGCCCCGACCGTTCCGTGGCATTTTCACCAAGAAAAAGCCGCCTTGCGTGGAAGCGGAAACCCCATCATTTATTGTGGAACCGCCGGAATCCCGTCTCCAGCCCTCCACGACCACGCCTTTACGTCTCAGTCGTTTTCCACCTGCGCTATCCTTGAGGTGCCCGATCCGCTTTCGCAACGGCTTGGGAATCGCCCTCTCGAATTTTGTCATCCTACTTTTTGCCTGGTCTTCGCGCCCGCGCCAGCGCACGATCCACGATAACTACCCCAAATGCGACAAGGAGAATCCATGACCCCTCGCGGGTATCAACATCCCCTTTACGTCCTCCCATTCGACCACCGCGGCTCGTTCGAGACAGGAATGTTCGGCTGGCACGGTGCTCTCACCCCAGAACAGACCGCGCAAATCGCTGATGCGAAACAAGTCATCTACGATGGCTTCAAGCATGCTCTGGCCGCCGGCGTGCCAACGGAAAATGCAGGCATTCTAGTGGATGAGCAGTTCGGCGCCGCCATCCTGCGCGATGCGTCTACGCGGGGATTCCACACGGCATGCCCGGCCGAAAAAAGCGGGCAAGATGAATTCGACTTTGAGTATGGCGATGACTTTGCCGCGCATATTGAGGCGTTCCACCCCACTTTTTGCAAGGTGCTGGTGCGCTACAACCCCGAGGCTGATCGTGCGTTGAACCAGCGGCAATCAGTCCGGCTCAAGCGGCTCTCCGATTACCTGCAGAAGGCTGGCCGCAGCTTGTTTATGTTTGAGCTGCTCGTGCCCGCGGAGAAGTCGCAACTCGACAAATTGAAGGGCGACAGCAAAGCCTACGATCGCGAACTTCGCCCGCAGCTTATGGTTGAAGCGATCCGCGAGTTACAGGATGCGGGGGTCGAGCCAGACATCTGGAAGATTGAAGGATTGGATAGTCGTGAGCACTGCGAGAAGATTGTGGCCGTTGCGCGGCGAGATGGCCGCGACGGGGTCAGCTGCATCATCCTGGGCCGCGGCGAAGACGAACAGAAGGTTCGCCAGTGGCTCACCACTGCGGCCACAGTGCCGGGATTCATTGGCTTTGCCGTGGGACGAACCGACTTTTGGGGGCCGCTCGTCGAATGGCGCGATGGCAAGCAAACGCGCGACGCTGCCGTCAGCCAGATTTCAAGCCATTATCGCGAATTCGTCGGCGTCTTCGAGCGAGCTCGGCAAACAGTTCGCACCTAGGCGCCTCCGTAGCGTTGGACGTGTACGTCGCAAACCTGGCGGCCCCGCGGCCCTCCATGAGTCCGGCGTCGCGGCGGCCAAAACCTTTCTCGGCCCCGTCCCTGACCACTCTTCTTCTTTACTCCTGCTGGCTGTCAAAATGATCCTTGAATCAGATCGTCGTGCGTCAAGAAACAATCCATCTGTCTTATTCGGACGAGGAATACCTTATGCGCTCGAGCAAGCTACTTGTTGTCGCGCCGGCGGTCGCGCTATTGGCGGTTCAGCTCGGCGCTTTGGCGGCGATCGCGCACGCCCAATCCCAGGCTCCGCATGTGCAATCAACTCGCACTCCTGCTGTTGCCGTTGGACCGCAATACGGCTCGACCCATGTCTACGTTCCGACGGAAGATGTCGATCGCTTTGTGACGAGTTTCCTTGGAACCCTTGGCGGGCAGAGCTCCAAACAGGTCGTCGCAACGGTAACACCGGAACCCAGCAGCACCACGTCTCAGCTATTGGAGACGCCTGTGGGTATGGTTTCTCTATTTGGATTCAAAACGCCGATCCCGTTTCCATTCGGCAGTGAGCGCACCGGCTACCTTGTCACCGATCTCGATCTCGCAGTTCGGGAAGCTCGCGACTGTGGGGCCGATGTTATCGTCGAACCGTTTCCTGATCCGATTGGCCGGGATGCCATTATCCAGTGGCCGGGCGGCGTTAATATGCAGCTTTACTGGCACACAACTGCGCCGTCATACCCTGCGCTTCAAACCATCCCCGAGAACCGCGTTTATGTTTCTTCCGTTCGCGCGGCCGCATTCGTGCACGGTTTTCTTGCCTTTTCGCATGGATCGATCGAATCGGACGCAGAACACGCGCCCGGCATTGAAATTGGCAGGCCGAACGACACTTATCGCCGCATCCGCATTCAATCGGCATTCGGCAACCTCACAGTCCTGGTCACCGACGGCCATCTGCCCTACCCCTACGGTCGGGAATTGACCGGCTATGAGGTTCGAGACCTTACAGCCACTCTCGCCAAAGGCCGCCTTCTTGGGGTGGCTATCCTCGCCGGCCCTTACACATCCGATACAAGGGATGCAGCAATTGTCGAGTTTCCCGGGGGCTACATTGCGGAGATCCATTCCCAAACCACTCAGTAATGCGCCCGCGGTCCCGCCGCCTACGCCCCTTGCCGCTTCTCCCTGTAGTACACGATCAGGTCCATATACTTCGGCGGCGTCGCGCCGAGCTGCCGCAACATCGTCGTCACCTGCCCGCGATGATAGCTGCCGTGATTCACCACATGCTGCACCATCTGCCAGAACAGGTCCGACCTTGCCGCGCCCCTCATGTCTTTGTACTCAATCGTGCGGTCCGCGCCCTCCGGCCCAAGCATTTCGAGCACCGCACGTATGCCCTGTTCCAGTTCCCGCCATTCACTGCGCGCCGCGGCCACATCGGGAATCCGATCCGGTTTCTGAAATCCCGTAGGCTGGTCACCTCTCCAGCGCGATAGCCAGATATGCTCGGCGTCGCAAATATGCGCCACGGTGTCCCGCACCGATCCAAAGCTGTTCCCCATGTCGCGCGTGAACTGCTCGGGCGTCAGCGCTTCCACTGCCTCCAGCAGCCGGTCGCGTGCCCAGTAGTTGTAGTCGATCAGCTGGTTAAGATCATCAAAAGTCATCAAATTGAGCTTAATTCAACCATCCAGGAGTTTCGCGCACCACCGCCAGCGACCAGGGCCTCGCACGATCGCCCAACTTCGCCCCAATCCATGCCGTCTCAAAACTGAACCCACAGTTCGCGTAAAATGAGCGATGCCCCTGCTTTGGAGGCTCAAACCCCTTTGGCCGCGCCTTTTATCCCCGTTTCCACACTCGCCAGCCAGTTTTTTGGCCTGCAGCGCGGTGTCGCCGTGTACCTGGCATTTGCTCAGCAAAGCGGCCTTCGCCACCAGCTCAAGGTGATCTTTACCGATCCATTTTCCACGGTCACCTACTACTGGAACTGGTTTGACGCGATGATGCTTGCCCCCTACTTCGCAGTCATGATCGTGCTCGCGATTTACGGCATCCACCGCTATACCATGTGTTACCAGTACTTTAAGTACCGCAAGAACTATAGCCCCGACCCGCCTCGTCATTTTGACCACCTGCCCCGGGTCACGGTGCAACTACCGATTTTCAACGAGCAGTTTGTCATCGATCGCCTCATTGAGGCCATTTGCGCCATGGAGTACCCGCGCGAAAAGCTCGAAATCCAGGTCCTCGACGACTCCACCGACGAAACCGTCGAGGTCGCTTCCGCCATCGTCGACCGCTATGCCGCTCTAGGCCATCCCATCGTCTACATTCATCGCACCAATCGCCACGGCTACAAGGCTGGAGCACTCGACGCCGGCCTCAAAGTTTCCAAAGGCGAGTTCATCGCCATCTTCGATGCCGACTTCGTTCCCCCGACCGACTGGCTCATGCGCGTCATTCATCATTTCGCCGAGCCCGAAATCGGCATGGCGCAGACCCGTTGGACGCACCTCAATCGCGACTACAGCATGCTCACTCGCATCGAGGCCATCCTCCTCGACGGCCACTTCGTTCTCGAGCACGGCGCACGTGCGCGCTCCGGCGCATTCTTCAACTTCAATGGCACTGCCGGCATGTGGCGGCGCAACGCCATCTTCGACGGCGGCGGCTGGCAGCACGACACGCTCACTGAAGACACCGACCTCAGCTACCGCTCGCAGATGGCCGGATGGAAATTCAAATACCTGCCCGACATCGAATGCCCATCCGAGCTGCCCATTGAGATGACTGCATTCAAAACCCAGCAGGCGCGCTGGGCCAAGGGCCTCATCCAGACCAGCATCAAGATCCTGCCCCGCATCTTTCGTTCCCAAGCTCCGTGGCGCAACAAAATCGAGTCGGTATATCACTTGACTGCCAACCTCAGCTACCCGCTCATGATCGTCATGTCGGCGCTGCTCATTCCTGCCATGATTTGCCGCTTCTACCAGGGCTGGTTCCAGATGCTGCTCATCGACGTGCCGCTCTTCACCGCTTCATCGCTCTCCATCGCGGTCTTCTACCTGATGAGCCAGCGCGAAATCTATCCCAAGACCTGGAAGAAGACTTTCTTTTATCTTCCTTTCCTTATGGCGCTTGGTATCGGCCTCACCGTCACCAACACAAAGGCCGTGATGGAAGCCCTCTTCGGCATCAAGAGCGCGTTTGTGCGCACGCCCAAGTATCGCGTCGCAAAGAAGGGCCAAAAATCGCAGGCCGCGAAATACCGCAAGCGCCTCAAACTCATTCCGTGGATTGAATTGCTCCTCGGCTTCTACTTCCTCGCCGCCATTCTTTACACCTTCACGAATCACAACTACTTCACCGCGCCGTTCCTTATTCTCTTCGTCGTTGGCTACTGGTACACCGGCCTTATGAGCCTGCTTCAGGGCCGCTTCGAGCGTTGGCGCAGCGGCGTCAACACTGACGAATCCAGCCCCAAGCCGTTCCCGGTCGGCGTCTAGTCCTGACGTTTGCGCGCCTACAACTCAAGTACCGTTTGTCATATGGTTCTTCGCGGGCCACGGGGCCTGTGGCGGCAGAAGTGGTGTGCTACATTGACGCCATGATTTGGAAATCTCTTGCAATCATTGCGGTGTTGCTCTCGATCCTTGCGCCCGCCGCGCTGGGCGGTCAGGCCGCTAGTTCGGCTAAACCGTCTCCCGCTGGCCCAGCTTCCGCTCCCGCAGCTCCCTCTTCCGCTGCCTCTCCATCCGACGCTTCCGCTGCGTCCGACGCACCGTCCCACATCACCATCGCCACGCCTGCTCCCGCGCCGGCTCCGTGGCCCATGCAGGACCGCATCAGTTGGGCCGCTGCCCTCATCCTCACCATCTTTGCCTATATCGGAATCATGCTTGGAGTCTCCGCACTCCGCAAAATCGAGCGCCAGCTTGTCGTCAACGAGCAGGCTATTCAAGCCGCCTCCGAAAGCTCGACCGCCGCATTGGAGTACATGCGCGCGCAGGTGCAGTCTGAGCGACCCTGGATCCTCGTCACCGCCGAGCCCACGCCTGGCGTCATCGATTCCTTCGCGGTGGTGGCTTCGAACCGTGGGCGCAGTCCCGCCCGCATCACCGCACTCTCAGATGGAATTGCCTTCATCAAGGACGAATCGCAGCTCTCCGGCGCCGCCGTCTATAAGAGCGGCGAGCCGCGCACCCCGCTGGCTGCCATGATTGTGCTGCCTGGCGAATCTGCGGTCGTAAAGACCTTTCGCCGCGAAGACGTCAAACCGATTTGCGATTCTCCTGAGCACCTGCAGCGCGTCGAGAACTGGGAAGAGAAGATCTATCTCCTCGGTAAGGTCACCTACGTTGACCTCCGCCCCCCTGAAGAACATCAATCGCACGAGACCACATGGTGTTGCTGGTACATCCACGGCCGCCAGAAGAGTGGCCTCGTCATGGCGGGCTCACCGGAATTCAACCATCACACTTAGCGTCATTCTCAAAAATTCGCATACAAAACGCCGTCTCATCCTGAAGGAAAATCACCTTGTCATCCCGAGCGGAGCGCGTCTGGGGTCCCGTGATCGCAAGGTGATCACGGGGAAAGTGGAACCGAAGGACGTGCGGTTGCTTTTAGCGCCGTTATCTTCCCGTCCCACCAACCGTCATCCGGTCCAGCTTCACCGTCGGCATTCCCACTCCCACCGGCACGCTCTGTCCGTCTTTGCCGCAGGTCCCGATACCCTCGTCCATCTTCAGATCGTAGCCCACCATCGACACGTATTTCAGCGCCTCCGGCCCATTCCCGATCAGTGTGGCATCGCGCACCGGAGCCGTCACCTTGCCGTCCTCGATCAGGTATGCCTCCGATGCCGAGAAAACAAACTTCCCGTTCGTGATGTCCACCTGGCCGCCGCCAAAATTCACCGCGTACAGTCCGCGCTTCACGCTTCGCAAAATATCTTCCGGCGCATCGTCGCCCGCCAGCATGTACGTGTTGGTCATGCGCGGCATCGGGATCGATTGATAGCTCTCTCTTCGTCCCGACCCTGTATTCGCCATACCCATCAACCGCGACGAAAGCTTGTCCGACAAATATCCCTTCAGAACGCCGCCTTCAATCAGCACCGTCTCCTGTGTTGCCGATCCCTCATCGTCCACGTTGAGAGATCCGCGCCGCCCCGCGATGGTTCCGTTGTCTACCACGGTCACCTTCGGGCTCGCTACGCTCTGCCCAATCAATCCCGTAAACGCCGACGTCTTCTTGCGGTTGAAGTCCGCTTCCAGTCCGTGTCCCACTGCTTCGTGCAGCAGGACCCCCGGCCATCCCGGCCCCAGCACAACTTCCATCTCGCCGGCCGGCGCGGCCACCGCGCCCAGTTGCAGAATCGCTCCGCGCGCCGCCTCGCGCGCCAGGTGTTCCGGGCTTTTGCTTCCGGAAAATTGCTCGAGCCCCGCCCGGCCTCCGCCGCCCGTGGATCCCTTCGTTGAAAGGGCGCCCTCCTTCGCAATCACAAACACGTTCAGCCGGCAAAGTGGTTGCGTGTCGCTCGCGAATGCGCCATCCGACGCGGCAATCAAAATCCGCCGCAACTCCTCGCTGTAACTGGCTCGCACCTGCACCACACGCGTATCGAATGCCCTCGCTGCGCGGTCCGCGCGAAGAATCAGCTCTAGCCGCGCCGCCAGGTCCAGGTCGTAGCCGCCCAGCGGTACCGGATACAAATCCGCGCTGCGTGTCTCCGTGAATCCTTGCACTGGTTGCTTCGCCGGGCCCGACGCAATCAGCGCAGCCGTCCGGGCCGCGTGGAGCAGCCGCTCCGGGCTCAGGTTGTCGGTGTAGGCATATCCGGTTCGCTCGCCACTCAGCACGCGGATCCCGCAGCCCGCGCTCGTGCCCTGGCTGGCCGACTTCACAATCTGCTCATCCACGCCCAGCGCAGTGGCCGTAACCGATTCAAAGTAAAGGTCGGCATAGTCGCCGCCGGCGCTCATCGCCTCGCCCAGGCAGCGCTCAAGCAGCCGCTCCGTCAGGCCGAATTTCTCAAAAAAATAGCGTCGATGGCTCGAACTTGGGGAAGTTTCAGGCTTCGTCATCGTAACCCCAGTGTACGCCGCCTCCGTCTTTCTTAGTAACGGCCTCGTCGTTGCCGATCAGGCCTTCATGCGCGTGAAAGCCCACCCTAGCTTCCGCATCCGCCGCTCCCCGTTCCTCTTTGGGTACGTTGGTGCGGCACGAGCGGTCAGCAGGGAATTGAAGCGTGCTAGGATTTTTCCCATGAAGAAGGTTATGGCAGCAGTTCTGTTATTGGTGTTTGCAAGCCCAATGTTCGCCTCTGGGTACCACCATCATCATCGTCACCACCATCACGGTCACTCCGGCCACCCTCACGCTTCCTAGTCTTAGACTTGTCGATCGCTTTCGAGCGGCCACCGCCAACATGGAGTGCCCCATCCTAACTTTGTTAGGGCGGGATAATGCTTTCTCCCTTACGCCGCAGCTACCCCGCCAGCCCCCTAACTCCGCTATCTCCGCCAGCTCCGCTAGCCCCTGTGTCTGCGGTCATACGCTCGGTTGCTCCGGCCGTGGTAACTTTCTGCCATGGCAGAATTGGATGATCTCCGCTACCCCGTCGGTCGTTTCCATGCTCCCGCAACGTACGCCCCCGATATCCGCGCCTCACACATTGAAACCCTTCGCCTCCTCCCCGAACGTCTGCGCGCTGCGGTCAAAGGCCTGAACGACGCCCAGCTCGACACGCCCTACCGCGATGGCGGCTGGACCGTGCGCCAGGTCGTGCATCACTTCGCCGATAGCCACTCCAACTCCTATATCCGCTTCAAGCTCGCCCTCACTGAGGATTGGCCCACCATCAAGCCTTACGACGAGGCTGCATGGGCGCGTCTGCCTGACAGCCGCAAGGAGATCGCCCCATCCCTCACCTTCATTACCGGTCTGCACGAGCGCTTGGTCGCGCTCCTGGAGTCCATGTCTGATGAAGATTTTCAGCGGGGCTTCACTCATCCTGAACGAGGCCGCGTCACGCTCGCCAACAACCTCGCAATTTACGAGTGGCACTCGCGTCACCACGTCGCGCACATCACGAGCCTGCGCTCGCGCATGGGTTGGTAATGAATTCCACGGGCCCCGTTCTTCCACCCCATCGACAAAGACCCCCCGCCACGGGCCCTGCGGATGAAGCCCCCTCCCCCGCGCTGCTCGTCGAAACCATCGAATCCTATCTCACCGATCATCCGGCGGCGGCGCTGCTAGAAGACGGCCGCGTGCTCTTTGATATGCGCAATGCACGCTTCTCGGTCGCCGAGTCTCATGGCCGCTGTCTGCTCGAACTCTGGAGCGATGAGCGCAATCTTGTCCGCACTGTCGTCGGCGTCCAGCAGCGCGCACAGTGCCTGCGCCTGGCGACGCGGCGAATGGGTGTCACCAGGCCGCAATTCCTTGTGCTCGCGCCCACCAGCGACCGCCGCGCCCCCACTGCTCGCGACACCACTCGCGGCGACTACCGCCGTCTTCTCGAGCGCGTGCTCTCCCGGCAGTTCATCGGCGCCAAGGTCGACGGTTTCCGCACCGCCATGGATCTCGAGCATAGCTTTGGCCCCGCCTATGTGCGCGGTCGCCTGCTCCAGGGCCCCTCTGCCGACGCAGTCATCGGCGTCAGCGCCGCGGAGTCAGCCTCCGCCACAGACGGCATTCTCACGCTGGGCATTCTCTGGCTCGACTACTGCCGCAAACATGCTGACGCGCGCCATCACTTCGGCGGCCTTAAAGTCATCGTGCCGGCCGGCGCCTGGCGCACGACAGCAGAACGCATGGCCTGGCTCAATCATGCCGCCGCCAAGTTCGAGCTCTTCACTCTCGACGAGCGCAGCGAGGAACTCGTATCTGTCGATTTCCGCGATATCGGCAACGTTGATGCGCGCCTCGTTCACTGCTTCTCGTCCGCCGCCGCGCTCGAGCGATGTCTCGCAGGCGTAGCCCGCCTCCTCGCGCTCGTTCCTCCAGCGGCGCGCGAGCGTGTCGAACTCCGTCCCCGCTCCGCCACCGAAGTCGGTCTTCTCTTGCATGGCCTTGAGTTCGCCCGGGCGCGACATGGCGCCGCGGCCCACTCCTTCGCGCGTGCAGACGAGGTCACCTTCGGCGCCGGCGCCAGCGAAACCCCGCTCACACCAGAAAACGAATCCCTCTGCCGGGACCTCTTCCATTGCCTATTTCTCAGTCGCTGCGCTGACGGCGCGCATACCGATCCGCTCTTCCGCATGGCGCCCGAGCGCTGGCTTGAATCACGTCTCCGCCTCGGCGTCGCAGAACTGCAGCCCACGCTCCGCGGCGACCTCATCTACTCGCAGGTGCCCGCGCTCTCAACCGGCGATCGGGGAATGCTCGACCTGCTCGCCATCGACCGCAGCGGACGCCTTGTTGTGCTGGAATTGAAAGCCGACGAAGACCTGCACCTGCCCTTGCAGGCGCTCGACTACTGGATCCGCGTGCGCACTCTGAACGAAGATCGCCAGCCGCCCTCGCCCGGCGCAGCGCCCCTCTCGGCCTTCACGCGCAGCGGCTACTTTCCCGGCGCGGAGCTCTCGCCCCTTCCGCCGCGCCTCATTCTCGCCGCTCCGGCCCTCCGCATTCATCCCGCCAACGAGCCGGTCCTGCGCTACCTGTCACCCGAAATTGAGTGGGAACTGCTCGCCCTCGCCGAGCACTGGCGCCGTGACCTCAAAATCGTCTTCCGCAAACGAAGCGCTGACCCCTCCGTCCCTTAGTCCTTCGTTCCCTGTTCCCTGCTTCTCACGGCTTCGACATCATGTCCGGCTTGCCCGTCGTCATGTCGATCGGCACTGAA
>CAZKJB010000122.1:0-10833 GCA_964552975.1 uncultured Occallatibacter sp. | reverse complement strand
GGTGGAATCACGTTGCGATAGGCCTCGGTAATGGCGTGCATCAGCAGCCGATCGCGGATGAGGCGCTTGTTGACGAAGATGTAGATGGAGTTGCGATTCAGCTTTTGCAGTTCCGGCTTGGAATAGAAGCCGCTCAGCCGCAGTGTCCCAGGATCACGCGGAACATCGTTCGGATCTCTTTTCCATGGCGGCGGCTCGGGCAGGCCGGCGCGTGCGAGCGGTGTCTCGGCGGCGACGGGAAGAAGTTGCCCCAGAGTCTCTTTACCAAAGAGCTGGTAGATGCGCTCGGCTATACGCGCCACAGGCGGAGCAGAGACGATGGTGTGGGTAGCCGATATGAGCTCGAAGTGTTTTTCCGGATGCGCCAGGGCGTAATGGGTAACCAGCGCCGTCACATGGGCCAGCTCGGTTGCCTCGGCACGAAGGAATTTGCGCCGCGCCGGTGTGTTGAAAAAAAGGTCGGCGACGGCGAGAGTAGTCCCGCAGGGCAATGCCGCGTCTTCCACTCGATGAATCTTGCCGCCTGCAATCTCGATGTGCGTGCCCGCAGCTTCATCGCCCGTTGACGTGTCAAGCGTGACGCGCGCCACCGAAGCGATCGATGGAAGTGCCTCGCCGCGAAAGCCCAGGGTGGCGATCGAAAGTAGATCGTCGGCGGTGCGGAGTTTTGATGTTGCATGGCGCTCGAAGGCCAGCAGGGAGTCGTCGCGGCTCATGCCGTTTCCATCGTCGGAAACCCGGATCAGCCGTCTTCCGCCGCCTTCCACTTCGACGCGGATGCGGCTGGCTCCCGCGTCAAGGGCATTCTCCAGCAGCTCTTTGACCACGGACGCAGGCCTGTCGACCACCTCGCCGGCGGCGATCTGGTTGGCGACCTGATCGGGAAGGATTCGGATCTGGCCCATAAGAGATCAGACTAATCGAGATCGGTGGGTCAGATCCGCTTGAGTCAGATGCAATGCGCGGTCTACTTGCTCGCTGTTGAGGATGCCTTTGCGGCGGCAGCCGGCTTAATCTTCGGCTTGGAACCTGGACCTGACGCGGGCGTTGCTGCTGGAAGAGGCGCCAATACAGGCGCCGTCATCGTGGCCTTGCGAACCACGGCATCCGCCGAGATGGTCGTGTTGCCCACCCCCAGCTGCGTGGAGCTGTACCAAGGTGCGGGCAGATACCACTTCGCATCGCCGGCGTCATTCAAATAGTCGTAAACCGACATCATATTTCCGGGCAGTTGCTGCCGGTCGCGATCGTAAAGCGCGACGTAGGCTTTCAGCTCGTTGGTGATCTGGCCCTTGTCGGCTGGCTGGTCCTGCTCCATCAACTCAACGGCATACTCCAAATGAGCAGCCGGGATGGCGCCCCGCTCCGAATCAAGATTCAGTGCGTTGGTCAGATGGTTCAGCGCGTCCTGCCGCTCTTCAGGCGTGCGCGCAGTCTCGCGCTCGAGCTTCGCGAGATAGAAATGGGCTGTAGGATCGTTTGGCCGTTGGGCAACTGAATCCTGCAGGTTCTTCTGCGCCATAGCGAAGAGATCAAAATCCATCGCCAGAATTCCGTTGTCCCGCTTGCTCATCGACAGCATCGGCACGAAGTCCTGTCCATTGCCGACGAATGCCGCCGCTTTCGCTTTCCCTGAAATCTCGGCGCGCAGTGGGCCATCCAATAGCGTGCTCAGATGCGCCTCGCGTTCTTTGATGTGCTTCGCGTCCCCAATGAATCCCAGCCCGATGCGGGAGTCCTTTGCCTCAAGCTGCTCCAGGGTTGTGTACACATGCAAAGATTCGCGCGCGTCGTAACCCTGATCCATCATCAGCCGGGCGGCCATTTCATCGGCCTCATCCTCTTCCTGTAGTTCCCATTGGGTCGGCTCCAGGTGCGGGTGAATAAAGTAGTGACTCACTGTGAGCCCACTGGTCCCGCCGGCAAGGCCGCCGAGCAACGTGCCGGCCCGCAACGGAATCAACATGCCGCCTGCGCCAACTCCAAGCATGGTCGACGCGACATCGGTGATCATTTTTTCCTTCTGTTGCTTCTCTTTCACCAGCTCGTCGCCAACGATCTTGTCGTGGATGCGCATGTACGCTTGCTTCTTTTCCACGTGGGCAATCTCATGGGCCAGCACGTAGCTCAACTCGGCCTCGTTTTCGAGCACGGAGAGCATGCCGGTGGAAACATAGACCGTTCCCGTCGAAAGCGTAAGGACTTTCGGGATGGGATCGTAGAGGACACGGAAGGCGTACGTGTTTGTCGAGCCCTTGGGGACAAGACGCTGCCCAAGATGGTTCATGTAACTTTGCACAATCGGATTGCTGTACAGGCGCTGACGGTCAAACGAATCGTCCCGCAGGTTGTCCTGGATCATGCCCCAGTTCTCGGTCAGGTTGATGCTGTAAGCCATCTGCAGGTCGGCACGGCGCGCTTCATCCCATTCCGCTTGAATGGCTTGCTGAATCTCGGGTGTCGCTTCGATTTTTGCCACCCGTTCTTTGTCCGACTCAGTCAAATTCGCGAGCGATTGCACACTCGGCGCCTTCTTTTTTCCGGTAAGGACGTCCGTAACCTGGCTACCAGCCTGGGCTGAGGATTGAAGCGACGAAACTCCGCTGAGGGAGAGGACACAGACAGCTACTACGAGAGATCTGTGCACGAGAACTCCTATTTCTTGGGGCCGGCCGGATGGATGTACGCCGGGATCTGGGTGTTGTGAGTATAGGCGGGATTTTCCCTCAAGGTCAACGAGTCCTTCCGGCCTGAAAGAGCAAGATTTCACAGGGGTAACAAGAAAATGATTACCATCGAAATGTGCCCCAAAACTGCTCTTTCATACTCGTCCCGCGATCAGGGACACTTTTCCGAAGTGTGATCTTAGGCACATGTGCATTCCCTTCTTCACGCGACAATAAGCCTGTCAGGATCCGCGAGCCAAATTGCTGTGCCAGACGGGAGAATCGAACCATGAGTGACCTTGCCACATTGGCAGAAGCCGTTGCCGTTGACCCGCTTGTCGGCCATCCCGCCGACTATCATGTGTTTCACAACTTCATCGAACGCTGCAAGCATCTCCCGGCAATCACCACCGCTGTGGTTTGGCCAATGACTGACGTCGCACTGCGTGGCGCGGTTGAGGCTGCAGCCGCCGGACTGATCGAGCCAACTCTGATCGGCCCCGAGGCAGAGATGAAGGCCCTGGCCGCGAAAATCGGCGTCGATATCAGCGCGTTTCCCATTCTGAATGCCGAAACAGAAGGGACGGCTGCTGAGATTGGCTGCGCCGTTTGCCGTGCGGGACAAGCTCTGGCCATGATGAAGGGCAGCCTGCACACCGACGAACTGATGAAAGCAGCGATGCACAAGGATACCGGCCTGCGCACTGCGCGCCGCATCTCGCACGTTTTCATCATGGATACGCCGGCCTATGCGCGCACATTGCTCATCACAGATGCGGCCATCAATATCACCCCCGAACTCGAAGACAAGATTCACATCGTTCAGAACGCCATCGACCTCGCCCATGCGCTCGGCATCCCAGAGCCCAAAGTCGCGCTGCTCTCGGCGGTCGAAACCGTGAATCCCAAGATCAAGTCCACCCTCGACGCCGCCGCGCTCTGCAAGATGGCCGACCGCGGCCAGATCACCGGCGGCATTCTCGATGGGCCCTTGGCCTTCGACACGGCCGTCAGCGTGAAGGCCGCAGCCATAAAGAAGCTGGTTTCGCCAGTCACCGGCCAAGCCGACATTCTCGTGGTGCCCGATCTCGAAAGTGGCAACATGCTTGCCAAACAGCTCGAATATCTGGGCGGAGCGCAATTGGCGGGCATCGTGCTCGGCGCGCGCGTGCCCACCATCCTCACCAGCCGTGCCGACTCCGCGGAAACCCGCCTCACAAGCTGCGCTGTCGCCGTGCTGCTGCACTATGCAACGCATCCGGCGGTGAAGGTCTAGCCTTGCTTTTCATCCCGCACCGCCAAACGGACGCCATCAACCTCCAGGCGTCCGTTCTCGTCTCTGAGATTTTCATCAACTTGTGATTCCCGAAGGGTCGAAGCGTAGAACCATTCGCTCGGTTCCAGCATCTACCTTGATACGCGACAAGGCTTCCGGACGCTTGGTAGACAAGAAGCCATGTCCGCGCCAAAGGAGATTTCGATGCCAACACATGTGAACGAGGGAGTAAAGGCACTAAAAACCAATAACCCGGACGGATTCAAGCCTCAGCAGATCAAGGCTCTGTCGAGCGCGCTGAATCCGCTTCTGGCGGACTTCTTCGCACTGTATCTCAAAACGAAGAATTTTCATTGGCACATGAGCGGGCCACATTTTCGCGACTATCATCTTCTGCTCGACGAGCAGGCAGACCAGATCTTCAAAGTTACCGACGACATCGCGGAACGCGTGCGCAAAATCGGTGGAACCACTATTCGCTCGATCGGCGAGATCGCACGCCTCCAGCGGGTTGCCGATAACGACTTTGAATTCGTTCCGGCGCATGGCATGCTGGAAGAACTGTACGCTGACAACCAGGCGCTGGTGGGCAATCTGCGCAAAGCGCACGAGGTTGCGTCGGATGCCGACGACTACGCCACCACCAGCTTGATCGAAGTATGGATCGACGAAGCCGAACGTCGTGCCTGGTTCCTGTTCGAAGCCACGCGGTAAACCGTATTCGCTGCCACTTACCTGCATTCTTCTGAGGGTCGATCGCGAAGGGAATCAGTCCGGAGCGGGCTTTCACTTCGCGATCTGCTCTGCGAAACTTAGGGTATGCCTCAAACTCTGCCGGCCCTTATTTTCGACCTCGACGGCACTCTCACTGACTCGAAACCTGGCATCCTTGGCTGCCTCCGCGAAGTGATGGCCGCGCGCAATATACCCCAGACCGGGTCGCTTGACCGCTTCATCGGCCCTCCGGTTGAGGAGTGGGTTACATACCTGCTGCCTCAGGGCTCCGAAGAGGATCGTGTTGCTCTGGCCAGCGATTATCGCGCCTGTTACGACCGCGTTGGCTGGCGCAACAATTCCGTCTTTCCGGGCGTGAGCCAGATGCTTGCCGAACTCCACCGAGACCGGTTTCCACTCTACGTCTGCACCTCGAAGCACGAGAACTTTGCAGTGCGCATTCTCGAAGAGTTTGGCATCGCACGGAATTTCACAGCTATTTACGGCGACAAAATCGAGTACACAAGTCACAGCAAAATCGATCTGCTCGCACGCGTGCTGAGCGAACATTCGCTTGATCGCAATACGGCCTGGATGGTCGGCGACCGCAGTTTTGATTTCGAGGCAGCGCGGGCCAACCGCGTTCGCTGCATTGCTGCGGGCTGGGGCTATGGCACGACCGAAGAGTGTGCCCTGGCCGAGGCCGTAGCCGCAACACCAGCCGATGTAGCTGGAATCGTCGCGCCTTCAGCCCCGGAACTCGATCGCTCTCAATCTTGATCGATCCTAGGTTCAGCGCGCAGCGATCCTCGCGCGCCATGCTTCGACTCAGGCGTCTATCATAACGTTGGCCCAATTGATTCGAAAGACTGGAGTCCATTTTGCAGACGTCCGCCCTCGCCGCATCCCCCATCGCTGCCGCCGCGGGCGGCAGTTTTCTTCTTGAATCCCGTACGCCCGACGAGATTTTCACGCCAGAAGACCTGAGCGAAGAACAGCGCCAGATCGCGGTCACCGCCGCGCAATTCGCGCGCGACGAGATTTTGCCGCGTACCGCTGCCATCGAGGCCAGGGAGCCGGGTGTGATGGCGGCGTTGCTGCGCAAAGCCGCAGGGCTGGGATTCACCGCCGTCGATATTCCCGAGGAATACGGTGGCCTGGGGATGGACAAGATTAGCTCCACGGTTATCACCGATCACATCTCGGTGTTGGCCAGTGTCTCGACCGCGTTTGGCGCGCACATCGGTATCGCTACTTTGCCGCTCGTCTGGTATGGCACCGAGGAGCAGAAGCAGCGCTACCTGCCCAAGCTCGCGAGCTGCGAGTGGATCGGCGCCTATGGATTGTCTGAAGCGAGCTCAGGTTCCGACGCCATGAACATTCGCACGCGCGCAACGGTTTCTGCCGACGGCGCGCACTACATTCTCAACGGCGAAAAGCACTGGATTACGAATTGCGGCATCGCTCAGCTTTATACGGTCTTTGCCAAAGTCGTCGATCAAGAGGCGGGAGGCGAGAAATTCTCAGCATTTTTGATTGAGCGCGACACGCCGGGGCTGACCGTGGGCGCGGAAGAACACAAGCTGGGGATTCGCGGATCTTCCACGTGTCCGCTCGTGTTGCAGGATTGCAAAATTTCTAAGAAGAATCTGCTGGGCGAGGCCGGCAAGGGCCATCACATCGCATTCAATGTGCTGAACGTGGGGCGCTTGAAGCTGGCTGTCGCGTGCATCGGAGGGGCTCGGCACGCGCTCGCGAGCATGATCCGCTACGCCAAGGAGCGCCGTGCCTTCGGCAAAGCCATCGCGGAGTTTGGTCTCATCCAGCGCAAAATCTCGTCCGCTGCGGCACAGCTCTACGCAGCCGAATCGATGGCCTACCGTACGGCCGGACTGATCGACGCGAGTCTGGCGCAATCAGCCAGCGCCGATGCCAAGCCTGTCGATGTTCCGCGCCGCATCGAGGAGTATGCCGTCGAATGTTCCATCCTGAAGGTCTATGGCTCGGAGATGCTCACGTTAGTGGCAGACGAACTGATTGCTACGATGGGTGGCTACGGTTACGTCGAGGAGTATCCTGCGGAGCGTTACTACCGCGACGCACGCATCAACCGCATCTTCGAGGGAACAAACGAGATCAACCGCCTTATCATTACCGGCTGGATGATGAAGCGGGCAATGAGTGGAAAGCTCCCGCTGCTGCAGGCAATCAAGAGAGTGATGGATGAAGTGACTGCGCCGCCCTCGTTTGGTGGCGACCAGGGAGCCGTCGAAACGCTCGCGCGCGAGGCTGCGGTGCTAGCAGCGGTAAAGAAGATGGCGCTGTTTGCCGCGGGTGTGGCGAGCCAGCGATTCATGACCGGGCTTGAGGAGCAGCAAGAGATTATGGCCGACCTCGCCGATCTCATCAGTCACGTTTACGCTCTCGAGTCCGCGCTGCTGCGCGCGCGCAAGCTGGCCGCTGCGGGCCGCAAATCTGCCGAAGTTGCGATTGCCATGACGGGATTGCTGGCCGACGAGACCATGGGATTGGCTGAGCAGGCTGCGCGCCGCATTTTGGCCGCGTGCGGCGAGGGCGACGCGTTGCAAACGCAGTTAGCCATTCTGCGACGCCTCGCGCGATTCGTTCCAGCCGACGTCGTGGGTCTCAGTCGTGTCGTTGCTCGCAATGCCATCGCCCTCGAACGGTATCCCGTTTGAGGTGATCTTCAATGCCCGGGGTTTGTTGCGCCAGCGGCACGCGGCATCACGACGTAGTCCCGTCTTAGCAATCCATTTCTAATGCAATTCACGCCGAGCGATCGCCCATCAATCCGTGCAATTCTCGCTGAAACTGAAGCTCTGCTCGCCGGAGGGCCGCATCCCGAGCGCTCGCGGCGTGACGCGGAGGCGCTGCTGTTGAACGTGCTTCGCAAAGACGCTCCGGCAACGAATCAAGCCTGGCTTATCGCGCATCCGGACGAATATCCCGGTTCTGAAGGCGTCGCTCGGTTCCGCGCACTGGTCAAGCGCCGCTGCGCCGGAGAGCCCATCCAATACATCACCGGGGAAACGGAATTTTACGGCCTCGCCTTCCATGTGAACCGCGATGTGCTCATTCCCAGGCCCGAGACCGAGCACCTGGTTGAAAAGGCAATTGCCTTCGCTCGAGGGCTTGCGCGGCCGCGCATCCTGGATGTGGGCACGGGTTCGGGCGCGATTGCCATTGCTCTGGCCGTCAACCTGCCCGCGGCACAGATTATCGCCACAGAAATCTCCGCGCCCGCGCTCGTTGTTGCGCGCCGCAACGCCGAGCGGCACGGCGTCGCCGATTGTGTGCATTTTCTTGAAGGCGATCTGCTGAGCTCCGTCGCAGGACAGCAATTCGATCTCATCGTCTCGAATCCACCCTACGTGGCGCAGGCCGATCGTGATTCGCTGTCGGCTGAGGTGCGGGATTTTGAGCCGGCGCAAGCGCTCTTCGCGGGGGGCGACGGCCTCGACCTCTACCGCCGGCTTATTCCTGCCGCATTCGGCCCGCTCGTCTCTGGCGGATTTGTCGTCCTCGAAATCGGCTACGGCCAGCAGTTGGCGATCGAGAAGCTTCTTTGCGATGCGGGTTTCGAGAACGCAGAATTCACCCCCGATCTTCAGGGCATACCGCGCGTGGTCTCGGCGCAACGTCCGTAAACATAGCCAGAAACTTTAGAATTGAGATTTTGGATTTTCTGAGCGGCCGGTTTGGCGCAGATCTTTGTAGAACCCGAGGTCTTTTCCCGACAAGTACTTGGTGATGTAAACAATCTGCCCATAATGCATGCCGAAGTGCTCGATTACGTGGTAAACCACGTAGACTCCGTTCGTGTGATAGCCCTGCACTTCGTAGTTCGACAGCAGCTCGGCGGGCGTCAGGCGTTCGAGCACTTGGGCGGCTTCGTCGAGCGTCGCGCCCAGTCGGTCCAGCAACTTCTTCGCGGTACCGCCTTCTTTGGCCGCGAACTCAGCCGGGCGATTGCGCTTATCTTCGCCGTGGTTGAACGTGGTTACAAGCCACTGGCGCACGTTGCCGTTCAAATGCAGCAGCAGATTGCCGATCGAGTTTGAGGCCTGGTTGGGCCGCCACCAGATCTGCTCCGTGGTGAGCGATTCGACGCAGGTTTTCATGCGTGGCCAGTGCTGGCCGAAGAGAAGCTTTCGCGAGGAATCGAGAAACAGTGCGGTCAGATCGGAGTCAGTCGTGCTCATGGGAGTCGATGCCTCAAGTAGTTTCGTGTTTTCACACATCTTCCGCCTCGGCGGAAGATGTGTGGGGCGCACCCGAGCTCGCGCATCTGCGGGGGTCTGAGATCTTAGGTCAGCTCGCAGCCCGCAAACCAGTACCCGATCTCAAAAGCAGCCGTGTCCTCTGCGTCGGAGCCGTGAATGGCGTTTTCCTGGATGGAGCCGGCAAATTTCTTGCGGATTGTTCCCTCGTCGGCATTAGCTGGGTTCGTGGCGCCCATCAATTTGCGCAGGTCCGCAATTGCATTGTCCTTTTCAAGAACCATGAGGAAGAGAGGCCCGGAGGACATGAAGGTTGTAAGGTCGTCGAAGAATGGCTTCTCGCGGTGAACGGCGTAAAAGCCCTCAGCCGCGCGCTTTGACACCAGTTCCTTCTTGATGGCGACAATGCGGAAGCCCGCCTTGTCGATCTCGGCGAGAATGGCTCCAGTAGAGCCATTGCGAACCGCGTCGGGCTTAATGATGCTGAATGTACGCTGGGACACTCGAATCCTGCTCCTTGGGAGGGAATTTATCCACAGTTCATTGTAGAGGAGCCCCTGGCGGTATCCCCGCCTGCCCAACCGCGAAATTTTCGGTCCAGGAGAGCTATGGCACAGATTCCAGGGCATTTCTCTGCAAGCGGCCAAGCTTTCCCTTCGCCTTTTGCAGGACGCCATGGCCCATTGGTTACCTTGGTTCACTGTCCAACAGAGTCCCCTGAAATCCCCCAAAAGGGTTATTCCAGAGGGCCTTTTTCGGCCCACAAACGCCTTGTTTTCTGCTACAAGTAGAAGTGTAGACGGAAGTGTTCCGGGCCCGGCTTGGGGTGCACGATTTGCCGACGGCTCGTTTTGGGGATCACGGATGATACTGCAAGTACTCCAAATTTCGGTTGCAATCGCGATTGCGCTGTTCCTGTTTCACTGGCGCAAGAGCGTGCGGCGCCGCAACACCCAGACATGGGATTCGTTGCTGGCCCGCCTCCGCACTGAATGGAGAGCACACGAGCTCAGCGATCACTTCTTATGGCAAGAAGGCTTGAGCGCCACACCTGAAGACGCCTGGCAGCGCATGGAAGGGCCGAAGGGCCTCTGGGTCATGTACCAGAATGCGCGGATCATGCTGGAAATGGCCGATTACGCTGCGAAAAACATTGAAGGCGTCGACCGGCTGCTGGTGGAAACGCTGCACAGCGACGCTATGCAGATTCGAGTCTGCGTCCTGGCGGCCCTGGCACAATACGCATTTACGCAGGCCAGTGAAGGCGTTCGCGTGAATGCGTTCCGCGCAGCCTCAATGTACACGGGCATGGCAGCACGCATGACGCAGTTGCTGCAAGAGCATGCCGCCGTCATGGTTCCCGACTTTGTGGCAGCCATGTAATCCGGCTTCCTCAACCGCTCAAAAAGAACCCCGGCTTCGGCTGGGGTTCTTGCTTTTGCACATGCGCCTTTTTCGGCCTACACTTGGTTCGCATCGAGGAACGCGACGATCCGCTCATACTCGTCTTGACTGAGCCGGAAATCGAGCGCTGCCGCTGTCTCTTCCACTTGTTTTCCGCTGCGCCCGCCCACGATGGCCGCGGTGATGGCGGGGTGATGCAGCGTCCACGCCACGGCGACCACGCCGGGCGTCACGCTGTGCGCACTCCCAATCTCGCGCAGCAGTTCCACCAGGCGCATGTTCCGGCTGAGCCGCGGCTCGCTGAACTCGATATTCTTGCGGCGCCAGTCGTTGGCCGGCAATGAGACCGCGCGCTCCGCGGTCATCTTGCCGGTGAGCATGCCACTCAACATAGGCGAGTAATTGATGACGCCGATGTTGTTGGCCAGCGTAAAGGGCAGGATCTCGGTCTCAATCGCGCGGCGCAACATGGAGTAGGGCGGTTGCAGGCTGGTGATGGGCGCAATCTTCTGGATGCGCTTCATCTGCTCGA
>CAZKJB010000121.1:0-10874 GCA_964552975.1 uncultured Occallatibacter sp. | reverse complement strand
CTGGAAACGCTGATTGTGATGATCGCGGTTTGCGGATCGGCGCTTTACAAAACCGGAGAGGTCGCGCAGCAGCCCTACGAGATTATTCCCTACACGGCTCGCCACGGACTGCCCGCTGTGATGGGCGCGCTGCTGCTGGGCGCGGTTTTTGCCAAGGTGATTTCGACGGCGTCGAATTACCTGTTTTCGCCGGCTACCAATCTCATCGAGGATGTGTTCGTCCGCTACATGGTGCCGGGCGCGACAAACAAGCAGGTGTTGATTTTTTCGCGCGCCGCGGTGGTGGTTCTGGGCGGCTGGGCGCTTTACCAGGCCATTTATGCGCCGAGCATTCTGGCGAAGATGCTCTACGCCTACACGATTTACTCGGCCGCCGTGACGCCGGTGGTGCTGGCGGCGTTCTATTCGAAGCGCGCCACGGCATGGGGCGCGGTGGCGGCGATTGCAACGGGGACGGTTGTGACCCTGGCGTGGGATGCGCCGGGCGTGAAGGAGTTTCTGCGACTGCCGGCGATTTTGGCGGAGCGCGACGCGATTTTTCCGGCACTGTTTATGGGGGTGGCAGCGCTGGTGCTGGTGAGCTTGTTTACGCCGAAGCCGTCGGCGGAGCAGTTGGCGAAATTCGGCGATTAACCATTTGCCGGAACGAGCGCTGGATGGAGCGAGGCCGGCGAGGTTTCGCTCGAATCGCCGGCAACTGAGGTTCTAGTCCCTTGGAAAAAACTTGTTCCGCACGACCAAAGCGGTCTTACACTGTCGGTGATTCTTCCCGATTGCTATGCCGGTGGCTCAGCTCACCCTTGAGATTCGTATCGAGCACGCCCAGTCGCTCAAAGACAGGCGGCAGGTGGTGCGCTCGATGAAGGACCAGCTGCGTCAGGGCTTCAACGTTTCAGTAGCCGAGCTGGACGAGGCGGTGACATGGCAGTCGGCGACGTTGGGCGTGGCGGCGATTTCGCGCTCGCGCGACTACCTGCACGGGCTGATGGAAGAGGTGGAACGCGCGGCGCGGCGGATGACGACAGAGCTGGGCGCGGAGCTTGCCGACTCGTTCTGGGATTACATCGAAAGCTGAAAAGAGCAGGTTACAAGGGGACAAGGTGACGAGGTGACAAGGTGACAATGTGACGAGGGGACGGACCAGAGGAACAGAGAAAAAGCACCAGAGAAGATGGCGGGGCGGGTTTGGATGGTGGCCAGGGGCAAAGAGGCCATCATGCTAACCTGAAACTTCCGCCTTAGCCGCGTTAGACAAACAAGAATCGCGGTGGGTTACGGATTTGGGAGAGTTCGTTTGCAGTCCAATGCCTTCCTTATTGCTGTCTTCGAGTTCGTCCTGCTGATCTTTTCGCTTAGCTTTCATGAATGTGCGCACGCCTGGATGGCTTCAAGGCTGGGCGACCAGACGGCGCGGCTGCAAGGGCGCGTGACGCTCAATCCCATTTATCACGTCGATCCGGTGGGGACGCTGTTGTTTCCCGCGCTGATGATCTTTGGGCCGCTGATCGGCGGAGGAATGCTGGGCGGCTACCTGATCGGCTGGGCCAAGCCGACGCCGGTGATCACTCGCAACTTCAAGAACATTGTGCGTGACGACAACCTGACGACGCTGGCTGGGCCGGTCTCGAACCTGATCCTTGCGCTTGCCGGCTTTCTTGGGCTGGTGGCCATTATTCTATTTACTCGCAACGTGCCGATGCAGCAGGAGACGCTGAACAGCAATATCGATGGCCTGGCGACGCTATGCCAACTGGCGATCCTGGTGAACCTGGCGCTTTTCTTCTTCAATCTGCTGCCGATTCCGCCGCTCGACGGAAGCCGCATTTTGCGTAATTTTCTGCCCTACAACATGGCCAACTCTTTCGACAAGATCGGGTTTCTTGGCTACTTTCTGATGATCCTTGTCGGTGGCCCGATCGTCCGGTTCTTGCTGACGCCGACGATGGGGCTTGTTTATTTTGCACTCAGCCTGGTGCAAAGAGGATAGATTCCGCGCGGAAGTTCACAGTGGGCTATTGCGCGCCTGAGGTTCTTCTTCCCGATACAATTGAATGAGCCTTTCACGGCGGATTTCAACGACATTTCGCGCCTGTTTTTGGCGCTGCCAAGGAACCGATACGCACGATGGCTGAACCTGCAATTCGATCGTCCCGACCGCGTGTTTTGAGTGGGATGCGGCCCACGGGAAAACTGCATCTCGGCAACTACATGGGTGCGCTGGCGAACTGGGTAAAGCTGCAGGACAAGTACGAGTGCTATTTTTTCATCGCCGACTGGCACGCGCTGACGACAGACTACGCAGACCCCAGCCAGATCGCACCGAACACCCTTGAAGTGATGCTGGATTACCTGGCAGCGGGATTGGATCCGGAGCGCAGCGTGCTGTTTTTGCAGAGCCGGGTGAAGCAACATGCGGAGCTGGCATTGCTGCTGGGAATGAGCACTCCTCTGGGGTGGTTGGAACGCGTGCCGAGCTACAAAGAGATGCAGGAGAACCTTGCCCACAAGGACCTGACCACCTACGGCTTTCTCGGCTACCCGGTGCTGATGGCTGCGGACATTCTGTTGTACCAGCCAGACTTTGTGCCGGTGGGCCAGGATCAGCAGGCGCACGTGGAGCTGACGCGGGAGCTTGCGCGGCGGTTCAACAGCTTTTACAAACTGGCCGATGGAAGTGAAGTGCTGCCGGAGCCGAAGTCGCTGCTGACGCCCTCGCCGAAGCTGCCGGGGACCGACGGCCGCAAGATGTCAAAGAGCTATGGCAACACGATTCTGCTGAGCGATCCCGAGCCGGTGGTAAGGCAGAAACTGAAGACGATGGTGACGGACCCGGCGCGTGTAAGGCGGACGGATCCGGGCGATCCTGACAAGTGCCCGGTGGGCGACCTGCACAAGGTTTTCTCGACACCGGAGACGATGGCGAAGGTATATGAGGGTTGCCGTTCGGCGGGGATTGGGTGCATTGAATGTAAGGGATGGGCCGCCGATTCGTTGATGAACGTGTTGCGGCCGATCCAGGATCGCAGGGCGAGCTACTCGGATTCCGACGCAAAGGAGATTCTGAGTGAGGGCTCGAAGAGAGCCGAAGTCCGCGCGGAGCAGACTATGGTTGAAGTGCGCGAGGCGATGCAGATGACGTTGACCACCGGGAGTTGAGCCGGGAGGCCGGGAAGGCGAAATACGGTTACGAGAGAGCGGACCGCGTGAATGGGTGCGGTTTGAGTCGGGCGGTTTGAAGCGGCAGGAAAGCAAGAATGATCGAAAGGAAAGTGTCGTGGTGGCGCAGAGTGCTCGATTTTGCGCTGGGTGGAATCAGGTCGGGATTCGGGCTGTTCGGGCATAACGCGAGAGTCAATACGGTTCCGGTGATGGGCGCAACACTTGAGGTTTCCGGCGTTGAGGTCGAGAATCCAGAAGTAGAAGAAGTGGAATTGAAGCAGACTTCCCCACAATCCGAATTCGTTGCGGCTCAGGTGAAGCAAGCTGCGGAAACCGGCCCGATTGCCGCGGATGCCGACCCAGTTATCGACGAGGGGAATCCTGTGGCGCGACCGGCAGTGGGAGCCGCTGGGGCATCGGAGATTCCCCAGGCAGCAGAACCGGAAAACGTTGCCGGACCGGCGGCAGTTGAAGCGGAACCGGCGCAAGAAGAAGTGCCGAGCGAAGCTGAGACCCAGTCTGCTCAAACGGCAGCCCCGGCGCAGGAAACATCCCTGCCCGCCGTGCCGCCCGAACAGACAGCGGAGCAGAAGACAGCCGATAAAGTTGCGGCGGCGCTGAAGGCGCGCGGCGAGGACGCAGAACAGTCGCCCTTCTCCGTGATCGTGAGCAAGGTGTACGACGGGCCGCTCGACCTGCTGCTCGATCTGATCCGCAAGCAGGACATCGATATTTACGACATTCCGATCGCCCAGATCACGGCGCAGTTTCTGGCATACGTCGACAGGCTGCGCGCGAGCGATATGGATACGGCCGGCGAGTTTATCTATACTGCCTCGCTCCTGATCCACATCAAGAGCAAGATGCTGCTGCCGCGCGCGCCGGCCGGCCCGGAGGATGCGGCCGAAGATCCGCGGCGCGAACTGGTGGAGCGGCTTCTGGAACACGAGCGCTTCAAGAATGCCGCGCAGATGCTGCTGGAGAAGCAGATGCTGGAAGCAGCTTCGTGGACCAATCCGGGAGCGCGCGAGTTCAAGGAAGAAACGAGCGCAGAGCCGGAGATTGCTGCCGACACTGTGGACCTGGTGCGCGTCTTCCGCGATATTCTGGACCGTGCGCGCAACCAGCCGATCCTCGATGTGCAGGAGGACTCGGTGACTGTTGGCCAGATGATCCAGTTCCTGGCGCGGCGGCTGACGATGGAAGACAAGCCGGTGGCGTTGCGCCGGCTGCTGAGTCACACACAGTCGGAGCGGGCGCTGATTGCCATGTTTCTGGCGCTGCTTGAAATGGTGCGGCTGCAGGCGATTCTGTTGCGCCAGGACAGGCAGTTCAGCGAGATCTTCATCAAGAAGCACGTTGGTTTTGAAGCAGCGATGGATCAGGGTCTGGCGAACGCGCGCGACGATTGGCGATAGGCAAGATACTGCTCGCGGCAAAGGATCACCTTGCAAGAGGAGCGGAAGGGCCGGCAGCGGCAGCCGGCTTGTACACTGACGGTGATGAATTTCTTTTCCCGAAAACTTAACAGCATGGCTGTGGGTGCAGCGCTGGCGGCCCTGATGGCGGGCGCCGGCTCTCAATTGCTTTGCGCTCAGGAAGCTCGACTGCAGACGGCCGATAGCGAGCTGGCGCAAGTTCCTTTGCCTGAGCCCTCGGCGAATGCACTGCCGCTGCCTGAGGATCGCGGTGCGGCGGATTTGGAGCAGACCCTGAAGCGGCTGGGAACGACGGGCAGCGTGCTCTTCATCGTACCCCATCCCGATGATGAGGACGGCGCGCTGATGACATACCTATCGCGCGGACTAGGCGTGCGCGTCACGCTGCTGACGTTGACCCGCGGCGAAGGCGGCCAGAATGCGATGTCGGCTGAGACGTACGACGCGCTGGGCCTGATCCGCACCAACGAGCTGCTGAAAGCCGACGAATACTACGGTGCAAAGCAGCTTTGGGGTACTGAGGCGGACTTCGGATTCTCAAAAACGCAGGAAGAGGCGTTCAAGCAGTGGGGGCATGACCGCGTGCTGTTTGATGCGGTGCTGGCAGTGCGTATGGTGCGGCCGCAAGTGATCATGTCGACATTTGTGGGCGGCGTGAGCGATGGTCACGGGCAGCATCAGGTTGGCGGCGAGATTGCGCAGGAGGCGTTCAAGGCCGCTGGCGATCCGAAGGTATTTCCGGAACAGTTGAAAAACGGATTAGAGCCGTGGCAGCCGCTGGCAGTGTATTCGAGGGCGCCGTTTGCGAGAATCGCGAACGGGCAGATCTTCGACTACGCGACAGGCAAGTCAGCTCCGGCGAAGTTTCACAACTATGTGACAGGCGAGTGGATCGAAGGCGCGCCTTCGGCCGACGTAACGATTCCGGTGGGAACCTGGGACCCGACGCTGGGACGTACGTACGTTCAGATTGCGCGCGAAGGGTGGGGCGAGCAGAAATCGCAATATGGCGGCGCGAATCCGGCTCTGAGCGAGCCGGACTCTTCAAGTTATCACTTGTGGGGTGTCGCTTCGGAGGCTTCGGCCAGTGCAGCAAGCGGCGCGGGAAATGCGAGCCTGTTCGCCAATTCGAAGGTCCATATCGACACGAGTCTCGAAGGCCTGGCGCGGTTGGTGAATGGCAATCAGCCCCAGTGGCTGAGCGAAGGGCTGAGAGACATTCAGACGGGGCTCAAGGCATTTGAAGACGACTGCAAAGGCGAATGCGGCGTTGAGGGCGCGCACAAGCTGACGCCGGTTTACTTGAAGACGCTGGATTTGTATGCGCGCGTGAAGGCGAGCGATCTGGACGCGGAGGCGAAGGCGGGGTTGGAGCTCGAGCTGGGCCTGAAGATCGAGCAGTTCGAGTCCGCACTGAAGGAGCTTCTGGGGTTGGATCTGATTGCCTTCAAGTCCGGCAGTGGCGGGGGACAAGGCGGAAGTGGGCGCGGTGGGACGGCGGATGAGACAGCGCGCAGCGTTGCGCCGGGAGAGACATTTGGGGTGAGGGTGCACGCGTCGCAATTGCTGGGCGCGACGCGGCTCAGCAAGGTTTGGCTCGAGAGCAACGACGGTTCGCCGTGGAAGATTGACGACTCGGCCGGCGCGATCGATGCCGGTGCGCCGGTGAGCAACCGGAGTTTTCATGTGCGGGCGGCAGACGATGCGAAGCCAAGCGAACCTTTCTTCACGCGGCCGAACACCGAGCAGCCTTATTACGACATTTCGAATCCGGCGTGGCGCGAGCGGTCTTTTGCGCCGTATCCATTGACCGCGTGGGCAGAATTCAGTTTCGATGGGGCGCCGATTCGGTTGGGGCAGATTGTGCAAACGCTGGCGCATGTGGCCGGAGTGGGCGGAGTGTACGAGCCGCTGGTAGTGATGCCGACGATCGGCGTGCGGGTGGACCCGGAGGCGCGAATTCTGCCGCTCGACGGCTCACCGCTGCCGGTGACCGTAACGATTCATGCGCAAGGCGCGGCAGAAGGAACGGTCGATCTGAAGCTGCCGGAGGGTTGGCGCTCTGATCCGGCACAAAGGGAATTCCGGCTGAAGAGCGCCGGAGATACGGAGCCGCTGGTGTTTCAAGTTACGCCGGCCGGCGATGTTGCGGCACGTGCTTACGTTCTGAAGGCGACGGCGCATGTAGGGGGCAAGGACTACGAGGTCGGCTGGGAGAATGTGGGTTATCCCGGGCTCCGAACGACGAATCAATTTATGGCCGCGGAGCTGCGGGCGCGCAAAGTGGATGTGAAGGTTGCGCCGGGATTGCGCGTGGGCTACGTGATGGGAACGGGAGACACGGTTCCGGATGCGATTGAGGCGCTGGGCGTACACACGCATGTTCTGAGCGAGGCCGAACTGACATCGGGTGACCTGTCGCAATGGAATGTGCTGGTGCTTGGCATTCGGACGTACTCGGTGCTGCCGGTGCTGGCATCAGTGCAGCCGCGGCTCGAGGATTATGTGGAGCGGGGCGGGACATTGATCGTGCAGTACCAGGGCGGCCCGTTTCCAGTTCCGATGCCGATCGCAATGCAAGGCATGCCGGAACGCGTTGTGGACGAGCGCTCGGACGTGAAGCTGCTGGACCCGGCCAATGCGATCTTGACGTGGCCGAACAAAATTACACCGGCGGATTTTGACGGCTGGTATGAGGAACGCGGCCATGGATTTCCTGACAGCTGGGACGCAGGCTATACGGCGTTGACAGAGACCGCGGATCCCGGCCAGGATCCGCAAAAGGGCGGGCTGCTGGTGACGCATCGCGGCAAAGGAACCTATATCTATGTCGCCTACGCGCTCTACCGGCAACTGCCGGAACTGGTGCCGGGCGCTTACCGCATTCTTGCCAATCTGCTGAGCGCGGGCAAGGATGGCGCGAGCCGCGCCGACACTCACTAAATCATCGCGAAGTTATCGCGTATAGGTATTCCATGGGCACTCGTGTGCCACGAGGAATTCATGTGTTAATGCGACATGAATTTTTCTTACTTTCCAAACTTCCGCGACTTACGGAACTCTGATTTTCTAGATCTGTGAAATCTATGTGAATTCGTCAAATCTTAATCTTCCTCTGCCAGTCTTGGATTCGGAGCGGCGAGAGTAAAAAGCCGGCGCGAAAGATTTCCGCCTTTTCATTCAGCTTTCGCGCACCAATCGAAATACCGCAGATATTCAATTCGATGCATCGGGAATTCAGTAAGCAAGCGCGTTCCTCCCGCGCGGGCGCCGTAACGATCAAATCCACCAGGAGAGTAGAGAGGCCCGAATGAAATTTAAAGTGTATGTAGCTGCCGCAGCCATGCTGGCAGCCAGTCTTGTTGTTTCCCAGGCACAAACCAGCAGTACGGCTCCCAAGAAACACGCCGCAGCGGCGAAAGCCAAGGTGCCGCCGGGTCCAACGGTGCAAGAGCAGATCGATTCGATGAAGCAGCAATTTCAAGGCGAGATCGACAGCCTGAAGACCGATCTTGCTACGAAGGACGAACAGCTGAAGCAGGCGCAGCAGTCGGCGGCGGATGCACAGGCGGCAGCGGCCAAGGCGCAAGCCGCGGTTGACGCGCAGCAGCAGGCGTTTACCCAGAACACGGCCGCCGTGACGACACTGCAGAGCAACGTGGACGATCTAAAGCTCAATACACTCTCTCTTGTGACCACGGTTTCCGACGAAACGTCGGCGATCAAGAAGGCGATTAATAGCCCGGACACGCTGCACTACAAGGGCGTGACCATTACACCGGGAGGCTTCACGGCGGGTGAAACTGTGTGGCGCTCGAAGGCCACCGGCGGCGACATTCCCACAGCGTTCAACGCGCTTCCCTACGAGGGCGCAGATGCTTACTCGCTGAGCGAATTCTTTGCCGATGCACGCCAGTCGCGCGTTTCGATGATGGTTCAAGGCAAAACCACCTGGGGCACCTTGAGGGGCTACTTCGAGGGTGACTGGCTGGGCACCGGCATCACTTCGAACAACAACCAGTCAAACAGCTACGTGTTTCGCCAGCGCGTAATCTGGGGCCAGGCAGAGACGAACGACCATTGGGCCTTCACCGGCGGCCAACTCTGGTCGATGGCTACCGAAGACAAGGTAGGCATCTCGAATCTCTCCGGCGACATCATGACTCCGCAGACGATAGACCCGAACTATAACGTGGGCTTCGTTTGGACACGTCAATACGGTTTCAGGATTACCAAGACGAACAAACACTCGGCGTTTGGCTTCGCAGTTGAGCAGCCGCAGTTGCTTTACACGGCGTCACTGGCCGGCAACACACCGTATGCGGTGATCGGCAGCGACGGCACCGGCGGCGGCAACTTCAGCCCAGCCGTCAGCACCTGCTCGCCTGCGACTTCGATCGTGAACTACACCAACCAGAAGCAGACGGACTCGGCAGGCAATACGGTCGACGTTGCGGTTCCGGTCTACAAGACGGTCAACGGATGCGCTAACGTCGCCAGCTTCTCGTTCAACAAGGCACCTGACGTGATCGTGAAGCTCGCTCTCGATCCGGGATGGGGTCACTTCGAGTTGATCGGCATCGGCGGCTTCGTGCATGAGACGGTGTATCCCGGCGAAACCACCAACGGCAACCTGTATGGCGGCCTGGTCGACATCGCAACCGGTACGGCCGTTGCTCCGGCGCTGACCCCGAACGGCGCTATCAACAACAGCCTTAATGTAGGCGGCGGCGCAGGCAGCTTCCGCGTTCCGCTGGGGAAGGCCATCATTTTCGGCGGCAAAGCCCTGTACGGACCGGGCGTTGGCCGCTACGGCAATTCAACTCTGGCTGACGTTACTTCGAACGCTGCCGGTCTGATCCGGCCGATCCACAACTTCTCTGGCCTGATCACGCTGGAAGCCAATCCAACTGCTCGCCTCGCCCTGTACATGGACTACGGCCTGGATTACGCCGCCCGCGCAGACTACGGGGTTGCCGGCGCAACGACTTCACTCGGCGCCCCGTCAGCAGACTTCTGCGCGACGATCGCCGGAGTCATCACCTGCTCCGCCACTTCAACAGCAGCACTGGTTGCCGCCGGTGGCGCATGGGGCGGCCACTGGGGAGCGCCGAGCAATGCGGCTGTGGGCTACGGCTCGCGGTTGCTGAGCAACACCGCTTGCCTCACCCCCGCCAACCCCGGTTACAACGGCGGCGGATCAACCGGCTACATCCCCGGCGGCTCCTGCGGCGCGCAAAACCGCGACGTGCAGGAACTGACAGCAGGCTGGTGGTACAACATCTACAGCGGCGATCGCGGCCGCTTCCGCCAGGGCTTCCAGTACAGCTACGCAGAGCGCGAAGGTTGGACTGGCGCTGCCGGTATCGGAGCCAAGGGCATCGACAACATGTTCTACACCTCGCTCCGGTATTACCTGCCGTAAGCGAGAGGTTTGGGACCAAAACCGAAGGGGCAGTCCGCGATTGCGGGCTGCCCCTTTGATTTGAATGAATGCCGAAGATTATTCCGCGGCTTCCAGAGCCTTGGTTTGCGCGACGGTCCAGTCGGGCGCGCCAACCTTGAAGCGAGCAAACCGGCGCACAGTGATGTTCTCGCCCAGCTTGGCGACCTTCTGCGCGATCAGTTCCTTCACGCTGACGGCCTGATCCTTTATGAAGGGCTGCTCGAGCAGGCAAACCTCTTCGTAGAACTTGGACATCTTGCCCTCAACGATCTTTTCGATCACAGCGGGAGGCTTGCCGGTGGCAGCGGCCTGCGCGCGATAGATTTCCTTCTCTCGCGCCATGTCCTCTGGGGTCACGTCTTCGGGTTTTACGTAACGCGGATCGCTGGCCGCTACGTGCATCGCGACGTCCTTGAGCAGTTCCTGGAAGTCGGCGGTGCGGGCCACAAAATCGCTCTCGCAGTTGAGCTCGAGCAGGACGGCGATCTTGCCTCCGGCGTGAATGTACGAGCCCACCGCGCCCTCGTTGGTTATGCGCGAAGCCTTCTTCTGCGCTGATGCCATGCCGCGCTTGCGCAGCACAACGAAGGCCTCTTCGAGGTCGCCCTTGGCTTCCTGCAGGGCCTTGAGGCAATCGCCCATTGGCGCGCCGGACTTTTCGCGCAGTTCTTTCACCAACTTGGCATCAATCTTTTCGCTCACTGTTGTCATCTCTTTTCCCTGGCCGATGATGGCCCTTTCAATGAATTCCGGTTATGAATTGACTTGCTAAGAATACGCCGGGAATGTTTCCGGCATAAGAAAAGCGTGGCACTAGGGGTCTGCCCTTC
>CAZKJB010000120.1:0-11011 GCA_964552975.1 uncultured Occallatibacter sp. | reverse complement strand
GCCACTTCGGGATCGGCCTGGGCGAGGGTGAGGGACATGCGGTCAGTCATACAAGAATTTTACGGCAACGCGGGAAAACGCGGTCTGTGGAGGCTGTACGCCGGGAAAGCCTGTGGATGCCCGAAGCGACCCGACCGCGTGAAAGTGCTCTTGAACACAGGCGCGGAACGAAAGTTGCCGATTCGCGCGACAAATTCTGAAGGAATTTTGTTTGACGTTCCGGCGCGAACTTTGGATGCAAAAAATTAGAAAAGAACACAACTACTTTTTGCGGCTTGTGTCTGGTGGAGACATGGGCCGGAGATGCAAAAGTAGTTGGCCCCGGAGGAATCAAATGAAGCACACACTATTTACGCTTGCCGTGGCCGCCCTGATCGCTTCGGGATCGGCTTTAGCTCAACAGAGCCAACCTCAAACGCAGCCGAACCAGCCGGCTGGTACGGTCAACGATCGCAAGGACAATCAGCAGGACCGCATCGCCAATGGCGTTGACTCGGGCCAGTTGACGGCCGGCGAGACCAAGAATCTTGAATCGCGCGAAGCCAACCTGAACCGAGAGGTAAAGGACGATCGCGCCGCGGACGACGGGCATCTGACGGCTGCAGAGCACACGCAGATCAACAATCAGCAGAACAATCTGAGCCACTCGATCTACCAGGACAAGCACAACGCCAACGTGGCGCACTACGGCAACAATGAAGTGGGCCAGCGCCGCGAGAATCAGCAGGACCGGATCGCGAACGGCATTCGCAACGGCTCAATGAACGCGGGCGAAGCCGCGCGAACGGAGAATCGCGAGCAGGGCATCAACGAACAGATTCATGCAGACCGCTCCGCGAACGGCGGAAAGTTGACTGCGCAGGAGCACGCACAGATCAACCACGAGCAGAATGGCGCGAGCCGCCAGATCTATCGGCAAAAGCACAACGGAAAATAGCACATTAGGCTTATTGGCTTAGTGTTTGCTCCGTAACTGCCAGCACGTGGCCGTTCACCGGATTGACGAGAAAGACGACGAGTCGCAGTGGCTCGCCGTCTTTTTCTGCGTTAAGGAGGTTTGCGCCCGAGAGTTGGAGGGGCCGGCCGTCGGCAGAGCTGGAACCGAATTCTTTGAGGACACGCACGACAGCCACGTGATGAAGGGTTCGTCCGGCGTTTTCGCCGCGCGCAACCTCTGACCGTGTTGCGTTTTCGGCGATGGCGGCTACCAGGTTTGCTTTCGGGCCGGAAGAGGTATGCACGTTAAACTGCACCGATCCATCGGGGCCGCGATGCGCGTCGCCAACCGCGAGTGTTGGTTTGGGAGTGGTAGCTGCGCGAGCGACCGCACGATTCAACTTGACGGCATCGCCGCCCACGAGTTCTTGAGCGCCATCGACAACAACCTGTGGAGTGTAGATGGAGCTGAGCGAGAATTGGCGCGCATAATTCTGTTGACGCTGGTCCATGGCGTCAAGAGAGAACGGATCGCGCCAACCAAGGTGATTCCAGTAGGTGACATGTTCGCTGAGGACGATCGCTTGAGCGCCGGGGACAGACTGCGCGGTATCAAGCTGCGCCAGGAGCGCATCAGCCGGCGGACAATCGGAACATCCTTCTGAGGTGAAAAGTTCGACAAGAACCGGCTGGCGGTGGGCCGCGGATTGGGCAGCCTGGCCCGACAATAGAACTGCGGACAGGCTGGCAGCAATCGTGAAGCATAGCGCAAGATGCGGAAAGCGGAATCGGCGAAACGTCGGATAAGCCATACGCCTATAAGACTGCCAGAGTAGCAGACTGGTTACAACAGTCCTCCCGCCTTGAGCCGGTATGCTGAACGCATGGCCGGCATTCGGATTTCGCGGGTTGGCATGATTTGCGCTCTCATGGCGAGCTTCGCAGGAGCGCAGACGCGATCGACTCCTGCTGTGGCCGTGAACATGACTCCGGAAGTAGTCGAGGCTGGATCGCCGGAGTTGATTCGCGTGAGCGCACCTGCCGGCGCAACCGTTGAAGGCGAATGGCTGGGGCACAAGCTGAAGTTCTTTCGGGGACGTGACAGGCAGGCCTGGTATGCGTTGGCCGGTGTGGATGTTGAAGCGCCCGCGGGGCCTTCAACCCTTCGGTTGACTTCTCGGGACGTCGGGACCAGTGCGACCGACCTGAGTCGCAGTGTGGAGATTCTTTCCGCGCACTATCGGACAGGCACTCTGACCGTAGCGCCGAAGTTTGTTGAGCCGGCGCCGGAGGAGATGGCGCGCATCAAGGCAGAAGTTGATTTGAAGGCGAAAGTGTTTGCGGCGAGCGCTGCGCAGCCATTGTGGTCAGGAGATTTTCACGCGCCGGTGACGGCTGCACCGACAGATAGCTTTGGCACGCGGCGCACATTTAACGGCACGCTGGCGAGCATTCACAAGGGAATGGATTTTCGCGCGGCGACGGGGACACCAGTGCGAGCCGGCAACAGCGGGATTGTGGTGCTGGCGCGGCCGCTCTACTATGAGGGCAATTGCGTGGTGATCGATCACGGGTTGGGACTATTCACGATCTCAATGCATTTGAGCCGCATTGATGTGCACGAGGGCAAGCAGGTAAGCCTTGGAGAACGCATCGGACTCAGCGGGGCAACGGGCCGCGTGACCGGGCCGCATTTGCATTGGGCTGTACGCTGGCAGGATGCATATCTCGATCCCGCGAAGCTGCTGAAGATGGATTTGAGCCGCGCTCGTTAGCGTGAAATGACTTCCTCTTCTACGCTGTCGGGGCGCGGCGCGGCGGTTTTACCGGCGGCAGCCTTTTCATTGCGCAGCGCTTTGAAGGCGCGATAGACGAACGAGCCCATGTACCATCCGTCGATGAATTTGTAGGGCGTTTCGCCGGTGGTGTAGTGTCCGCAAGGGAGCACGCGCACTTCGTAATTCAGATTTGAACTGCGGAAGGCCTCGACCACTTTCAGCGAATATTCTCTCGGGAAAGTGAGATCGTAGTGGGCGTAGACCATAAGCACGATCTTGCTCGGTCCGCCGGCCTTAGGGCCGGCGAATTGCTCGTAGTAACTGACCGGGCTCGCCACGGCCCACAGAGCGCGAAGCCGGTCCTGCGTGAGGCCTGCCTCTTCGACTGCCTGTCGGATATGGCGGGTGCTTTGCCCTGCCCAGACTACGTCGCCCATAGCAGTGGATGCGTGATTGAAAGCGTTGACACGCAGGCGCGGGTCGTGGGCGCTGGCGAGAAATGTATAGCAGGAGCCGAGACTCGTGCCGAGAACGCCGAATTGCTCGTAGCCCTGGTCTTCAAGCCAATCGAGACAGCAACGAATATCGATGACCGCCTGGCGGGTGGCGGAAAGAGTGCGCCCTATGTTAGCGCTGACGGCGTAGTCGGAGCGCTCGAGTTCACCGGGGCGGCGAATGTCGTGATACGGCATGGAGAGCCGCAGCGCCGAGACGCCCATGCGGTTGAAGAACGGGCACAGCGAGTTGTGGCTGAACCCGTCGGAGTTCCACTGCGGCAGAACGATGATGGCTTGCTTGGGCCGTGTGGGATCTTTGTGCGCGGGCGCGGGATACCAGCGCGCATTGACGATGTCGTTTTCAGGGTAGGGCGTGCGTTCTGGCGAAGTGAAGCGCAGAAACTGAGCCGGCTGGATTTTTCCTTCGGCGGCTTGTTGCTTGAGTACGGCATCTTTGGCGAGGGTTTCAGGCCGGACGTTGGTCGGAAAGAGCTGCGGATAGCGTGTTTCAAGCCGAAAGTCAGTGGGGCGCTCGTAGCCGAAGAATTTGTCGCTGTGGCGGATGAGCAGCTCGTTGATGCGAACTATGGCGGCTTCAGCTTCTTGGTCGTCGCGGACCACATCAGGATCGGGAATTGCGGCGGCAAAGCCGTTGGCCTCAAGAAATGGCGCGAGCCACTCGAATCCCCACTCGAGCGGGCGCACCACGCGATTTTCATCGCGCATGGTCAGCCGCGTCTCCCACGCGTACATCCAGCGCGCATACCGGTCAGTGAACATGTGTATGGTTCAAGTTTATCAGCTTGAGAGATGCGGCATAGGCACGGCGAGCGAACGGGAGGGCTATGCTGCTTCGCGCGTGGCATGCTTGAGACTGAAGTAGTCTGCAGCGAGCCAGGCGAGGGAGAGCAGCAGCATGAGAGCGATGATTCCCTGCGAGATGGCGCAGTAGAGACACCAGACTCCGAGGCCGTATTGCTCGATCATGGAGAGGCGGAATGCGAAGAGGAATCCGGCGAACGCAGCGAGGAAAGCAGCAAAGCGCAGGCGCGAGAGACTGAGGATAGCGAGGAGCAGGTATCCGGCGATGCCAATGGCGGCGACGGGAACGTGGTACACCACTGCGAATGAGCTGTGATTCACGATGCCGCAATCCCAGCGCGCATTGATATCGCAAGGCTCGGTGCCGGTGGCGTAATGAACGCGAAGGGCCAGTGCAGAAACCACCACTCCGGCGAGAGACAGGAAAGCAAGGATATATCGCATCGTGACAGGGACGACCGGGGAATCGATCTTGTTTCCGATTCTAGTCGATGGTGCTTGCCGCTGCCGCTGAATGATCCGCGCGGGCGAGCGTGGCCGGCGCGTTAGGATGAAGCCATGAACCCGCCTGACAGTCTCGATGGGACGCGCAAGGGGGGCTCGCGCGTGGCATTCTTCGGCGGAAGCTTCGATCCGCCCCATCTTGGACACCTTGCGGTGGCGCGCGCCGCCCGCGATGCATTCCGGCTGAATACGGTGCTTTTTGCTCCCGTAGGCGTGCAGCCGCTGAAACCCGAGGGGTCGACTGCGAGCTTTGAGCAGAGGGTCGCGATGACAAGACTGGCGATTGCAGGCCAGGTGGGTTTTCGAGTCTCGCTGGCCGATGCCCCGAAGTCTACCGGCGCGCCGAATTACACTTTGGAAACACTGAAGGAATTAAGGGCCGGACTTGGCGCGGACAGCGTTTTGTATTGCTTGATGGGCGCAGACTCGTTCTTCGGACTGAAGCGCTGGCATCGCGCGGCCGAAATTCCTTTTGTGGCTCCGCTGATTGTGGCATCGCGTCCGGGAGAGCCACTGAGCGGGCTCGACGACGCGCTTCCTGAAGGGTTGACGATTGAAGCCGGGACGGAGGCGGATCTGGTTGAAGCCGATGTGGAGGTTCAAGTTTTTTCGCTCGTGAATCGGGTCGGGGATCGCGCGCCTTTTTACGTGCTGCCCGGGCTGCATGAGGAGATCAGCGCATCGGAAATCCGTGAAGGGCTCCGGAGAAGGCTCCCCGGGCAGGCGGGCCGCGCGCATTCTGGTGAAGATGGGGGGAAAGCGGTGCTTCCGGATGCGGTTCGAGAATATGTGCAGGCGCACGGCCTATATCGTTGATTGAGGCGGGCACAGCTTGCCCCTGGCCGAATCGACAGGCTACGATGAGAGATGGAGAATCGTCCCAACGCATGAAAATCTCGCAAGCGCAGAAACAGACGCGCGCCCTCGTACAAGCTGCTGCCGCAGTTTGTGATGAAAAAAAAGGCCAGGATATCCGCATCCTCGAACTCGATCCCGTCGACTCCGGGTTGAGTGACTATTTTCTTTTGACTTCGGCGTCGAATGATCGGCAGGCCATCGCCATCGCCGACGAGATCGAGTTCCGGCTCAAGCGCGAGTTTGGCGCCTACGCGCATTCGGTGGAGGGCCGGCGCAAGGGCGATTGGATTCTGCTCGATTACGTGGACTTTGTAGTCCATGTATTTCTGGCCGAGCGCCGCGCGTTTTACGACATTGAGCGGCTGCGCAAGTCGGCACGCCCGCTGACGCCGGTGGAGTTCGATGCCGAGTTGAAAGCGGAGTTGGCGGAAAAGACGCGTGCCGTGCGCGGGAGGGCCGAGGCGAAAGCGAAACCAGCCAAGGCTGCCAAGCGAAAAGTTGTGGCCAAACCGCGCTTAACGGCGAACAAAAGCAAGACTGCAAATGCCGCCAGGAAAAAAACACCTGCGCGCCCGAAGGCCAAGAAGGCTGCGAAGAAGCACTAAGCGAAAGCGCTGAATGGTGGACCGCCCGTAGCCTGACAACGGGGCGCCCCAACTGCGGCGCCCCGTCGATTTCAGCCGGCCTGTATGGCCCGATTGCTAAAAAGTGACTCTGCCGACGATCTGAGCGGTGCGCCCAGGGGCGGGGTCGCCGTTATAGTCCGCCGAGTTCTTGACTCCCAGAGTCTGGCCGAAGTATGAGCCGTCGGTGTAGTTGCCGTCGGGGTTGGCGAAATTGGCGTGGTTGAATACGTTCGCCGCCTGCACCATGATTTGAAAACCGTTGCTTGCTTCGTGGCCGAACGGGAAATTCTTATACACGCTGAGGTTGGTGTAGTTAAAGCCCGGACCGTGGAAGAAGTTCCGTTTTACATTGCCGAAGACGCCGAGAGTGGTGACGGTGTTCGGGGCCGCAGGCGTGGCTCCTTCCTGGTAAAACGAGCCCGAGTTGAAGTACTGATGCGTGGCAGGGTTGGCACGCGGGTTGAACTTCTGGATTGAGAATTTGGTCGTATTCACGTCGTCGGGGCAACCATAGTAGACCCAGTAATCGCACCACAACGAGTTGTAGGTGCCTGCGTCAGTGATCGTGATGGGGAATCCGGTTTGCTCAACTGTGAAGCCAGCGACATGCCAATCTCCGAGCGCTTCCTTGATGATGAGGTTCTGATTCAACGCGTCGAGCAGCGGTACCTTGTAGTCGTACGACATAACCAGACGATGGCGCGCGTCGTAGTCCGAGTCCCCGTAGTTTAGGTATTGGAATCCGGGGACGTTGTTCATTCCGCGGGAAGTGAAACCAGAGCTCTCGAGGCTCGAGGCGTTGTCGAGCGCGTGGCTGTACGTGTAGGCGAGGGTAAAGTACAGCCCATGCGAAGTGTTCTTGAGCAGGCTGGCCTGCAACGATGTGTAATTTGATGTTCCGTAAGTTGCCTGCGAGCCTACGTCTAGATAGTACGGATAGCCATATTCGGTTCCGGGCTGCGCCGTGTTCTGCGGGTAGAACAAGTGCTGCTGAAAACGGCCGGCGGGAGTGTTGCAGCCCGCATCGGCGCCGACACTTGCCAGGCAGGCAGCGTGGCCGGCGGAAGTAATCGGGTCAGCATCGTAGGTGGATTGCAGATGATGGCCCGCGGAGCCAACGTAGCCGATTTGCATGATCATATTGGCGGGCAGTTGCCGCTGAACATTCAGGTTGAAGTTGTAGACATAAGGAGTTGCGTAGTTGCGGTCGATCGAGCTCAGCTCAGCCGCCAGGTAACTCGGCCAGTTGAGAGCGGCGCCAGGCTTGGGCCGGGCGTAAGGGAACGGATTGGTCTCAGAACCGGCACCGGAGACGTCGGTAAATGGATTCTGAAATCCCGGGCTGCCAAGAAAATCTGCCGCGCCGTGCGAGGTAAATTCATTGGGGATATCACCCAGGTTCTGCAGCTGGCCTTCCTGCGCATCGCGATTGTAGTAAAGCCCGAAGCCGCCGCGAATCGAGAGCTTGTGCGCACCCGGCTCTCCAAAGAGACCTGACGGTCCCGCGCTCGGTGACCATGCGAAGCCGAGCCGCGGCCCGAAGTGAGCGTAGTGCGTGGTGGCTCCTCCGGCTTTGTTACACCCAGGATCGCCAGGAAAGAGAAGGCCGGGAAAACCACCCGGGTAAATCTTCGACGTTGCGCTGCTGATTTGGAAGCATGAGATGCCCAGACCGTTGAATTGCATATTGGTGTTGGGTGTCTCAACATCCCAGGCGAGTCCGTAGTTGATGGTCAGATCGCTGGTCGCGCGCCAACTGTCCTGCGCGAAGATGTAATTTTCCCACGCGATAGTATCGATGAATCCGCCTGACTCCTGTGTAAAGGTGTCGGGGATGCCGAGCAGGAAATCGATGCCCGGGTCACCTGAGCTGTAACCGCCGCCGCCGCTATAAGTAAAGACGCCATTGTTATCGGCGTAATAGGGATTGCTTACACGAAACTGCTCGACGGTTGCGCCGATTTTCAGATTGTGATTTCCAATGATATGACTAAGGTTGTCGCTGTAAGTCAGATTCGTGTCTTTGCGGGGCTGCGGACCTTCATAGCTGAAGCCAAGATTGAAAAGGCCTTGCAGCGAAATAAGCGGCACGCCGGAGGAAGCGCTCTGCGGGTTGATATTGAAGCCGAGGCTCGACGGAGAGACGACGCTCGATGGTTCCACCGCAGCAAAATTGAAACGATAGTATCCGGCATGCAGAACGTTCAAGGTATTTGAGTTGAAGATGTGTGTTTCCTGCGCAGAGAACAGCTTGAAGTGCTGCGCGTTGTTCATGCCGAATCCTGGCAGGGTGGCGCCTCCGTAAGAAAGGCTGCGCACTGACGGACTCGATTGAAAGATGCCGACACTGTAGATCGAATCTCTGTTGCTGATGTGGTAGTCGGCGCGAAGCAGTCCCTGGTCTTGCGCACCAGTGTCGGCCGTAGCGAAGTTATACAGCGGCGCAGTTGCAGTGCCGGCATTCCCGGCAGGCACATACTTCGTCGCCAACGAAGAAGCGATGGAATTGAAGCTTGAGGGCTTGATAACCACCGTTGAACCCGGGAAACAGGCCGCCCAGGTTTGAAATGCAGTGGTTGGGCCGCAAGTTGTTCCTGATCCGGTAGTGATATTGAACGGAATGGGATTCGCCGTGAGACCGACCGATCCGTTGGAGCCGCCGTTGGCCACGTTGTATTCGTTGGTGAAGGTTCCGCTGGACAGAACGCCGCTCTGGAAGACCGGGGTCTGATCAATCGCTCCGGTCCTGTTGCGAAGGCCCTGATAGGCGATAAATCCGAAAAGTTTATTCTGGATGACCGGTCCACCGAGGGTGCCGCCATAGAGATTCTGGTGGAATGGAATCCGCTCGCCAGGCAGGGCGAAGTAGCCGGGAAGATTCATGAATGTGTCGCGATAGTACTCAAAGCCGCTGCCGTGAACGCTGTTGGTTCCGTTCTTGACGACCTGATTGATCACCGACCCGCTGTTGCGCGCAAATTCAGGATTGATCGTGCTGGAGACGATATTCTCCTCAGCCAGTGCGTCAGGATTGATGATGAGGCCTTCGTCCTGCAGCGGTCCGTCGTTGTTATCAACGCCCTCCAGCTGGAAGGAGTTGCTTTGTGTCTGGCTTCCGTTGACGGCGTAGGAACCGAAGTGGTCGGAGGACTCGACAACGCCAGGCGCGAGGCGCTCCATGGCCGCGGCGTCACGGCCCAGCATGGGCAGATTTTCAAGCTGCGATGCGGGAACTACCTGCTCCAACTGTGTGTTTGAGGTTTCCACCTGCTGCGTCGATGCGTCGACCGAAATCGTCTGTAGCGTTGTTCCCACTTCTAACGTCGCGTTTTCCTCGAGATTCGCATTGACGGTAAGCATGATTGCCGTTTTCGCGAATTTCTGGAAGCCAGCGCTCTCGACTTCGACCGTGTAAGGGCCGCCGACCTGGAGAACAGGGAGCATGAAAAAGCCGCTCTTGTTCGAGGTTGTCTCGGTGGTAATTCCGGTTGCAATGTTCAGTGCTGTGACTGTGGCGTTTTCGACGACAGCACCGCTGGAATCCGTGACGGTGCCGTGGATCGCGGCAGTCGTGACCTGGCATGAGGCAAACGGGACACTGACGAAGGCAAGAAAGCTGCTGATTGCTATCGAGCTGAACGCCAACAACGTAGATCGCATCCGGAAAAAACGCATGATCGCACTCCAGAGTCTGGTGAAATGGGGCACTAACACCTTCAAGTGGAACAACCGCAACCCGAGCCTTATTCTTCTGGGCCGAGTTGAGCGAAGTAAGAACTTTGAGTCAAAAGGTGAAAGACTCGCAAAAAAAGAACAATTGCGCCTGTCTTTTCTCCAAAACAACTTGAAGCCATTACAGACCGCATTCTTTAGCGGCGAAATGGCACTTTAAGGGGGTATGATGGAGGGCTTGCCCGATCGATGAGCGCCTCAGATTGTGATTTACGGGAATTAGAGAGAGATGTTGGCTAACTTATGCTGCAACTTTTGGTGCAGTAATTAATAGGATTCGGTGCCGCCTAGGATCATTACTGCGAAGAAGTCCGCGGAGAAAACCGCGCCGCGCCGGAAAACTGCGGCAGTGAAGAATAAGGCGGCAAAACCCTCGACGAAAAAGATCAGGCGCTGACGCTGAACGGCGGCGCGACAGGCCCGTTGCGCAAGCCGGCCCAACTCACATCAGAAAAAGAAAGGGAACCCAATTTCGGGTCCCCTTTGCTTTTCTTAAGGCCTGGTTGATTCTAGAAGGTGTAGCGCACTCCAAAGCGGAGCTGACGTCCGTTCTGGTAGAGGTACGGTTTGCCGTACTGCGAGTTCAGTACGACGCCATCCGTGTTGATGAGGCTCTGGACGTTGTATCCCGTCTCGGTAGCCTGGTAGAAGGAGGCGCCACTATAGATGTTGCATGGGCCGCCGCATCCTGCATTCGTCGGAGACAGCGAAGTCTGGGCCAACCACGAGTCCATGCCCTCGAAGTAAGCGACTACAGCGCGCTGGTTCAGCGCATTGAGTGCATTGGCTTCAATGGAGATGTTCTCGTGGTCGCCGACTCTGATCTCGTGCGACATGCTTAGATCCGATTGCGTGAACCAGGGCGTGCGGCGCAGATAAGGTGTGCCAAGAGTGATGTTCCCATGTGTGTCCTGGGTTGTATTCACCCACTGGTCGCGGCCAAAGGGGTAGGTTCCCTCAAAGTCCTGGCCAGTGGTGGCACCGCCGATATCGATATAGCTTCCCACCGGAGTTCCCTGCAGGAAGTTCTCGACCAGGCCGATGTTGGTAGTCATGTGCTTCCAGGGCAGCGTGTAATAGCCGAGGCCCTTGATGACATTAGGCCGGTCAGTGGGCAGGTTGCCGTTGGTAGATTTGCCGCTCGCTCCGAAGTAGAAGAACGGCTCGTCGAATGCGCGGGTGGTGTCAGGACTGTTGCGTCCCGTCACGCCGCCGTCGGACTGGTCGGTGGTGGTCAAGCCGGTGTAGTTGCCCCACA
>CAZKJB010000119.1:0-11086 GCA_964552975.1 uncultured Occallatibacter sp. | reverse complement strand
TGCGTCCAAATACCCAGTTGGAAATGGAGACCGCGAGCGCCAGTCTCGGCGGAGATGAAGCGGAGCATCTCGTAATTCTTTTTCTGCTCTTCACTGCTCAAGGGAACCGGAGAAGGCAGGGGCTTCCCGTCGGGATCGCAAAGTTGCATGACGCGCACGCCATCGTAGCCGGGAACCTTGAATAGATAGGGATAGGGCAGATGAAGGTAGTCGTCGGTGACTCCGCGGGGAAAGTCATATTCAAGTCCATAGGCCAGACAGAAGCGGTTGAAGCGTGCGGCGACAAGCGCATCGAGATAGCCGCGCCAGAATTCCTTGTCGTAATACCAGGGCTTGTCTTCGATCTCACTGCAGAAATATCGGCTGACGCAACGGACCTGATTTGCCGGCGATTCCTGAATCGCGGTCGGCAGATTCAAAGCCTCTGAAGTTTCAGATCCAAATTGGACGCGCTCGGCGAGCTCAAGCAAACCGTAAATGTAGCCCAGCGGATCGATGCCGGAAACAAGGATGGCAGGAACGCCATCAAAGTGTCCCGGAGCAAGAAGGATGCTCTCGGCGGTCATTTCAGATGTGGCTTGCGGGAAGCCCTTCGCGAGATTAGAGCCGGAGGGCGCAACGATAATGCAGGATGCAGCGCCCTTGGCCTCGTCGGCCGATTGCGCCATGCGGCAGTCGACGCCTTTGCCGGCAAGAGCCTTGCGCAGTTGTTCCGCACCGCGTTTTACCGGCCCGCTTGAAGCGACGGCATCGTTTGAATCGATGATGATCGCAACGCTGCTTCCCGGTACGGCCATTGCCTGATGCGTAAGTCCGAGAACGGTAACGGCACCCGCGGCCTTAAGAAACTCCCTGCGCTCAATCGTTGGAAAGGAATGGACTGCCATTGAATGTTTTCTCCCTGATAATCCGAGTTAACAAATCAAGATCAATGCTTCTCGAAATGAAAACAGTATCGAGTGCGATCGGCGATATGCGTGTTCCGAATGAACCGCCAAACAGGTGAATCGGGCGTGGGGGAATCCCGCACGCCCGAAGTTGATATTTCCGATTCTGACAGTCGCCTAGAAAATGATCTTGAATGCGCCTTGCAGAATACGCTGGTCGCCAGCGGTGGTGATGCGCCCGAAGGTGCTCGAAGTCGGGTTGCTGACGTTCGGACCGAGAGCGACTCCCGTTGAGGGAGTTGCCCCACCAAAGTTGGGATGGTTGACTACGTTGAAGCCTTCAACGCGCAGATCGATTGTGGCACGCTCCGTCGCCTTGAAGGTGCGACTAACTGCGGCGTCGATATCGAAATAACCCGGCGTACGCAGCATGAAGTGGCCGGCATTGCCATAGCCGCCGAGGGGCTCCAAAGAGAATGCCGCGGGGTTAACCCACTGGTAGAGCGCTTTCGTATGTCCTCCATGGATATAGAGCGGCACACCAGGGACCACATTGGGCCGATCAAGGCTGACGCCTGTCAGCGAGCGGTCGGTGCCGTCGACTGGATTTACCGGGAAGCCCGATTGATAGCGCATGAGCGGCGCTACTTGCCAATCGTTGAGCAGGAACGATACGGGGCCATGCGTGGCTGCAACGTGGCTGAAGTACACCACGCTGAGGTTGAACAAATTGGGTGCATCGTACGAGCACGGACCATAATCGCCTCTCGGGTTCGCGGGATTCTCGATTGTTGGTCCGCCGAGAGACGTGACCGGAATTACGCTGTGGCAATGCCCGTAGGTGTAATTGGCAAGGATCGTGTAGTTATTGGCGAGGCGATGTTCGATGGATCCGAGAACGCCTTCGTAATTGGCGCTGATGCCGTTAAAGCCAAAATCTGTGGCTGAGAAATACTTGCCCTGGTTCTGGTTGATGAGGCTGAGGAACCGGCGCGCCTGCGTATTGCCTGTTCCCGAACAGGCAGTTCCATTTGCGCCAGGCGCGACAGTGAGCGCGCCGCAGCTTCCCGCACCAGTCCACGTACCAGGAATATAGACCGCAGGATTGATTTCGTTGCCTACCATCAGGTGCGAGGTTTCATTCCCGAGGTAGGTGATTGTAGCAATCCAGTTTTGCGCAAATTGGTGCTGGATCCCGAGGTTCCAGGTCTCGAGCATTGGCGGCAGCGTCTTCGGCTCGAGGAATGTATCGGTTGCGTTCTGCGGAAACACGTAGGTGGACGGTGGGAACAGTGGCAGCGGGAATGGGTTGCCGCCCGGGACGTTGCCCCACGGATTATGAAACTGATAGGGACCGCTGGATTCTGTGACCGTGACACCCCAGGGTGCGTTCTGACCGGTAACGCGATAGGTGAGGAAGGTCGCGAGCGAATCGAAGAGAACACCTCCGCCGACGCGAATGGTCGTCTTGCCGTCGCCGAACGGATCTAAGACGAAACCAATTCGAGGAGACAGGTTAAGCCAATGGTCAGAGGTGAAGGACTTGTTGACGCCAGGGTCACCCCAGTAGTACTGGCCGACCGGACCGTTGGGAAAGACCTGGCTGGTCTTCCCTTGAATGTAGCCCTGCAATGAGAAGACACTGCCGCGGTTGAAATAGTCGTGCGCGGGCAGACTCGGTTCCCAGCGCAAGCCGACATTCATAACCAGTTTCGGAGTTAAGCGAATCGTGTCTTGGCCATAGAGACCAAAGAGCGTTTGGCGATACGAGTAATCCTGCTGGAGGGTCTGGGTAAAGCTGGGCATGTAGCCCATCAGGAAGTCAAGCAATGGATCGTTGCTGTACGTGCCAGTAAAGCTGAACGTTCCAGAGTCGTTGTACTCGTCGTTCTGGTTGTTCTGTGTCCGAATGATCTCGCCGCCGAAGGCAATCTGGTGTTTGCCACGCGTGAGGTCGAGGTCGTCGGCTTCCTGGTAGGAGGTGACCCCCCACTTTGAATAGCCGCTGCCACCAGTTGAGAAGCTGTTGCTGACAGAGAGCTGAAGATTGTCCTGCGCGAGTGGCGGCGTATAAATCGGCGAGACTCCCAACTTGGCCGGATCAATTCCGTTCGTGTTCGGGAATCGAGCGAAGAATCTGCGGCCAAACGTAAAGTGGAACGAGTTCAGCGTCCTGGGATTGACGGTGTAGGTATGGCCCAGCACGAAGGTCTGCGGCGTTTGAGTCACGCCCAATGTCGTGGTGTAGAGATAATTGGTGGTGCTGAACGGCGCAGGTTGATCATAGTTGTCCTGCAGATAGCGGCCATATAGCTGGCTTTTTTGGTTGATCATCCAGTCGACACGCGCGACGTACTGGCGTGCGTTGTAAACGACTGGCACGCCGTAGTGAATTTGGCCGCAAGCATTGGCAGAGGACACCGGGATGTACTTGGTGAATGCGACGGCCGCTGGATCGAAACGCGCAGGGTTGATGAAATCGTTGACCGGTGTAAGCGATGCGCCCGTTTGGGGATCCTTGATGGCGCGCGCAGCGCCGTTCGACTGGCAGCCCGGACCATCAAGAGCACTAAAATCGCCATTGAGTGCAGCCTGCGTCGGAATGAAGGCGCTGCTTCCGGATGGATCCTGGCGAACAATCGTTTCCTGAATGCCGCCGAAAAAGAACAACTTGTCGCGAATGATGTGGCCGCCGAAGGTGCCTCCGAACTGGTTGCGCTTTAGACTGTCCTGAGCGACGGCAAAGTAATTGAGCGCGTTCACGTCTCCGTTGCGCACAAACTCGAAGGCATCGCCGTGCCAGTCGTTGGAGCCGGATTTAGTGACGATATTGACCAGGCCGCCGGGGTGAAGGCCATTGCGAGCCGGCAAGACGCTCGTCTCAACGCTGAACTCGGCCAGCGCGTCTGGAAACGGGAACGGCATGTTGACGTTGGTGAAGCTGTCCATGTTGTCACCGCCATCGAGCAGGTAGTTGGTGGTGTTGCCCGCGCTGCCGGCAATAGCGATGGACTGCGAAGTATAAAAGCTCTTGTTTCCGGTATTCGTGCCGTCCGAGTGGTTGACGGCGGCTCCCGAGATCGTGATGAGCTGGGTTGGATCGCGGCCGTTGAGCGGAAGTTCGACAATGCGCTGCTGGTCCATGACCTGCGAGACCATGTTCTGTTGCGTCTGCACCATGGTGGCATCAGCTTGCACTTCAACTTTGTCGGCCACGGCGCCGACCTTGAGACTCACATTGATTTGCAAGGCGTCGTTGACCTGAAGATTGAGACCTCTTCGCTCGTAGGTCTCGAAGCCGGTACCGGTGACGTCGAGAATATAAGGGCCGATTTCAAGGCTGGGGAAGGTATATGAGCCATCATCACCGACGACGGCCACATGGACGGCGCCTGTGTTGACATCGGTCATCTTCACCTGTGCGCCGACCACGACCGCTCCCGATGGATCAAGGACGCGCCCAGTCACGGTCGCAATGGAGCTAGCCTGAGGATGAATCTTTGAGCTGCATGCGATTGCAAGCAACAACCCGCAAACGGCAACAGACTTTCTGGAAACATTGAACATCGATGAGCCTCCTAACAAAGCCGGGAATGTAAGTGCACCAAGGAAAGATCTTGTTGCGGCGAGACGGATATTGCGAAGCAGGCGCCTGCCCGCGGGAACGTAAACTTCTGCGAGTCTTAACGTGCGCTACAGTCCTTCCGTGGATCAAGAAAACCAAGAGCAGATAGAGCCAGTTTCAGGACCTTAAAGAACCGAATTCAGCAAACCCCTTGGAAAGCGTTTGCCTATGCAACAGTTCGCGGGAGGCGCGCCGCCCCATAAAGCACGCTTTCTGCCAAGCTAAGAAGGCTTCAGAGTGCAGTTAACAATGTTTCGCAGCGTTCACCGCCCGGAGGAAGGCTGCGCAAACAGGGGTTTGCGTGGGGTCAGCTTACGAACGAACGGATGGTAGAATGGTCATACCAGAAGTGTCAAGAATATTTTTCCGCATCGGACGAGATCCGATTCAGCCCCTGAATTCGCAGTGTTCCCTAATGAGCGCCGTTGTATTCTTCTCCAGAGGCCTTGTTCAGCAGACTGAATGCCGACTCGCAGGTCTGAAGATGCGTGCGCATGGCGTGGCGCGCTTTTTCGGAGTCGCGTTGCTTGATCGCGGCAAATATCTTGGCATGGTGCCGCTGCGCATCCTCCCGGATTCCAGGTAGCTGCTGCGATTTCCCAATCCATTCTTCGAGGACGCCCCGAATCGGTTTCAGTAGTTCATGCAGCATTTGATTCTCAGAGCATTTTGCGATTGCCAGGTGGAATTCGACATCGAGATCAACATACGGGCGCCCCTGTCCGTCCAGGCTCTCCTGCATGTCGTTCAAAAGCGTCTCTAGACGATCGAGATCCTCTGGAGTTGCATGAATGGCTGCCAGGGCTGCCGTCTCCGCCTCGATCACCAGGCGCGCCTGCCCGACATCCCGAAGCTCTTTTTGGGATTTCAGGAGCCCTCCGCTGAAGATTCTGTCGACGAGACGCCTTTTCTCTTCAACCACATACGTACCTTCACCAGGCCGCATTTGCACCATCCCGACAAAAGCCAGCGATTTCAATGCTTCACGCAAGGTCGAGCGTCCGATGTTCAATGCCGCGCAGAGCTCTGCCTCGGACGGAAGCTTTTCGCCAGGGCGCCATTGACCACGTTCGATCTGATCGGAAAGTTGTGCAGCGACCTGTTCCCCAAGGGTTTTTCTTGATACAGGCTTTAGCATTGACAACCCCACACCCCCTTACTATACTCACCGAGTTCAAGATCTGACCATCTGCTTGTCTGATGTTTGGCCGCAGGGCGCAATGATTCCCTCTTCGAATGTAAGGCAAAGGACCGCGATTACCACGTTTCTGGTGCCGGCTACACGCTCACTTGCGCTAGTAGCGGACCACCGTCGATTGTTGGCCGCACAATATCGTCTTCATTCGACGCCGGTCAATCGTATCTTTAATGCGATTGAGCCTGGACGGGGAGAGGTGACCCAATGACCGGCCGCTTGCGTTGGCAGATGGCTGTGCTGATCACCGCGGCAATTGCCATCAGCTACTTCGACCGCCAGACGCTCCCGATCGCGATCCGGGCGATACAACGTGAAATCCCGGTGACGAATACGCAGTTTTCTCATTTGCAGGCGGCGTTCCTGGCTGCTTACGCGTTAATGTACGCCGGTAGCGGCAAGCTTATCGATGTACTCGGGACTCGCAAGGGATTTCTATTGATCATGCTGTGGTGGTCGCTGGCCTGCGCAAGCCAGGGGTTAGCCACAAGTGTCCCACTGTTGGCGGTGAGCCTCTTCCTGCTGGGCATGGGCGAGGGCGGAGGTTTTCCAGCGGCAACCAAAGCGATGGCCGAATGGTTTCCGACGCGTGAGCGCTCTACCGCGATGGGCCTGATGAATGCAGGAACTGCAGTCGGTGCAGTTGCGGCTCCGCCCTTGATCGCCATCACATTGGCACATCTTAGCTGGCGCTGGGTTTTCTTCCTGGCGGGAGCCGTCGGCCTGGCCTGGACGCTCTGGTGGATCCGAGCCTATTATCCCGCGGCGAAGCATCCGCGCCTGAGCGCAGATGAAAGGCAGGAGCTCGTTGAAGTCCTGTCACCTAAAGTGGAAAGCGGCGCGAAGGTGCGCTGGATCGATCTATTCCGCTATCCGCAGGTTTCCGGTTTGGTTTTTGCCAAGTTCCTTAGCGATGCTGCTTGGTATTTCTACATCTTCTGGCTGCCCAAATATCTATACGACGTGCACCACTTCGATACCAAGCAAGTTGGCTACTTCGCATGGATTCCCTACGCTGCCGCGGGGATCGGCAGCTTGCTCGGTGGCTGGTTTTCGAGCCGGTTGATCCAGCGCGGCTTCTCTCTTAATGCGTCGCGTAAGATTGCGCTCGGTGTCAGTGCCGGAGTCATGCCAATGATCCTGCTGGTCATGCATTCGCCGGTGCAGTTTGTCATCGTTCTTTTCAGCATTGCTTTTGCCGGGCAGCAATCCTGGTCTACGCTGGTGATGACGCTGCCTTCCGACCTTGTACCCTCCAACGTCGTCGGCTCGTTCGCCGGGCTGGTCGGTTTCGGCGGGGCAATGGGCGGAATTGTTTTCGGCCTGGTTGTCGGCCAGCTGCTCGACCACGGCTTCGGTTACGGTCCGGTGTTTGCATGCGTCAGCGTTCTGCACCTGATTGGTTTCTGCGTCATTATTCTTTCCATTCGAGTCGTCGGTCCAATCAATTTCAAGACAACGCCGCCTGCCCGGTTTGTGGCGGCCTGAAGCTTATTATCGACAGAGGAGGCAAGAGTTGGAACAGCCAACAAAAACTATCGGCATTATTCATGCAATTCACCTCACCATCGGCGCGATGAAGCCGTTCCTTGAGAAATACATTCCAGATGTTGAGGTCATGCACCTATGCGACGACACGATCCAGCGCGATAACATTGCCGCCGGTGTGGGCGTGATTCCCAAACACAATTACTTTCGATTCGCACAGTACGCGCACAACCTACAAGAATCCGGTGTCGAACTGATTCTTCTAGCCTGTTCCACCTTCAACTATGCGGCCGAGTTGGCTCGCCCTCAAATTGACATCCCGATTATGCAAATCGACAGGCCAATGATGGAGCTTGCCGTTTCCCAGGGCCGTCGAGTGGGAATGCTGGCCACGTTGGCCACGACCGTACCCTCCTCAGAACGGCTTCTTCGTATCGTTGCGGATGAAAAGAAGCGTCCGGTTGAGATCACAACGGTGCTGCGCCCAGAAGCCTTTGAGGCAATCCAGAAGGGCGACAGGGACACTCACAACCGAATCCTCCTGGAAGAGATTGACAAGCTCTCGAGCAAAGTCGATTCCATTGTGCTGGCGCAGCTTTCAATGTCGGCGCTGGAGCCTCACCTTGGCAAAACCGCAGTCCCGGTCTACAACAGCGGAACCACTGGTTTTGATTTTATTCGCCGCGCTTTATACGGTGCCGACGCCGTTGCGGAGGTACATGCTTGAGCGGTTCTTCAGCAATTTCGGTGACCGCGGGCGCCGTTTATCAGCACGGGACGCAGCACAGTGAAGCGATGGTGGCCGATCTTGCGAGGCGCGCTTACGAGTACCGGACGCATGTGTTGCGTATGGTTTATGGGCGCAGATCGGGCCACATCGGCGGAGCTTTTTCCTGCGCTGAGATTCTGACGGCACTCTACTTTCATCACTTGCGCATTGATCCCGAAAAACCCGCCTGGAGCGACAGAGACCGGCTGGTTTTCTCAAAGGGACACGCGTGCGCGATGCTCTACACCGTGCTGGCGCATCGTGGCTTCTTCCCGGTTGAGGAATTACCGACGTTTCGCGGTCTCGATTCACGGCTTCAAGGCCATCCAGAGCCGCAGAAGACGCCCGGCGTGGAAGTGGCCGCTGGTCCGCTGGGACATGGTGTAGCCATCGCTGCGGGCATGGCGCTGGCAGCGCGCATGGATGGATCGAAGCGAAAGATCTATGCAATCCTGGGCGACGGCGAGTTAAACAGCGGCGTGATCTGGGAAGGGATGATGACTGCCGCAAAGTACGCTCTCGACAACCTGACGGTGATCGTTGATTACAATGGCGTCCAGCAGACCGGCACCACGCGGCATGTAATGCCCACGGAGCCCATCGCTGACAAATGGGCCGCCTTTAATTGGCACGTGATCGAGATTCACGGGCACAACATGGCGCAGATTCTGGATGCCTTGGACCGTGCCGACGAAATTCACGGACGTCCGGTCGTGATTATTGCGCGAACCACCAAGGGCAAGGGCGTGAGCTTTATGGAGAACCAGCCGGCCTGGCACGGCGGCATTCCGGACAACGCTCAATTTGAAACCGCATTGGCTGAGCTCAACGAAGGGGCAAAAGCATGGACGACCTGATACGCAATCCGTTGGGAAACCCGAGCCCGATGCGCAAAGCCTATGGCGAGGCGCTGGTGGAGCTGGGGCATGCGCGTCAGGATCTCGTTGTACTGAGCGCGGACGTGCAGAGCTCCGATTTCAGCTACATGTTTGAAGCGAAATTTCCGGAGCGGTTCATCAATGTCGGTATCGCTGAGCCGGCGCTGGTTGATGTCGCTGTAGGCTTGGCGAATAGCGGTAAGGTGCCGATCGCAAACACTTTTGCCTTTCTTTTCGCTACGCGCGCACTCGAGATGGTGCGGACGCATCTTGCTTTCGCGGGAGCGAACGTCAAGTTGGCAGGCGCCTATGGCGGGCTTTCAGATTCCTTCGACGGTCCGACCCACCAAACGATTTCCGATTTCGCAATTTTTCGCAGTCTGCCGAATATGACGATCGTTGTCCCGGCGGATCCACTTGCTGTAAGGAAGCTGCTGCCGCAGGTTGCTGCTTGGGATGGCCCCGTCTATTTCCGGCTCTGCCGCAATGAAGTGCCGGAGGTCTTCAGCGACAGATACGAACCGAAGATTGGCGAGGGTGTCACGCTCATGGATGGCGACGATGCGACGGTGATTGCATGCGGCATAATGGTAGCGCGAGCCGTCGAAGCGGCGAGATTACTGGCGAATCAGGACATTCGGCTTCGAGTTGTTGAAATGCACACGATCAAACCACTCGATAGCGAACTCGTTGTCCGCTGCGCGGAGGAAACGGGCGTCATCGTGACAGCTGAAGAGCACTCCATCATCGGCGGTCTTGGCGGCGCTGTCGCAGAGTGTCTGGCAGAAAGATTGCCGGTTCCGCTGGAGCGCGTCGGAGTGAAGGATACCTACGCTGAATCCGGTCCTTATTCCGACCTCCTTGAAAAGTATGGGATGGGCGTGGACGCGATCCTGGCTGCCGTGCATCGCGCCCTGGCTCGTAAACAATCAAGCTCATCGCACGCGACAAGCGAGGTGTATTAAATGATGAAGAGAATTACACTCCCCTATGGCCATGAAGAGCGGGTCATCGAGATTCCCGAAGAAAATCTCGCCTGGATCGAAGGCCCGCGCCACGCACCTCCGATTCCTGACATCCCGGCTGCGGTGCGCCATGCCATCCGCAACCCCATCGGGTCTCCAACTCTCGCTGAATTGGTCGCCCGTCACGGCAAGCGCACTCTCATATTGATCGACGACAGTACGCGGACTACCCCGCAAAAACTCGTACTGCCCATACTTCTCGATGAGCTGAATGCAGCGGGAGTTCCCGACAGCGAGATCTCAGGAATGATCGCGCTCGGGACGCATCGCTGGATGAGCGAGGCTGAAATCGAGCACCGAGTCGGCGCAGCTGTCCTTCGGCGCATCGCTGTCACTAACCTCTCGCACAAGCCGGAAGACTTCGTCGATCTGGGAATTACGCCGCTCGGAATCCCGATTCATGTAAGCCGCCGGTATCTTGAGACACCCATTACCATCGCGGTCGGCAACATCATTCCGCATATGTACGCCGGCTGGGCGGGCGGCGCCAAGATGGTGCAGCCTGGGGTGACGAATGCAATCACTACCGGGAGGACGCACCTCATCGCAGGACCGCGCGTGTACGAGATTCTCGGCAATGTTGACAACGAGGTCCGCAAGGAGATGGAAACGATCGCCATCAAGTCCGGACTCAAATTTATCGTGAACGTGGTGCTCGATGCTTCAGGCGTCGTTGCGGGAATCGTGGCTGGGCACGTTGTGAAGGCACATCGCGCCGGAATTGAGATTGCGCGCCCGATCTACACGATTGAACTTTCTGAGAAGCCCGACATCGTGATCGCGAGCTCGCATCCGGCCGATCGCGATTTATGGCAGGGATTCAAACCGGTGAACAACTGCGGCATGCTGGTCCGGGACGGCGGAACTCTTATCCTCGTCATCCCCGCTCCCGAGGGAATTGCTCCTGACCACACGCTGTTGGTCGACTTGGGCACTACGCCGGCGGCAAAAGTGATGGCCATGGTGGACGAGGGAAAGATCCACGACGAAGTCGCCGCGGCGACCTATCTTGCCTTTTGCCAGACGCGGAAGCGCCTCAACATTGCGCTCGTATCGGATGGGATCCCGGATTCCGAGGCGCGCAAAATCGGGATCACGGCGACGACGGATTTCAACGAAGCTTTGCAATCGGCTTTAGCGCGGCACGGTAAGTCCGCGCGCATAGGAGTGGTGACTCAGGGCGCTGACATTATGGCGAACTTCACCGGAAAGGAGAGTG
>CAZKJB010000118.1:0-11115 GCA_964552975.1 uncultured Occallatibacter sp. | reverse complement strand
CACACGGGCCAGCTCGCCATGGTGGCGCTCGCGCAGCTCGCGGAAGCCCAGTTGCCGCAGGCTGTCCTCGCCCTGCTCCACCTGCGCGAGCACTTCCTTCGTTACCGAGCGACCATATTCGACCCGCGAAGAGAGGCACGGCGCCGCCGGACGGTCCCAGACCGGGTAGCCGGCAGCCTTGGCGAGCGCGCGCACTTCAAGCTTGGTCAGGCCGGCATCGGCAAGCGGCGCCAGCACGGCATGCTGCTCGGCGGCTCGCTGGCCGGGACGGTAATCCCTGGTATCGTCGGCATTCATCCCGTAGGCGATCTGCTGAAAGCCCAGCTTGCCGCCCAATGCACCCATGGCGGCAAACAGCTCATCTTTGCAGTGGAAACAGCGGTTGGCGTCGTTGCGGGCGTACTCCGGCCGGTCCAGCTCTTCGGTCGTAATCACTTGCAAGGGCATCCCAAGCGACTTGGCAAAGGCCGTGGCCTGTTCCATGTCCCGCCGGGCGAGCGAGGCCGAATCAGCCAGCACCGCCAACATTCTGGAGCCCAGTACACGATGCGCCGTAGCGGCCAAGAACGCTGAATCCACACCGCCGGAGTAGGCAACCATCAGCTTACCCAGCTTTTCGAGCTGTGCCTCCAGCGCATGCAGTTTTGCCGGGGTGTCGGGCGTGTCTGCCGTGCTATTCGCTGCGGTCGCGGCCTGCGGAATCTTCGTCTCGGCGCTCGGAGCCATGGCACCGATTATACCGTCTGGCGGAATCCGCCCGGTGGCGCTCATCAAAAAGCGAGGCTCCGTACGAACTTCGGGTTTGACGCGCCCGGTCGAGGGCAATAGTTTGGAAGAGAGCACATTGAGCGCAGATGAGTTTCCTCGACGAAGGGGGTCGGATGCAGCATAAGTTTTCCCGCCGTTTTTTGAATGGTCTATTGAGTATCGTGCTGGCCTCAGCCGCCTGGAGCGGCGCGCATGGCCAGGATCTGAAGAGCTTTGAGCAGCGAATAACCACCAAGGTGCTGCCCAACGGGCTCACGCTGATCATTTGTGAGCGGCCTGACGCTCCGGTCTTCAGCTTCAACACGCTGGTCGATGCGGGCGACGTGAACGACCCCACGGGCGAAAGCGGACTGGCGCACATGTTCGAACACCTGGCTTTCAAGGGGACAACTGAGATCGGGACCAAGGATTACCCTGCCGAGAAGGTTGCGCTCGAGAAGGTGGAAGCGGCCAATGACGCTTACGAGGCCGAATACCTGAAGCCGGTCGGCCGCGATGACCAAAAGCTCGCCGAACTGAAGAAGGCATTTCTCGCAGCGCAGGCTGAAGCGGAGAAGTACGTCATTCCCAACCAGTTCACCGAGGTCGCGGAAGCGAACGGCGTGAACGACCTGAATGCTGAGACGGGGCTCGATGATACTCAATACTTCTGGTCGATGCCGGAAAACCGGCTGGAACTATGGGCCTGGATGGAGAGCGGCCGATTGGCCGACGTTGTGCCGCGGGAGTTCTACAAGGAGCGGGACGTTGTGATGGAAGAGCGTCGCATGCGCGTCGACTCCGATCCCATTGGGCGGCTGATTGAGCAGTTTGTAGCAACCGCATACGTGGCGCACAACTACGGGCGCAGTTCGATTGGCTGGCCGAGCGAGGTTGGCCAGATTACCGCGACCGAGGCAATGGCCTTCCACAAGAAGTACTATGCCGGCGGAGACGTCGTGGTGGCCGTGGTGGGCGATGTGGACGCCAAAACTGCGATGCCGATGCTGGAAGAATACTTTGGCCGCGTCCCAGCCGGACCCAAGCCGGAAGAGATGACCACAGTCGAGCCGAAGCAATTTGCCGAGAAGTCGCTGGTCATCCAGGAGCAGACGCAGCCCTTCTACATCGAGGGGTATCACCGGCCGAGCTATAAGGATCCCGATGACGCGGTCTACGACGCGATCGGCGACATCATGTCGAATGGGCGCGTGTCGCGGCTTTATCGCAGCCTCGTGGAGCAGCAGCAGATTGCGGCGGAGGCTCAAGGATTTAGTCCCTTCCCTGGCGAGAAGTACCCCAGTCTGTTCGCGTTTTATGCGGTTCCGCTTCCTGGGCATACACCGGCCGAGATGCGCGACGCCATTCACAAAGAAATCGAAAAGCTGAAGACGACCGACGTAACCGACGCAGAGCTGCAGATGTATAAGACCCGCACGCGGGCCGATCTGCTGCGCGGCCTGGGCGACAACTCGGGACTTGCAGCCTCTCTCGCTGCCTTCCAAACGCGCTACGGCGATTGGCGCGAGCTCTTCCTGCAACTCGACAAGGTGGATAAGGTGACGAAAGCCGACATTCGCCGCGTGGCGAACCTGGTGTTTGTGCCCTCAAACCGCACGACCGCGGAGATCGATACGGAACCACCAGCCGCGGCCGCGAAGAAGGATGGAGGTGCGCAATGAAGAGCAGGGATCAGAAATCAAGGATCAGGGCTCAGGAGAAACAATTGCCTGTCAGCCACCGCATCTCAATGACGAATCTTCGCAAGCTCGTCTTCGTAGCCGCTGCATTGGCAGCGATCGTTCCTTCAGGGTTGCATGCGCAGCAAAACAAGCCGTGGGAAAAGATTCCCGTACCCAAGCTCCACGATTTCCATCCGCAGCAGCCGAAGCGCATCGAATTGAAGAATGGGATCGTCGTGTTCTTGCAGGAAGATCACGAGCTGCCGTTCGTCTCCGGTTCGGTGCTCATACCGGGCGGGTCGCGCGACGAGGAACCGGCCAAGGCTGGCTTTATCGGCCTCTACGGACAGACCTGGCGGACCAGCGGAACCGCGAATATGGACGGCGACGCAATGGACGATCTGCTCGAATCAAAGGCTGCGCACATTGAGGCAAGTGGAGACGACGATTCCACCGCCATCAGCTGGGATTCGCTGAAGGGTGACTCGGACCAGGTCTTTTCGCTGGCGATAGACCTGCTGTTTCATCCCAAATTCAGCGCGGAAAAACTGGAACTGGCGCAACAGCAGGAAGCCACCGGTATCGTGCGCCGCAATGACGACGAGGATGGGATTGCGCAACGCGAGTCGGCGAAGCTGGTGTACGGTGCGAACAGCCCCTATACGCGACAGCCGGAGCTGGCAACAATCGGTGCAGTCAAATTGGCAGACCTGCAGGCGTGGCACGACAAGACGCTGAAAGGGAAATTGATTGTCGGCATCAGCGGCGACTTCGATCCTGCCGCAATGGAGGCAAAAGTGCGAGCGGCTTTTGAAGGGCTGCCCGCAGTCACCCCGCTGCCGCCGCGCCATGACGAGTTCTCCGGTCCCACGCCCGGCGTGTACTTCATCGACAAAGAAGATGTAAACCAATCAAACGTGCAGATCGTCGGCATTGGCGTTGACCGGCGTAATCCAGATGTGGCAGCGATCGCCGTGATGAATGAAATTCTGGGCGGCGGTTTTGGTAGCCGTCTCTTTCAAAAGGTCCGCACGCAATTGGGGCTCGCCTACGCAGTGGGCGGCGGGTTTGGCCTGACGTATGACCATCCCGGAACATTCCAGGTGGAAGTGCTGACCAAAAGCGCGTCGACTGTGGACGCGACCAAAGCAGCCATGACCGAGATCGCTGGGATGAGTACGACGGCTGTCACCGCCGACGAACTGGAGCGCGCCAAGGGCAATATCCTCAACTCGTTCATCTTCCGCTACGACACCAGAGAGAAGGTTTTGGCCGAGTCCGAAAGGCTGGAGTTTTACGGCTACCCGGCCGACTATCTTGACACTTACGAAGCCGGCCTGAAAAAGGTGACTCAGGCAGATGTGGCCGCAGCCGTGAAAAAGTACCTTCATCCTGACAAGCTGGCCATCCTTGTCGTGGGCAATGGGCCGGAGATTAAGCCGGGCCTCGACGCGCTGGACATGGGGACCCCGAAACCGATCGATATCACGATACCGGGCGCCGCAGGTCCACCAGGCGCAGGCGGCCCAGCAGAAAAGTGAAGCCGATTCGCGAAATCCGGAAGCTGCATCTCTGCCTGTCTGGCAAGAATACGGGCGGCGCAATTGAGCAAGCGAGGGCGCAATGAGTTCTAAGACGAACGGCCCAGCAGCACACACTGAAACCGCATCCGCGCGAGTGGCGCGCGAAGAGGCTCGGCGCGCGGCAAGTGCGGTGCGCCTTGCAGCCGCGGGAGTGGTGATTTACCGGCCGGAAACCTGCGTGATCGATCCCGAGGTTGAAGTCGCGTCCGATACGGTGATTGAACCCTTCGCGCAATTGCTGGGGAAAACACGGGTAGGCAGCGGATGCCGGATCCGCTCATTCTCAGTGATTGAGAATTGCACGCTTGGCAACGGCGTTCTTGTGCGTCAGAGCTGCGTATTGGAGGAATCCACCGTGGCGGATGGCGCCGAGATCGGCCCATTCGTCCACTTGCGTCCAGGGTGCGAGATCGGCGAGAAAGCGCACCTCGGCAACTTTGTTGAGGGCAAGAAACTGCGGCTGGGTAAAGGCGCCAAGGCCAACCACCTCAGCTACCTCGGTGACGCGGACATCGGCGAAGGCTCGAACATCGGCGCCGGGGCCATCACCTGCAACTACGATGGCTTCGCCAAATACCGTACGCAGATCGGCAAGCGAGTTTTCGTCGGCAGCGATTCCACGCTCGTCGCGCCCCTGACCTTAGGCGATGGAGCGTATATCGGGGCGGGTTCGTGCATTACCAAGGATGTGCCCTCGGACGCGCTCGCCGTGGGGCGTGGCCGGCAGGTGACCAAGGAAGGCTGGGCTGCGGCACGGCGCGCAAAGCGCGAGGCAAAATGATCAGGGGACGCTGGGCCGCTCACGCAGCTTCCCTGCTTTCTATTCTGATCGCGTCATTTCTTGCGGTAGCGCTCTCGGCAGCTCTTTTGGCGCCGGCGGCGGCAGAATCCGCCCGGCTGGCCGCCCAAAAAATCGCCGATGGGGTGTGGTTTGTTCCCGGCGACGCGGCCAAAGGCTATTGCAACAACATTGTCATCGAGATGAAGGACTACCTGATCGTCGTCGATGCCAACTATCCGGGCCGAGCGCGCGAGCTAGTTAGCGAGATCGGCCAGCTGTCACCCAAGCCGGTGCGATATGTCTTTGATACGCACGCCCACCGCGATCACTCCTACGGCAACAGCGTGTGGACCCAAGCCGGCGCAACCACCTTCGCCTTCCAGGGCGTGGACGATGAGATGGACCGCTATGAGCCGCAAAGGTGGCGCGAAACTGCCGCTGAGCGAGAGGATGTCCGCTCCCTCAATCTCGAGGACGCGCCGCGCCCCCAGCTTGTGTTTCGCGACAGCCCCTTCATCCTGAAAGACAGCACTCGTGAGGTCGACTTCTACTTCCTGGGATGGGCCCACACGCGCGGGGACGGTTTTGTCTGGCTGCCGAAGGAGCGCATCCTCTGCACGGGAGACGCAGCCGTCAACGGCCCGCGCAACAAGCTATGGGATGCGAATGTTGCGAATTGGCCCCGTGTGCTTGGGAAGGCAATCGCCTTTCGTCCAGTTTCCGTCCTTCCCGGCCATGGAGACGCCGGTGGCCCTGAGATTCTCACCGGCCAGCAGGCTTTCCTCGAGGATTTGTATGCGGCCGTCAAGAAACAGGTCGATGCCGGCAAATCCCTCGCGCAAATCTCCCCGGCTCTTCCCGAGCGAGACCGCAACTGGATCCCGAAGGATCTGACCACCGATATCGCTATCGTTTATGCGGAAATCACACAGAATCAGCCGGCTGGCGACCTTCCCCATGAGTGGAAGTGAGGGTGGAAATTCGCGCGGTTCGCTGCCACGTTCGGGCTATTGAGCGGGGGTACCTATAATGGTAACCTCTGCTCAAAGAATGATCCGGGCGACCGCATGCGCATAGGGGACTCCGCAGCAGCGCCCAGGACTTATGTGTCAACTTTCCTTTTGTGCGGGCTTTTTATCCGGTCGCGCCGTCCAAGGATGCGAGAAAGAATACGTGCGCGGGGCCACACCGGCGTATCGCACACAAAGATAAGATTTTATTGAAGTTACAAGGTGCCTTACGCGCAACAGAAGGGGAAAGCGGCAACGATTGCACCAAGCATTGCAACATTTGCAATAGCTTCTGAAGCGCGAGATAGAACCCTTGGATTCAGACGCGAGAGAGCGCACAGAGCGCTTAATTTCGCGTGCACCGCAATGGAGTGCAATCAAGATAGGGGATGCCTTTTGGCATTGAATCTGGCAGACACGAAATCACCTCTTTTCGCGGGCCCCTCTCGCCCGGATGGGACCGCGCACCAACGCAAGCCGGCACGAGTGCTCGTCGTCGACGATGAAACGCCCGTGCGCACGATGGTGGCAGCGGCGCTCGAACGCCAGGGATATTCCGTCGAGTTGGCTGGCGGCGGCCGCGAAGCCCTTGAAGCGCTGGAATTGAATACCTTCAACCTGGTGCTCACCGATATTGTGATGCAGGACGTGAATGGCATCGCGCTCCTTGAGCGGATCCACGCGCTCCAGCCCAACCTTCCTGTGGTCATGGTGACCGCCGTTCACGACATCAGCGTGGCCATTGACTCAATGCGCCGCGGGGCCTATGACTATCTCCTCAAGCCCTTCGAGCGCGAGCAACTGCTCAGCACGGTTCAGCGGGCACTGAATCACAGGCAGGCACTTGAGGAGACACAGAATTACCACCAGAGCCTTGAAGAGATGGTTCGCGCCAGGACCGAAATGCTGCGCCACGCGATGGAGGATCTGGAACACTCCTACGACGTGACGCTCGAGGCGCTCGGCGACGCGCTTGACCTGAAAGATTCAGAGACGGAGGGCCACTCCAAGCGGGTTACCGCCTACGCCATCGCCCTGGCGCGCGCCATGGCCATTCCTCCTGACGAAATCAAAATCATCGCGCGCGGAGCCTTCCTGCACGACATCGGCAAGATGGCGATTCCCGACGACATTCTGCGCAAGCCCGGCAAGCTGACTCCGGAAGAAGAGAACCTGATGCGCGAACACTGCACGCGCGGATATCACATGCTGCGCAAGATTCCATTTCTAGCCGGGGCCGCGGAGATCGTCTTCTGCCATCAGGAGTACTTCGACGGAAATGGTTATCCGAACGGCCTGCGTGGCCGCGAAATTCCCGTTGGAGCGCGCATCTTCGCTGTCGCCGATACGCTCGACGCCATTACAAGCGACCGCCCCTACCGCAAGGCGCGCGGATTCGATGCTGCTCGCGAAGAGATTCTTCGCTGCTCGGGAACGCAGTTCGATCCGGCCGTGGTCGAGGTCTTCCTAAAGATCCCCAACGAACTCTGGCAGGAGCTCCGCTCTGAGATCAGCGGCCAGAACAAGCGGTTCTCGACCATCGAGATGGCGCGCTCGCCCGGCTTGTCGGAGTTGTAGCTCCATCTCGTAAAATCCCCTCCAGGGGGAATCCCATGCAGGCACTTTCAGCGAACGACGCCCAATCGCGCCTGGGCAAATTGCCAGGCTGGCAGATCGAAGCAGGCGAGCTAGTAAGAACGTTTCAGTTTAAAGACTTTCGCGCGTCGCTCGGTTTTGTGAACCGTGTCGGCGAGGCTGCAGAAGCTGCCGGCCATCACCCCGACATCGATATTCGCTACAACAAGGTGCGGCTGAGCCTGGTAACGCACGACGCGGGCGGCCTTTCGGAAAAGGATTTTGCGTTGGCTGGCGAGGCAACAAAGCTGGCGGGGTAAACCCGCCTGTCTCAACGGCGTTCGTACATCCCGATCGCCCCAAAGACCGCAAAACCTGCAAGCGCGACGACCAAAAGCCCACGCACTGTAAGGAAGAATCCCATGGCTCAAATATAGACGCAGGTCCCCCGGTCGCGGCCTGTCTACTTTCCAGAATGATTGTTTGTATTGAAGACCAGGGCCGGCAACGCACTAAACTGCCGCGACCAGAGTTGGCTCTTGATTGCTGGCGGGTTTTCTATTTCTCTTAAACTACTAAACGGTAGGCGCTTCGCTGCGGAATAGGTTAGAATCCCCGGGTGCCTGAAACGTCTATGCGGTCTGTCTTCGTAGTGGACGACGAGCCCGTCCTCGCATCGACCCTCGCCGCGATTCTAAATCTGTCTGGCTTTCAGGCGACCGCCTTTACGAATCCCTTGTTGGCAATCCAAGCGCTTGAATCTCACCCCCGGACTTGCTGATTACCGATGTGTCGATGCCGGAGATGAATGGGGTTGAAATGGCGATCCGCTTCAAATCGATCTGCCCCACCTGCAAGGTTTTGCTATTTTCTGGCCATGCGTCCACGGGCGATCTATTGAAATCGGCCAAGGAATCAGGTCACGACTTCGAGTTGCTGACAAAGCCCATCCACCCAAAAGATCTCCTTGAGGCGATCAGAAAGCTATGAGAGGCCCGACCACTCGAGCCGGGTCAATCATCGATGCCACTGTCGGCCAAAGTGCCTAATTGACAGATTTCTTTCGTCCCCTTCCAGCAACACCAGAAATGGACTTGACTGTCGAGGGTGACAGCCGCGCATTGCGATCGGCCAGCGATAAATTGGGATCGGCTTTTGCCTTTGGCTGATATTCCTTGGCAATCTCCCAGCGCGCGATATGAGATGCGAATCGCGGAGTGCCGCTATTCAACTCGCACACTTCCTGTGGACCCGCACCGCAGGTAGGACAATCAAAATTCAGGGAGATATCGGCTTCGGCCATTCTCAGCTTATACAGCCGCTCAGCGAGAAAAACTGTCCAGTTCTGAACAGCTTTGTCAGCTATGCAGTTTTCGGACAAGATCTCTTGGAGGGCAGTGTCCTAATAGCGCGTTGGTCTCGCGAGGCGTTCAGAATTGAGGCGCTCAGAATTGACCAGTTATGCGGGCCGAAAAACAGTAATAGTTAGATATGTCAGAGAATGATCTCCCTTTGAATTTCAAATGTCCCACGTGCGCGGCTTCTCCTCAAGAAAAGTGCAAGGCGAAAAGCGGCAATCCTCATTTTCAGTCCCACATTCAACGTTGGGAAATTGCCTTGGATGTTCTTTGCAATGGACTCCCGGCATCCTCGACGCTTGCTTAGAAGCGGCTCTACCGGTCAAGTTTTGAAATCCACAGAGCCGCCGGCTTTTCCACCAAACGGTGAGCAGAATTGACCATTCTTCATTGAATGCTCCGTCGTAGAGTGGGCCTATCCGCAAGCAACACGTCAACACTTCCGCGCAAGCACGCCGCACTCACAATCTGCCCTCCCCTGGACTGAACAAGAGCCGAGAGGAATCTCGGCTCTTGCCCTCAATCTCCAATCATTTCTTCTCGTCATTGACCACTTGGCCGCTCTTTGGACACACAAGATAGGCGAAGCTGCCGAATCTTGACGTGGCTAAGTCGTCTGGACTCTGACGCTCGACAAGCCGCACATTGTGGACGCCGCAGGTCAGCGGCACTGAGTTCTTCTTAATGAAGCATGGTTCCGCCATGCCGATCTCCTGGATTCACTAATAAATAGGGTATATCGCAATCGGCACGCCTGCTTCAACCCTGCATAACACATACTGGTTCGCACACAAATCTCCACCACTCACACAGAAGTGGCAGCATAGTGAGGGAGTTGCACCGCAGAGTGGTCAAAATTGACCATAATCTCTGGCCTGGACGCCGGTATAGTCCCAACCATGCGCGCCACTTCGACCTAGACCGGACAGGGTGAAACCCGAGAAGACTTCCGGGTTCGGCGCGCATCTCTGGAGTTGGGCCTTGGAACTGGCAACCCGCAAACTGACCATGCAGACCTATAAGGCGCAGGTCGCGTTCCGCGAGCGCATGAGCGAGTTGCTGGCTAAAGAATTTAACCGAGAGAACCTGACTCTGGAACAGAAAGCCAAGGTAGCTCACCAGTGGGACAAGGTTCTCAAGGAAAAGCACGCCTTCCAATTCATGCTGGACCTGCTGGAGAAGCAGGAGAGCAAAAAGCTCGATTAGGCGATTGCGCGTTGCCGCGTTGGCGGCCTGGTCCCGAGAGCAATAGGGCCCTTTGAAGGTCGGTGGCACCGCATGACGCGTCTCATTCCCATCCTTATGCTGAGATTCTGACGCTACACATTCGACGTGCAGATTCGATCTCATTGCGGATTTCCCACGATCTTAACTGGGACTGCATCCACAACCTCGCCGGCACTGAATCTGCCGCCCCCTAATATGCGCCAAAAGATGGTGGCTAATTTGACTCCTTCAGAGAAAATCCGAGAACTGCTCCCGCGGCTCCGTAAGCCCAATATTTCTCTTGAGGGGTATAGCGCGTAGAGAGGGTGATGTACAGCGAGAGAGCCAAGACCGACAGGGAGATCACCATCTGGATCACCTGTTTGCGTTTTTCGCTAGCATAGGCGAATCGAAGCGGCAATTTTCCGATGCCGATTAATGCCGCCACCAGCACAATCAACAAAACTGTCGTGGCATTCATAGTTCACGCCGCTGTTTCTGCCTCCCGCCCGGACTATAGGCGCCAAAAGGAAAGCCCCTCGTTGCTTTGAGGGGGCCCGTTGCGGGACGCTTCATCGTGAAACGTAGCGATGCGTTGCACTGGGGAGCGAAACGTCGCAGGGAAAGAATACCTCAATCCTGGGGTCTATCGGACAGGGAATCCTTTGCGGCGCCGGACTTTGCGATTTCGGGATTGTCTGAAATGTGCGGAGATGGGCCAGGCAGCCGATTGTGCCGGAAATCCGCAAAGCAGTCTGAGTCTTGCACGAAGTTCTTCGCGAAACCATGCGGCAACTTCTGATGGAAGACAATGTGGAAAAGCCCTCGCCAGAGGCAATTCTCATCGACGCTTCAGCACTGGAGAAACTTATGACAAGAGACATCATTCGAACACCGAACGCCCCATCTCCGCCGCCGGCATACAGCCAGGCGGTGCGGGCAGCGGGTCTCGTGTTCGTCTCGGGTACGGGCCCGCACGATCCCGTAACCGGGAAGATTGTCGGAGATACGATCCAGGAGCAGACCAGACAGTGCTTGGAGAATGTGTCAGCCATCCTGAGAGCCGCGGGCACTTCCCTGGAAAAGGTGGTCAGTGCCACCGTCATCCTTCTCGAGGAAACCGACTTCGCGGGAATGAACGAAGAGTGGATCAAGTGGTTTCCCACGAGCCCA
>CAZKJB010000117.1:0-11146 GCA_964552975.1 uncultured Occallatibacter sp. | reverse complement strand
TCCGCATAACAGAGACCTGTGAGTGCACAAACGAAGGCCACCAGGATCATGGAGAGCGCGATGGCCGGCCCCGCGCCCGGGCGTCCGGCGAGTGCGGTATGCGTGATGATGTAGCTGGCCAGCGGTGTGTTGACCATGCTGGATGTGTCGAACTGCTCGCCGGAGATCGCCGTGCCGATGACGGTGAAGATGCCCGACCCGATTACTGCGCCGATGCCGAGCGCGGTGAGTGACCACGGCCCAAGCGTCCTTTTCAGCCTGTGGTCAGGTTCCTCCGAGTCCCGGATCAGCTTGTCAATCGATTTGCGGGCGAGCAGTTGACTTGACAGTGAACGTCTCCTCTGTGAGACAACGTTCAGCCATCAGCCTTCAGGCCTTTTCGTACTCCTGAAACGGCGCCAGTTCGATCGGCACGGCGCGAAAAACCAGAAGCTGATAGCCGATTTTCTTACCGCTTCGACACGCCGCGGACCATCTTCCTTACCTTTTTCTTCAATGAGCCGCGAGGCGCCGTGCGCTTGGCCTTCGGGGCCGCCTTTTTCCGCGCCGTGCGTTTGAGTTTCTTGCGTTCGGCTTTGTCTGTAATCTTTGTGGTGTCGGCCACGAGATAACCTCTTTCGCTTGAGTCTCTTCAGGGTTACGCGCCGGTTAGGCGCGCGACCTTTATGGTAACAGGGAATGATCATGGTTGAAAGCGGCGGCGCGCACAAACAAGCACGAGACAGCCAAGGTAAACTCATGGGCGCTGGAGTCATCAATCGGGAGAGATGAATCTGAAGCGATGAATCTCGGCGCGCACAACGATCAGCAAGACCACGGCGACGCCGCAAAGGTCTTCAAGAGTTTGGTCGATCAAATAGGCAAAGAGCCCGGCGCAATGGCCGCTGCGCCGGAATGCAACGTTGCAGTTCCCTGAACACTGGGGACAGGCCTGCGGGGATCTCCGGCAAAACGAGACTGAGATCCGCGAAAGAACCGGGAAACGGCAGGAGGCAGATTGGCGGTTCTGGCGGTGCAGCAAATCCGACGCATGCGAGGCGGCGCTCAAGGCCAGTTGATGCTGGGCGCGGACGGGTGCATCTACGTCGTCAAGTTCCGGAATAATCCCCAGCACACCAGGGTGCTGGCCAATGAGTTTCTGGCCTCGAAGCTGGCGGCGGCGGTGGGGCTCACTGTCCCGGAAGTTGAACTCGTGGATGTTTCAAGGTGGCTGGTCGAGAATACGCCGGAACTCGACATCGATCTGGGGCGGACGCGAGTGCGCTGCGAGCCGGGGTTGCAATTCGGATCACGATTTGCTGGTGGAACGATGCCTGGTCAGGTCGTGGATTATCTGCCCGAAGAAAAACTGGCAGAAGTGAAAAACCTGAGTGAATTTGCCGGCATTCTCGCTCTTGACAAATGGACAGGCAACGCCAATGGGCGCCAGGCGGTGTTCACGCGCCGCCAGCGGGAGCGCCGGTACAAGGCCGTCTTCATTGACTTCGGCTATTGTTTTCATGCCGGGGAGTGGCGCTTCGAGGATGCTCCATTGCGCGGGGTCTACTATCGCAACGATGTTTACCGGGAAGTAAAGGGGTGGGAATCCTTTGAGCCGTGGCTGACGCGGCTGGAGACGATACCGGCGGAGAAGGTCTGGGAGGTGGCCAACGACGTCCCGCCGGATTGGTACGGCGGAGACCAGTGTGACATGGAAGCTTTGATTGAGAAGCTCCTGACGAGGCGAAGCCGGGTCCGCGAGCTGATTGAGGCATTTGGGAACTCGGACCGGAAGCCATTTCCCAAATGGGGTGTGGCGGGGAAGGAATCGCCGGATACCTCTTGGAACACCGTGCGATGGGGGGCTACGATGAACGGAGAGCAAATTCGAAGCCAATAAACAGGAGAGAGAGCCGCGACCAGGAAGTCGGGAACTAGGTATCGAGTGCAAAGAACTGAGAACTGAGAGCTGAGAATAAGGGATGGCCGGCGGAACACAAAGACGAGCCTGCGAGTTTCAATTGCTGCGGTATGTTCCGGACGCGGTACGGAACGAGTATGTGCACATCGGCGTGATTCTTCGCGAACAGGGGAGCTCGCATGCGGAGGTGCGCTTTACCCGCGACTGGCGGCGCGTGCGCTGTCTCGACTCGAATGCCGACACTGCGCTGTTGGAGGGAATGGAGAGTGAACTGCGCCGCAGGTTCCAGGCCGACTCTGACGGCAAGCTGAAGCGGATCCTTGACGAATCTCTTTCGCTGGCGGTGCAGATGACTGAGCCCAAGGCCTACCTGGCCGAAACGCTGCCCGCAGGGATGGAAGAATTGATGAAACTCTACGTCGAACCGCCACCTCGGGAGCGAAGCGCACGGCTAAGCCGGCGCGCTGCGATTCAGTCACGCATGCGCGCGGAGTTTGAGCATGCTGGCGTGTGGGATCTCTTGCGGAAGAGAATTGCGGCCTCGGACTACACGCGTCCGGGAGACCCTTTGCGGATCGACGTTGGGTACCGGCCGAACGGTGTGATCCGCATGTTTCACGCGGTGAGCTTCGATCCGGGGCTGGAGATGGCCAAGGTTCTGGCGTTTTCCGCTGCCACACTGCGGGCAGGTGTAGAACGAGTCGAGAAGGCTCAACTCGAGTTGACGGCCTTCATTGAGCCCGCGGCAAGCGTGGGAGCCACGGACGAAGAGCCGGAAAGGCTGGAACTCTACCGATTCGGCGTGGAGACAATGGAAGAACACCAGATCCGGGTGCTGACGACGTCGGATTTGGGCCGCGTGGCTGAAACAGCGCGACGTGAGCTTCGTGTGTAAAGAGAGCTGCCCGGAATCCATGGATCGATTGTTGGTGCAGATTCTTGATTCGATAGCCCATTAGCGATCGCAAAATAATTTGCAATGGTTTGCATATAATTTCCCGGGTTCGCAGTAGGATTGTTTTTGTAAAGAAGAAAAGGCTTTTCAGGGAGCACGCGCGCCGTTGATTCTCTCACAGGAGCGACGGTAGCTTTTTGCTGAAAACTCAGAATTGTGAACGCGCAAAAGGGCGCAGCCACTCCGGCTGCGCCCTTTGTTTTGGGACAAGGAAGGTGACCGTGAGGGTAGGCGAGCAATTGCGACAGATTTGGCGGCAAGCCAGACGTGGCGGAGAAGCTCCGCGAGTCGAGATCGAGGCGGAAGCAGATCGGAAGACGTTGGCATTGCCCGCGATTTCAAGTCCGGTCCAGTTTCCGGGGCAGCACTTGCCGAAACCTACGCCAGCGAACCTGCGCCGGTTTGCAGAGACGCCACTGGTGCGGCGCGCGATCAACGTGATCAAGGATCGCATCGCGGCCATGGATTGGCAGGTGCGACTGCGTCGCGGGGCAAGTTCCGGGGAAGTGTCCTTTGTTGCACGAAAGTTGCTGGCGCTTCGCCGCACGCTGGAAGAGCCGAATCCTGCCGACAGCTTTCGCACTTTGATTGAGCAGGCGCTCGAAGACGCGCTGACGGGAGGCTTCGGGGCGATCGAGATGGAGCCAACGGGGGATCCGGAGCGGCCGGCGATGCTATGGCCGGTCGATGGCGCATCGATCCGGATTAATACAAGGTGGGACGGCCAGAAGGATTCGCCGCGCTACGCGCAGAGCATGCCGGGTCAACTGGAATCGAGCGCAGTGGAGTTGCTTGACAGCCAGTTGATGTACATCCGGATGAACCCGCGAAGTTTCACGCCCTTCGGGCTTGGACCACTGGAAGTCGCATTTGAAACGGTGAATCAATTTCTGAGTGCGCATCGATTTGCCGGCAAGTTGGCGGCGAACTCGGTAGCGCAGTTTGCGCTGTGGCTCAATGAAGCCACGCCATCGCAGCATGACCGGCTGATCCGCTGGTGGCAGGACGAGATCGAGGGCACGGGGCGCGTGCCCCTGCTATCCACCGAACAGAAGCCCGAGGTACTGCGTTTCGCGCAAGGCACGGACGCAGACCTGCGGCTTGCGTGGCAGGAATTTCTTATTCGCATGATCGCGAATGCCTTTGGCCTGCCTCCACTGATGCTCGGCCTGGAGGCGGACGTCAACCAATCGACTGCTTCGGAGATGGCGGACGAAGCGTTTCGCGGGGCCATCTCGCCGCTGGCGATGCTCCTGGCCGGGCACATTACGCGCGATTTGTTTTCGAAATGCATTGGCTGGCCGGAGTTCGAGTTCGCTTTTAATGAACTGAGCGCGCGCGATGAAGAAACTGAATTGGCCGTGCAAGTGCAATTGCTGCAAGCGGGTGTGCTCACGGTCGATGAGGTGAGGGCGATGCGGGGCTTGGGACCTCTGGTGCGGGTTGCATCGCAAAACGTGTAACTGGAACCGAGGCTTAGTGATCAGGCCGGATTGAATTTTGTCAGCTGACTGAACGGAGAGCGCATGCGATTGGAAGCAATGGCGGTAAAGATTCCCCACGTGGACGGGCATCCCAACCGGGTGCCGTTTGAGGGAGTTTTGACGGTGGTAAACGCGCCCAGCGATAGGGCGCCGGCAGGGGCGCGCGGGCATCGCGTGATGTTGACGCGCGAGGCAGCGGAGAAAGCGCTGCCTTCGCTGCTGGGAATGGCCGTAGATTATCGGCCTGGCTGGGACGGCCATGACGCGCGGAGAAAGATCGGCCTGTTGACGGAGGCCGATGTGATCGGGGCGCGGCTGATGGTCCGGGGATATCTTTATGCGCGGGACTTTCCTGAGGCGGCGAAGGAAATTAAGGCGTCAACCCTGGCTGAACCCGGAGCGATGGGGATGAGCTACGAGCTGGCCGACGCGCGTGTGGAAGATATGCGTGCCGAAGTCTGGAAGCTGACGCGCGTCACCTTTACGGGAGCCGCCATTCTGCTGAGGGACAAGGCAGCCTACCGGGCGACCAGTTTCCGCATGGCGAGTTAGTAAGCTGTTCGCTTGAACAAGACTCACTGATTTGGACAGCTTGTTAGTTTGCAGGTAAATGAATCGGTTCCGCTTGCGGAACCTTTTTTATTTGCGAGAAGGCAGTAGAGGTATGAAGGCAGTTCTCGTGCGGGATGCACCGAAACAAGAAAGGAAAACCATGGAAACAGACGAAAAGAACATTGTGGAACGGCTGGAGGCCGCAACCACTCTGCTGGAGAGAACGCTGAGCTGGCTCGAAGAGCAGCAAGGCGCTCTGTCTGGTCAGGTGGACAGGATCTCCGCAACCGTCGAACAGAGCCGGCGAGAGACCGAGCTCGCGGAGAAGTTGGCCGCGGCCGAAAAGGAGCTGGCCGAAGTCAAGGCGGCAGCGACGCAGAACGCACCGAATCCGCTGCGGCGGACGATGCCTGCGTCAACGGCAGAAATGCTTGCGAAGCACGGTATTGGCGAAGGCCCGGTCGATGTGCGCGCTCTCGATGCGGCGTTGTCGGGTCTCAGCCTGGAACAGCGTATCGCGGTGAAGACTCAACTGCTTCGCGCAGGCGCGATCGCGTAGAAGCAATTCGAACTTCTGGCTTCGGTCGAATAGGTAGTCGAGCACAAGGGTAAGCGGCAGTGGAGTACGGCCTTGATTGAAGTCATATCGGCCAGCGATTGCAGCAGAGACAAATTATCAGCGCCAGATTCTGGCGGGAACAAGCTAGAGGCTAGAAGCTAGCGGCTAGCGATTGAAACGGCCCCATGGAGGGGGTGGAAAGAGCCTATGAACGCAACATTCGCAGACATTCACGCAGCAGCAGACTACATCGGGCCGGGCGCAGTCGAGGTTCCGCTTTATCAAACCGAGATCTTCGACATTTGCAGGCGCTCTAGCGCCTTCGGGCAGCGTATCAAGCAGGTTCCCGCAACAGGTCATCCGTCGCGGTTCTTTGAGCAAACGGCAATACCCAATCCAGGTTCGGCCGGGTTTGTGAACCCGCGCAGCATCAACCCCACGGTGGTAAGCCCGACTCGCATCGAGCTAAGCGTGCCCCTGAAGGCAATTGTTGCGCAGGTCAACTACAACCTCTTCGATATCGAGTTGGGCGACCAACAGAAACAATTCGCCTATCTCCAGGCAAAGGACCTGGTGGACACGGTGAGCGGCGTAATGGTTGCTCACGATGTGGCTTTGTGGAACGGCAACGATACCAGCCTGAGCGCGCCGACAACCACGCAGTATATGGGCACAGCAGCACAGATTGCAGCCGGCGGAAATTCGGTAACTGTGACCACCTCCATGAAAATCGTGGACACGATGAAGACCACAGTTGCGCAGATGGTTGCCAACACCGGATATCATGTAAGGCCCACAGCTATCTACGCCAACCCCGTGCTGCTCGACCTGATCGACCAGGAGATGAAGTCCGAGTACAACGTCGTACTGAATACCGACCAGATCACTGGCGGTTTCCGCGTGAAGATGCTGTCGACACAGGCCGGCGATCTGCCCTTGATTCCCGATTGGAGCCTCAGCTATACGGGTACTCCGGGTACGGGCAATGCCGTTCTTCCCGCCTACATCGTGACCGAGGATCTGATTGAATATCACTGGCTCGGCGATCCTGCGCCGCGTGTCTTCCAACTCGGCCTGCCAAACTCACTCGCCTACCAATACGTAGCGGTCAAATTCGGCGCTCCTGTTGTGAAGGGCGCTAACTTTGCCCACTTCCAGGTTCTGGTCGACCGGTAACGAGAACTGACGGCAGACAGTCACCGCCCGGCAGTTCCCGATTTGCAATTCACCGCAATCAAGGAGTTTCTACTGCCGGCGGATGGCTGTCTGCTGATCAATACCCAATTTGAAAGGAATGCTATGGCGTATCTGCAGCCAGCGGATTACCCAAATTATGGATTGCCGGCCGGGACGACGGCAGACTGGATCACGGCTGCCACAGCGTTGATCAACAGTTATTGTCGGCGGCCCGACCTCAATATTACTCAGTACACCGAACGGCTGCGAGTCATCTCCGGTGCACAAACGGTGTTGTTGAGCTATCTGCCACTGGCGCCACTCGGATCGGGAACAACGCCGATGGTTGGCATCGAGGGCCGCTACTCCCGGCCAAGGCGCGGCGAAATCTTGCACGACCCTCTGCTCGAGATTGCGCAGGCATTTTCACTTCCCGGCCAATGGGCAGCGATTGACCCGGCTCAAGTGGATTTCGACCCGAACACAGGTGAACTTACGCTGCCTTGGAACGTGTTGGGGCTGCCGTACAACGAGGTACAGGTGACTTATACGGCGGGATTGGCAACGATCGGCGACGACGTGAAGACCGCGTGCGCGCAGATCGTTCGCAATGCACAGGCCACTCCGGCGCTGAATGCAAGCAAGTCCAGGATTGACACAATGCAGATGCAGTATTTCTCAAGTTCGCTGGTCGATGAAACGGTGCAGGCTTGGCTGAATCCGTACGTCGCGAACAGGCTGGGGTGAGCGATGAGTGATACCGCGCCGCGCAACCCAACGGGAGCGCCGCAGATGCTGGCCGATGCCCTGCTGAGAAGCGTTTCCGGGACTACGGCCCTCCTGCGGGTGACGGGAACGAATCTCGATTCCGGGATGTCGGAAGTGGGATTAGTGGCAACAACTTTTGCCGAGGTTCCTGTGAGTCCGGTCCTGATGCGGAAACTCCGACCCGCATGGCAGGACGGCGGAGAGTCGAAATGGGAGCTACTCGTCTCAGCCACCGGTGTCGAGCAGCAAGTAAACGCGCTCGATTTACCCTCGGCGCAATCGCTCTTCGCCATGACGCTTGCAGTCACTGTGGCGGGACAGGATTTCTTGATTGATTCAATCGCGTCCAACGAGGCTTTTGGTCGGGTGTATCTCTACCGGCTGCTCTTACGTGAAGCGCGGCAGCAAGCGGTGTAACCCATTGTAACCTTGCGCGAGTAACTGATCGCATCGGCTTCGTGTCAATAAGTGCTTGCTGATTACGGTCAGCGGACTGCTGTAAGGAGCTTTGTTCCATGCAAAATGCGAAGGACTCTTTTTATATGGCGCTGCGTGCGCGCCTCACAACGATCAATCCCGAGCGGACGATCCTGATGCGCGGCGCTGTTCGCCCCGGAATCCTGGTCGAGGAAGCCGAAGCACCGGTTAGCCAGTTGCCCACTGATGTATTTGTCTTGCGGTGGCTTGCCTTGGGTGCAGACCTCGATCTCGATTCGACCATGGTCGCGACTCAGTGCGAATTGATTTACCAGACTTGCGGGACACAGAGCTTCGGAGGTCTGGATCGCGGGCGCGCTTTGAGCCAGATGGACGAAGAAGTATTAGCCATGATTCATCCCTTCTATACTCCCAAGCTGAATTACGCAGCCACACCGCCGGCGGCGATGTTGACGCAGGTCTTTTGGGATGAGCCTGAGTTCGCCCCCATCACTATCCAGCGCGATCGGCTCAGCCGCACCGCGACAACAATCGTCTACAGCTATCAGGAGCAGGGGGAATAAATGGTTTCGACTTGGTTTTCAGCTCCGGCGCCGGTGACGCGGCGAGTGCGTGCGTACTTTGCACCTGTGAATCGGTCAACACAAACGCCAGAGCTCTTTGATCCATCTCAACAAGGCTGTTTCAATCTCGAGGCACCACCAGCGCCTTGGATCGACCTGGGATGGATTCAGGGCTTTGCGCGCAAACCAGCGAGCAAATCGACATCTCTCTTGACAGGAATTCCGGCCGCGCCACTCGAACAAGCGCGCGAAACCCTGGAAACTCAAGTGAGCCTTCAGTTCCTGAACTGGACCAAGCTGACGATGGCGCTTGCGACGGATTCGCAGCATATGAATCTGCTTACGCCAGCGAGTGCAGCAGCACCGTCGGCCTGTGGCGCGGAAGCATTGCCCGCGGTCAATCCGCAAAGCGGCTCCACGAGTACGTCCATCCAGCTGGCATCAGCAGACGCGGCAAGATTCGCCGCCGGTTCGATCATTGCGGTCGACGTGGACTACGCCGGCCAAACAGGTTATGTTGGCTCACCGATCGCAGGCGCATTCGTGCGCCAGGCGCTAGCCGATGTGGACTACATCCGGCGCGTCACGTTCAACGTTGCGCTCGTTTCGCAAGTCAACGCGACAGGGTTGGTTCTTGCCCAGCCATTGCCAGGCGGTGCGCCGGCTGTGGGCAGCAAGTTGCAGGCGATTGTCGGATTTGTCGATCGCGAGGGCGGCAGCTTCTATCAGGAGTGGTCGGGCCTTTTTGTGTCGCAAGGTAGCCAGGGAGAGAGAATCTTCTTCCACTACCCAAGATTGCAAACTATGGCCGGCACGGAGGAGGCGATTTCTCCGCTTAACCAGAAACATCAAAATGGACAGTCGCGCATTCTCCTTAAAGGGCAATTCCTTGCGCTGCCGGTTACCGATCCGCTGGATGGCGAACGGGTAGTCTGCTATCGCAGTTTCTTGCCGGCTGCTCACGCGCTGGTGTGAGCGCTTTTGTAAGTTAGCAAGTTTGCAACTCAAAAGGTAAAAGAGACTCCATGAAGATCACAATCCAAGGTCAGGATTACACGGCCGCTCTAGATGCGGCACGTCCGTTGACCATCGAGAGAAAGCTCAACGAGCCCTCGATTTGCCAACTCTGGCTGTGCTTGCCCGCGAGCGGGAGCCTGGCAGCGCCCGCCCGCTACCAATCTCTTGCAGTTAGTGGCGACGACGGAACAGCATATTTCACGGGCTATATCGCAGTAACTCCCCTGCCTGAGTACCGCGGGTTGTGTCTTGAAGGTCCTCGCTACAGTACGGCTATCCAGGCAGTAAGCGACGAGTTACTGCTTGATCAACAGCCGATCAATTCCAATGTTGACGCCGCCGCTGGAACCGCCGGTGCATTGCTCGCGTCCCTGGTAACTCATACCGGCTCAACATCGCTTTCAACCCAAGGCCTTTCGCTGAGTACAGCGGTGGGTAAATTCACAGCCGATCCCGGAGCGAATTGGAGCGAATGCGCGGGCCAGATAGCAGGCATGGCTCGCGCTTCGTACCGCGCTCTGAATGGCGCGTTGACGCTTTCCTCCGTGCAATCTACGCTGCATCCACTAAACGAAGTCGACGGAAGCCTTAATCTCGCGAGTTTGGCATTCACGGCTAGCGTGAAGCGCGCGCTCGCCAACGATATAACCGTCTGTGGCGAGAATGAGCCAGTGGCTTACGTGACGGAGTATTTTCTGGGCGATGGACTGGCCACAGAATTCAACCTTGCCGCCGACCCCTACTTTCCCCCAGCGTCGCAATCTGCCATTATCAGCGAATTGTTCAATGGGCCGCAAATTAATCAGAGCCTCTGGTCTGCCTCAGCAAGTGCCGGCTACTTTACCCTGGGCCCGGGCGGCCTTAGTGTGAACGGCGGCAACGGTATCGATGGCCAGACACTGCTTACATGGCTCAATCCGATTGAAATGGGCGGAACGTTGCTGCTAGAGGTGGTTGGGGTCACGCTTGCTCCGGGCAGTACTGGAATCCTCGCGGGGTTCTTCAGCGGTGCTGAAGCTGTCGCAGATTGTGCCGCAGGTTTTCAGGCCACCGCGCAGCAGGGGACGGGGGCAGTCACATTGCAGCCCGTCATTGCGGGCGCGCCAGCTGGCACGACATTTGCAGTGAATCCGGCAAATCAATATGCACTTCGGGTTCGCATCCATTGCCCCGAGGTCGAGCGTTCCCGTGCAATTTATTACTCGTTCGGCGATAGCGGCCCAATCGCTGCCGGCGGCGACTCTGTGGTTTCTCCCGGCAAGATCCAAATGGAAATTCAGGAGTTCGTGAACGGTGTCGGTGCAACGCCGGTCACTCTTTATGACGGCGCCGTCGCCTATCTGGACGGAGCCTGCATGCTTGTTCCCGTCAGCAGTATCAATCTGGTTGGAACCATGCGTTCCGTTAACCTGAGGAACCTCGGCTCAGGTTGGGTAGTCAGCACTCCGCCTAATGGCGGCGCTTACACACGCCGAGTTGGCACGACCGGTGAAGCGGGTGAATGTACGATTGATCGCACCGGCAAAGTCGTCTTTTACACCGGATACACGCCGGTTACGGGCGAACAGATTGCAGTAAGTTACCGCACTGTCGGCAGAGCCGTAGGGCGCGCAGTGAACGCAGCCAGCCAGAAGACGCTTGCCCAGGTTGGATCGCCCTCGGTGGCCGCGTGGATCGGCTCAGTCAAGATTCCTGCAGCGCGCAGCTCCGCAGACTGCCGATACGCAGCGATCG
>CAZKJB010000116.1:0-11153 GCA_964552975.1 uncultured Occallatibacter sp. | reverse complement strand
GTGAGCATCAGGCCGTAGATGGGCCCGACATTCTTCGACCCGAAGTAGTCGGCGGTAAAGGCAGGCATAGTGCCGAACCCGCCTCCGTAGCACATCAGGACGATGAACGACACGACCGTGAGAATCGCCGCCGAGGAGAGGCTGGGCAACATCCAGAAAAGGCCTACCTGAAGCACAAACATAGTGACGAAGGTCCACCGCCTGGTGATCGCATCGGAGACCCAGGCCCAGAAGACTCGGCCTACGGCGTTACCGATGCTGGCGATGCCTACCATGCCCGCGGCAACAACCGCGCCTACCTTGGCTATCTCCTGAAACATCGGCGATTCCTGCGAGATGATTGATATGCCCGCGGAGGTATTTAGAAACAGCAGCGCCCATAGGGCCCACCACTGCCACGTCTTCAGGGCGCCGGCGAGGGTGTAGTCAACTGCCGCACGCTGGGCAGCCTGGGTAGCACTAGGAGCCCAGCCCGCCGGCTTCCATCCGTTCGGCGGGTTCTGCATGAAGTAGCCGGTGGCGATGGTAATGACCAGATACGCGACGCCAAGGCACGCAAACGTCTGCAAAACTCCGACACTTTGAATTAGGCGCGTAGCGACCGGCGCAGTCACCAGCGCTCCCGCGCCGAAGCCGCCGACGGCAATGCCGGTGATAAGGCCGCGGCGATCTGGGAACCACTTCACCAGCACCGCTACAGGAACAATGTAACTGAGTCCGACGCCTATTCCTCCAATGACTCCATAACTCAAGTAAAGCCACCAAAGCTTGTTGGCGGAGAAACTTGCCAGGAAGACACCCAGGCCATAAAGAAAGCCGCCGGTGAGGGCCACAACGCGAGGCCCTTTCTTATTCAGCCAGAGGCCTCCGAAGAAGGCGGAGACTCCGAGGACAAAAATCGAGATTGTGAAGGTGAGGGTCACTTCTTCTATCGACCAGTGAAACTGCTTTACCAGCGGAGCTCTGAAAACGCTCCATGCATAGACGGCTCCCAGAGCCATTTGCATGAGAAATCCTGCCGCAGCGATTCCCCAGCGATTCGTGTTCGACCCGTGGTCTTCGTGATTCTGTTCGGTCTGTGTCATTCGCAACTCCCGCGCAACTTGATTTGATTGCCGAGCTTCTCCAGAAAACGGTTTACCAGTGCGATGCTTCTGCGCAGTTCCTTGTGGCGGAACTGATTGAGAAGCGAGAAGAGCCCAGGCGGCTCGATTACTGGCTTCTCGTAGCATCCGAGCGTTTTACCAGCCGCCTGGGCGACACACTGCAGCACGTCGGGATTGATGGCGCCAAGCATCTTGCCGAGAATAATGGCGTTGCGAATGGCGCGAACCGATCCGTCCGATTTAGTCGTATCGACCGCTGTCTCGATGAGTTTGTCACTTGCGCTCAGCGCACCGCGCAACAGTTCGAATACGCCGTGGTCGTGCAGCTGCTGGAGCAACTCGTACGAGTCGAGCAAGGCTTCGGCGTGTGCGATTGGGGCTTGATCAAGCCTCTTGCGCAACTCCTCCCGGGGATCGTGCGGTGGCAACTGTAGGGGAATTGGCTGAGCCATTGTTTTGCTCCTTCCTGGAACTTTCTAGCGAGTCTGGATCTGAACCAGTTGGTCGCCGGGTTGGCGATAGTCCTTACGCTTCCACTTGCGCTCTACTTCGACTCCGGTCTGAGGTGTCGGATGGCCATGGCGGGAGTTAGTCCGTGGCAACGGATCCTCGCCAATCTCCCCCAACACTCGAAGCTGTACTGAAGTTTCCTTGTAAGCAGGAGTGTGGGTTGCCTTATCCGTATGGCTGCTGGTGAGGCGATTGACAGCCTCGTCCGTAGAGTTCATGGGCATGTACAGTTCCCTACCCTGCACTCTCGTGGTAATTACCGCTTGCGCGCGCACCTTCCCGTAGCGCGATGTCAGCTGCACCCAGCTTCCGGTCTGGATACCTCGTTCACTTGCCAACTCCGGTGAAACTTCAATAAAGGTGGATGGCGTTTTTTCCCGAATGCCCTCGGTGCGGTAGGTCATATTCCCTTCATGAAAATGTTCCAGCAGACGACCGTTATTCAAGTGCAGGTCATACTCGGCATTCGGCTGATCGGTCGGTTCCGACCAGGGGACGGGGAAGAAGGTCGCCTTGCCATCGGGAAAATGGAACCGCTCTGTATAGAGCAGAGGCTGGTCACTACCATCTTCGGCCACCGGCCACTGCAGCGTCTTGTAGCCTTCCAGACGTTCGTAGGTCACGCCTGCCATCAGGGGAGTGAGCGGAGCTATCTCCTCGTAAATTTGGGACGGATACTCGTACTTCCATCCCGCACCCAGCCGATTGGCAACGTCCTGGATAATCTGCCAATCCGGACGGCTCCCCTCAAGAGGCTCAAGCACCTGATACAGCCGCTGGATGCGTCTCTCTGTGCTGGTGAAGGTCCCTTCCTTCTCCAGGCTCGGACTGGCTGGAAGAATGACATCGGCGAAGCGGCAGGTCTCGCTGAAGAAGATCTCCTGCACAACAAAGAAGTCCAGCTTCGACAGCGCATCTGAAACAAAGTTCGCGTTGGAATCAACCAGACTCATCTCTTCGCCGAAGAGATACATCGCCTTGAGTTTGCCTTCGTGGATGGCGTCGATCATCATGTGGTTGTCAAGGCCCGGGTTCGGCGGCAGAGTGACATTCCACGCTCTCTCGAACTTGGCTCGGATCGTGGGGTCGTGTACGTCTTGATAACCTGGCAAGTAATTCGGCATTGCACCGTGATCGCTTGCTCCCTGAACATTGTTATGTCCACGCAGCGGATATGCTCCAGCCCCAGGCCTCATGTAGTTTCCGGTGGCCAGCAATAAATTGGAGATCGCCGTTGAGGTGTCGGACCCCATGGAGTGTTGCGTCACGCCCATTGCCCAGAGAACACAAACGCCATCCGCCTCCGCGATCATGTGCGCCACCTTGGTCGAGGTCTCGGGTGGCAACCCGCATCTCTCGCTGGCCATTTCCAGAGTGAAGGATTCCAGGCTCTTCTTGAATTCTGCGACACCATTGACCCACTGATCGATGAACTTCTGGTTGGCAAGTCCGTTGTCTAGGATGTATTTGGTCACGGCCGAAATCCAGATCAAGTCTGTGCCTGGCCGAGGACGGAAGAACACATCGGCTCGCGCCGCCATCTCGTGTTCGCGCAGGTCGGCGACGATCAACTTTTGGCCGTGCATCTTGTGGGCGCGCTTCACTCGCGTCGCCAGCACGGGATGGCTCTCCGCCGTATTACTGCCGACAATCAGCACAAGGCCGGCCTTCTCGATGTCGTGGATCGAGCCTGCGTCGCCGCCATATCCAACGGTGCGGAAGAGTCCCATGGTGGCCGGCGCCTGGCAGTAACGTGAGCAGTTATCCATATTGTTGGTGCCGATCACCGCGCGAGCCAATTTCTGCATCAAGTAGCTCTCTTCGTTTGTGCATTTTGAAGACGAGATGAAGGCCAGTGAGTCGGGGCCGGTAGCGGCCTTGATTTCCGTGAAGCGACGCGCCACCAGAGTGAGGGCCTCGTCCCAGGAAGCCTCGCGGAAGCTGTCTCCTTCGCGGATTAGCGGCTTGGTGAGACGGTCTGGACTGTTTACGTAATCCCAACCAAACTTGCCCTTGATGCACGTGGAGACACCATTGGCGGCACCGTGTGCCGGTTCCACTTTCAGAATGTGGCGGTCCTTGGTCCAAACATCGAAGCTGCAGCCGACTCCACAGTAGGTGCAGACCGTTTTGGTTTGCCTGATGCGCGACTCGCGCATGTGCGATTCCATCTCCGAGAGTTGAAGAATGGCTCCATAGCCAACCTCAGGTTCGATTCCCTTGACCACATCGATCATGCCGTCGAGCGCGGGCTTGGATATCGAGGTAAAGTAGCCGGCTTCGCCCAGCATATGTTTTTCCATCAGCGCATTGCAGGGGCACACCGTGACGCAGTGGCCGCAGGAGACACAGCTTGATTCGCCGATCGGCGCTCCTCCATCCCATAGCACACGGGGATGGGGGTCTTCCCAATTGATGCTCAGCGTTTCGTTGACCTGGAGCGTCTGGCACGCCTGAACGCAGCGCCCGCAGAGGATGCACTGATCAGGATCGTAGCGGTAGAAGGGATTAGACATATCCACTTCGTAGGGCTTGGGCTTATAGGGGATCTGTTGATGTTCGACTGCAAGCAGGCGAGTGGTGTTGTGCACGGTGCAGTTGCCATTGTTGTTGTCGCACACCGTGCAATAGAGCATGTGATTACCGAGGATGCGGTCGAAGGCTTCGCGTCGCGCCGCGTCCGCGCGGGACGATGTCGTGACCACATTCATTCCATCCGCAGCCAGCGTGCCGCAAGCCCTTACCAGTTTGCCGTCGACTTCCACCATGCATGTATCGCAAGACTGAATTGGTCCAAGCTGAGGGTGATAGCAAACCTGCGGTATCTCGATTCCGCTACGGTTGATCAGGTCCACCAGGCGCTCTCCGACTCGGATAGCCTGGGATTTACCATCAATGGTGGCTGTCATTTCCTGTCCCCTTCGCGATTGATTTTGGATGGTATTCCATCGGGTGTCGCTGCGTAAAATCATCTGATTCCGTCCCTATCCCTGATCTGACGCAGGATGAATGCGTTAGGTTCCGAGACGCCCGAGGCCGAATCCGATTGCATAAGTGACCACACCTTCGACAGCGCCCACGGCAGTCATTTCGAAGCCGCTGCTCCACCAAGAGCGAACCGTGATCAACGATTTGGCGGCCCCGACACCAAAGTGCGCCAGTAAGGAGACCGCAGCAGAGACGATGACGGCCGTGTATCCACTGAGAAAGAAGAATGGGATGATAGGGATGAATGCTCCGATGGCAGTTGAGAGTCCGCCGGAAGCAGCGGAGGTCCAAGGATTCCGCAGAGCGTCTTCTGTAGAATTCAACCGCTCGAAGGTCAGCGCACGCAACATTTGCTCGGGATTCCGGGCGAGTTCCTCGACGATGTGGTCGGCATCCTCTTCCGGAATCCCCTTAACCTGGTAGTACAACGACAGCAACTCGCGGGCCTCCGCGCCGTTCATCTCGATGGCTTCCCTTTCGCGGGCTAGTTCCGCCTGGTAGATTTCGCGTTCACTTTTTGCAGCAAGGAACGCGCCCGAGCCCATTGAGAGTGCGCTGGCGATCATGCCTGCGAGACCGGAGAGCAACACCCACTTGCTGTTCCCCAGGGTCGCGCCGGAAACGCCGGACACGATCCCGAAAATAGCGCCCAGTCCGTCGTTAACGCCGTAAATCGCATCTCCAACCCAACCGGCAGCATGGGGACGCCCGCGGTCGCGTCTTGCCAGCAGGTCCTGCAACACCGTTTGCGCATCGGCGGATGAAGGGTGAGCGCCGCCACGCTGAATTAGGCCGCTCAGGATCCGGTAATGCTCGCGCTCGTCGGCCAGAATCTGCTGCAGGATAGCCACACTGGGCTCATCGCCAATTTCCTTCAGTTGGCGTCCGTACTTGGCAATATCCCGGCTTTCTTCGACCTCCAAACGTCGAAGCGCCAGGCTGTGTCCACTCACTCGATTCAAAAGGCTGTCAGCGTCGCCGGTCGGGCTGCCGCGATAGATGGGCTCTGTTCCACCCAACTCGCTGAGGCGGGTAGCCCAGAGAAACGCATGGCGCTCTTCAGCTTCGGCAAGATGCTGAAGCTTCTGCTTGCTAACCGGATCCGACTCCCGCTCGGCTAGAGCGCGATAGGTGTAGACACCGGATTTCTCCGCCTGCCAATTCTCTTCTAGGGCTTCCAACAGTTTCGGGCTGGCAGCGAGTGCTTGTGTAGCCATAGAGTCTCCGCTCCGGGTTCTTCTCTCCGGGTGAGAAGCACTTTTCGTGCCACACCTATACGATGGCCAACCCACTATTTTTCAAAAGGTTTAGTTGCTCCAGTTCTAATCATTCATGACCCCGATCCGTCATTGATGTCAGCCCTCCGACACTATTCCGGAAGAACATGAACAATCCTGACTGATTCTGAATCGGCTCGTGATGGCAAGACAATTGCAACCCCCGAGATGCAGGCTGAGCGCCGCAGGAGGCACAACAATGACTACACGACGGAACAACGTCGCCGATATTCCAGTAATAAAACTCAACAAGCTCCGGACTGAAATTGGATTTATGGGAGTTGGACTGATGGGAAGCCGGCTCGCACGACGGCTGCATGCGATGGGCTGGAACGTCCAGGCGTGGAACCGCAGTCCGAAACCGGCAGACGACCTGCGTAAGGAAGGGATCGCAATTGCGGAGTCGATCGTGGACCTGGTGGCCACGTCCGATGTCGTTGTTTCCTCCTTGGCCAATGACGCAGCGGTCAAGTCCGTCTATCTGGACAAAGGAGGCGTGTTTTCCGCGGTAGAGCCGGGAACCATCGTTCTGGAAATGAGCACGATATCACCGGAGCTATCGCGTCGGCTCCATCGTGAAGCTCGCAAACGTGGGATCAACTTCCTCGACGTCGCAATCTCCGGATCGACGCCAGCTGTCGAGGCGGGGACAATTACGTTGCTCGCGGGTGGCGACAAAAGCACTTTCGACCAGTGCACCCCGATCTACGAGTCCATCGCCAAGCAGTGGTTCCTGATCGGTCCAGGCTCCTCAGGCGTGCAGATGAAGCTCGTAGTGAACCTTCTGCTGAGTCTGGATATGCAGTCCATTGCCGAGGCCGTTTCCCTGGGAGAGCATCTTCGAATCGATCGGAATGTTCTGCTGGACGTCCTGTCCAAGACGGCAGTCGTCCCTCCGGCGTTTCTGGGCAAGTTCCAGAAGATCAAGAGCGGTGATTACTCGCCGGAGTTCCCGCTGCGGTTAATGAGCAAAGACATGGATCTGGTCATGAATGCTGCGAAGGAGTCGGGCGCCGACTTGCCTGCAGCAACCGTCGCCCAGTCTGTACTAACTGCCAATGTTCCTGCAAATGGCGATCTGGACCTGGCTGCGATCACCCCGTTTGTCGTTGGTCAATGAAAGGAGGCCGAGGTCGCTGATCCGCGACCTAGGCCTTCTTTGTTCTTTGCGGTATGCCGACAAACGCGTTCGCTACGCCGCGCCTTCCCGTGCGCCTTTCCAAAGATCGATCGATCCATCTTGCGCATAGCGATCAATCTCAGCCAACTCGGCATTGGTAAATTGAAGATTCTTCAAAGCATCCAGCGAGTTATCAAGTTGCTCTACGTTGCGCGCTCCGATCAGCGCCGAGGTCACCTTCTTGTCTCGGAGGACCCATGCGATTGCCATCTGGGCCAGCGACTGTCCGCGCCTCTTTGCGATCTCGTTCAATGCTCGCACGCGCTTCAGGTTTTCTGCGCTGAGGAAGTCCTTCTGAAACCATAGGCCGTCTTCGACGCGAGAGTGTTCAGGCACTCCGTTCAGATACTTGTCCGTGAGTAACCCTTGAGCTAAAGGAGAAAATGCGATGCAACCCACGCCGAGGTCCCACAGCCTATCAAGCAGCCTTTCCTCCACCCAGCGATTCAACATCGAATATGACGGCTGATGAATGAACAACGGGACCCCTTCGCTCTTCAGTATCCGGGCCGCCTGCAGGGTCTCCTCGGGGCCGTATGAAGAAATACCGACATACAAGGCCTTTCCTTGCCGGACCGCCTGCGCAAGAGCCCCCATCGTTTCTTCCAGCGGAACATCTGGAGTCGGCCGGTGGGAGTAGAAGATGTCGACGTACTCGAGCCCCATGCGAGCGAGGCTCTCATCGAGAGACGCAAGCAGGTACTTGCGTGAGCCTCCAACTCCATAGGGCCCGGGCCACATATCCCATCCAGCCTTGGTCGAGATCAGCAGTTCATTTCGGTGGCTGCCAAAGTCCTTCCGCAAGACTTCCCCAAAGTTCTCCTCGGCAGATCCATAGGGCGGCCCATAGTTGTTCGCCAGGTCGAAGTGTGTCACTCCGCGATCGAATGCCCGCCGGATGATTGCGCGGCCCGTCTCGAAGATGTTGACACCGCCGAAGTTTTGCCAAAGTCCGAGAGAAATCCGGGGCAATACAATCCCCGATTTCCCGCACCGCTCGAATTGAGCTCTGTCGTACCGCTTTTCATTGGGTATATAAGTCATCTGTGTAGCTCCTTCTCTTCTTACTAAGTGATGGTGTTAGCCTTCAGCACGCTGGCCTATCGAAATCAAATTGACGTCTTCCCAGAAGTCATCCCGCAGGTTTATGACAATTGGTTCTGGAGTGCTGCGGACCACGACCCACTGGAAAGGGACGTCTTGCGACGGATTGATCTCCTGGTGCGGAAGCCATGCTGGGACGAATAGGAAGTCACCGGCCCGCACCGTTACATTGAACTCGCCCCGGTCGCCCCAGCGAATATAGGAAGTCCCGTTCAGAACATACGCAATGGTGTGCTGCTCTCCGTGGTGGTGTATTCCCGTATGGGCTCCGGGCTCAACCACGAAGAGTCCTCCCCACATTGGCGAATCTATGCCGGCCCCCGGATGAATTGCGGCGGCACGCTTCGATCCAGGCGTTTGCGCCGTGGCCGAATCGAACTGCTCCGGATGAACGACCCGAATAGATGAATGTTGCATAAATCCTCCGCGTTCTTAGAACGCCTGCATCAGTTGCTTCAGTTTTGAGCGTCCCCGCGAAACCCGTGCTTTCACTGTCCCGTCGGGCACGCCGAGAATGTTAGCGACCTCCTTCGTGGGCAGCCCATCCAAGTCATGCAACTGAACGGCTTTGCGCAATAAGGGCGAGAGCTCCTTCACGGACTGCATCAGGTTGCGATGCATCTCCGACTTAATGCACTGACTTTCAGGGCCTGGCGTGGTGTCCGCCAATGTATCCGACAGAAAGTACCCCCCCTCGTCGGCCATTTGTTCGTCCAAAGAGAAGTGAGGATGACGCGGTCTTCTGCGTAGCTTGGTGAGGGCGCTATTTGTAACGATGCTGGTCAGCCAGGTCGTCATTCTGGCGTTACCCTTGAACTGCCCGAGGTGTTTGAAAGCGGATAAGAGTGCATCCTGCACGGCGTCTTCAGCGTCGTGCGGGTCGCCCACGTAGCGATAGGCCGTCCTGCAGAGAACGGGCATATATCGCGATACAGCTTCCTCCAGTTTCCCCGTGTCCTGCTCCAGGATTTGAGCAGCGGGGCCAACTTCATATCCGATATTCGACTGACGCATTTGCATGCTTGTCTCCTCCCGTTTCATATGTCTAGTGCAAGCCGCATACCAATTCTTATGGAATTGCATATCGTTGTAATTCCAGCGATATACTTCGACCGGCGGTTAGGTGGACCTCGTATTGCCCACTTCACGTGTCACGCATTTGACCCCGCCGTCTGCCTTTCGACAGCCCCTGGCAGAGACGGCATACCCTGCTCACTCGTGCCCAATCTTGAAGCGATAGGTGAATCCCAGATAGGCATACGTCAGAGGAGCGCCATGCTTCTCGCTCGTCATCAGCTCGCCCGGAAAGAAGTGACCCACGCCAATATTGGTGACGAACGATTTGCGGTAAATGTACTTCGCCGAGGCGTCGAACTCGCTGCCGATATCGTCGCTCTTGAACCCTCCCGTGGGCGCGGCAATTAAGCTCGCGCCGGCACCGGAGTAGATTCCGTCGTGGATCGTCGCAGCGTGCAGCGATCCGCCCTGGAACAGAACCAGCAAGTCGCTGCGCGGCGTTAACTGCAAGCTAAGGCGACGCTGCTTGATGTTCTGGAAGCCGAATAAGTCGACCAGACCGAACGCATTGTGGTTGCTCGGATACTCCTGATCGTAGGTGCCGATTCGATCGGCATTCGTATGCGGATTGCCGGTGGCATAGTCGTACTCCGCCTCGAGGTGCGGCTGCAACGGCAGGCGCTTCGTCCCGTATCCGCCGCGGAGGATCGCCGCGCCTGCATGAATCGAGTCGTTACTGTAGCTGCCGCGCTGCAGATCTGCAGTGCCCGACGAATCAAACCCTATTGGCAGCTTCGTGTCATAGTAGGAGCCAAAGGTTACTTCCGTCTCCGTGCCAACCGCGCCCTGCTGGCTGGTCACGCGGGGCAGCGCACGAACTAGGACGAACGGCTCAAGGTCAGTATGCGGCACCGACGTTGTCAGCTTTGCATGGACGCCATGGAAGGTTAGTCCGGCGCCGTGCGTGTCCAGACTGGTGGGATGAATCGTAACCACGGATGTGGTGAAGATATTCAGTTGGTTAGCGTTCCCGATGCGCATATAGGCACCATCCCAGGTACGGCTGGTATTGGTCCAGTCGCTAATACCAACCACACGCTCGTCGCCAATCCGTAACTCCTGCCGGCCCACGATTAGCTGCACCGGCTTGTAATGGAAATCAAGGTAGCCTTGCCTTAGGTCGAAGCTGTCACGCATGTTCGGCGCCGTATCCAGCAACGGAAGGCCCAGTGCATGCAGATCCGTGAACTGGGCATAGAAGGTCAGCCAATCCGTCGGATCCACCTTCACGCCGCCCCACACGCGGGTAAGCTCATAGAGACGATCCTTGCCAGAGACGTACCCCAGCGAGGTCTGCTCCTCCGTGCGCGCACGCATTTCCACGTCCAGCGTCATCCAACTGGGGATATCACTTCTGTGCAAGGGCTGCACAACCCCTTCCTTCAGCGGATACAGTGCTTGCTGCGCCCACCCGGAGGAGGCGTAGGTGCAAACTACAATCATGGCTGAGACCCATGCCAAAGCCGACCGGAGACGAAAAACCTTTGGAATACCAACCAATCTATGCATAGGACACCCCCTTTTAGGCCCGGAGTAGTGAATTGCGCACCGCTCCGGGACTATGTTTAGGGCCAACTTGTTCTCCGGTCTACTTCTCCGGAGTGATGATAACTTCCGTCTTGCTGATCTTCGCCAGGAAGTCCTCGCCGGTACCAATATGTTCGTTCACTAGGCGTGACGGGGTGTGGGCGAGCCACTCACCCAGCGAGATATCCTGGTACTCGGGCGTCGGGAACACCTCCAGGAAGAGCAGATCGGTATCGCCGATATTCTCGATGTAGTGCGGCAAGGATTGATCGATGTACCCCACGTCGCCGGGATGGAAGTCCATGGTGCGAGCGTGTCCGCCGGCCGAAAAGACGGTCATACGGGCTGTGCCCTTCACGTAGTACTGCCACTCATCCGCGTTCG
>CAZKJB010000115.1:1440-11316 GCA_964552975.1 uncultured Occallatibacter sp. | reverse complement strand
GAATGCTGGTGAGGGGCGAGGTGGCGCGGCTGCTCGATCGCGGCTACCAGAAATTCATTAAAACTTCTCAATATGAGCTTCCCGCCTCGGCCAGCCAATTGCAGGGAATTCATGCGTTCAGCGAGGAGCTGAAGCTGCTGACCGGCGACATCGATCTGTACAACGAGTCGCTTGGGACCACCAGTGACGTGTATCTCTACGATCGTCTGATGGGCCGTGAAGACGCGCAGCCTGAGCCCGCCCAGCCATGGGAGTTGCCGGATGGGCACTGATCTCCGCTGAAGATTTTCGTGGTGCGGGCGATTCAGGGTGCAAGAACACAACGAAAGCTCCATAACCGAGCGGCCTGAGCGGCGCGATCATCCCCGTTACCAAGTGGACGGAGACTCAGTAGTCGTCTTCGTAGGCCAGGGGATCCCTCTGCCGGGTCGAATGATCGACCTCAGCCAGGAGGGTTGCTGCGTGCGGACGAGGGAGCGGTGTACGGCTCGCGTTCAGCGGCCTGTCGATATCGGCTTCAAAGTGAATGGTGTTGTATTCCGTTTCAGCGGCATTCTGCAGTGGAGCAACGGCCGCGATCTCCTCGGGATCCAGTTCGTGAATATGATCCCCGGCCGCATGGTCGAGCTGGCCAATCTGATCTGCGAGATGGAAGCAGTTGCTCAGGCCAGAGCAGACGTAGCCAGGGCTGACGTAAATGATGTGCTGGTTGCCCACGAGGAAGGTCTTGCCCTGGTTAGCAGGGACCTGAACAATCTGGCCGCGAGGAAGATCGATGAGCCGGAGATGCTGAGCGGAATGCGGAACGGTGCGCGATTGCCGGCGCCGCAGATGGAGGCCTCTGCGGCTCAACCCGCGGCTCGAGCAGAAGTGGAACTCGAGAACGCCGCATCTCCCAAGCCGCGCGACCGCCGCAAAACTCTCCGTCATGAGGTGGACACTTCTGCGACGATCTTTCTCGTCAAAGTCGGTTCGACTCTGCGCGGCCGGATTCTCGATCTGAGCTTGACTGGCTGCCGGATTCGCACCGACGAACGCTTTCCCGTTGGAATCTACACACGCGTGGAGACGGAGTTTCGCCTGCAAGGCTTGCCCTTCCGGCTCGGCGGCGTCACCCAGGCGATCCACGATCGCAATACGGTCGGCATCCGCTTCCTCGACCTGAGCGACCGCAAGCGGGAACAGGTTTCAGATTTGATCGAAGAGATTGAGCAGATGCGCGCGGATTCGATGCCGGCTGAGCCATCTGCTGCTCAAGCGACAAACTGAGGGGTAGCCCGCCGGCGAGGCGAGCGCAACTGTAAGTGCAAACTTCTCAATCGGCTCGACGGGCATTTTTCGGTTGAGATGGGCGGCGCCTTAAAATTACAGGGCCGCCGGCTCAATTTCAATCCGGGTGAATTTCAATGTAGTCCAGCGCCGCGGGATCGTTGCCGTCGGGCGTGCCCTCCACGCGCAAGTGATCGCTAGGCTTCAAGTCGATGCCGCGTGCAGTGAAGCGCGTTGAGTTGTCGCCGTTTGGCCGGCGCGATGGCAAAGTCGCATCCGCGGCCCAGGAAGCAACGGCCCTGCCGTTCACATTGAACGTGAAATGCGCCACGCCGCCTTGCAGATCGAAATATTGGATTGCGATGTCGAAATGGCCCGCAGGGCCGGAGTAAGCGAACTGGGCAGAGCAGCTGAGCGATGCCCCGGAAGCTGAAGCCCCATCCGAAGTTTGCGGCGCTGCAGCCATCCGGTCGCCTTGGCTCGAAGTCGCACCCTGACACGTGACCGCTTTCCCGCCGGATGCGTCCTCCCACGGCTTCACGTCGATGACGGAATACCCGGAGAGCTCGGCGTCTTCTGCTTCCAAACGCCCTGGATAGTGGCCGGCGCGTCCGCGCGCATCAGGAATTCCGCTCTGCTTAAGGAAATACTGCACAATTGCATCGCGCCAAACAACGGCGTGTGCGGCCTGGTACTCGAGACGCCCCTGGACATCGTCGAAGAGCTGCGGATCTATTTTGCCCTTCAGCGTCGCCCATTCCTCGCCCAGCCGAGCCGCTTCTGCGGCACCGTCATAGTGGCTGTCGTAGAAATACTGAATGACGGTTTTGCCGGAGTGCAGCTTATAGGTGTACGGCACGTGATGGAAGAAGAGCAGCAAGTCGTCCGGCGTGGTGGCAAGCGACTCATACATCTTCGCCACTGCGGGCGGATACTGGCCGGCAAAGCCGGTTCCCGTGGCAACCGTACGGTCCATACCGATTCCCTTCGCGTCGTCGCGATGCCACTGGCCCCAGCCGTTCCCCTCGCTCGCCTCGATATTCGGACCGAAGTGACTGCCGGTAATGTCGGTGAGCGTCTGCGTGCCCAGCGGCCCGGTGTAGTGAAGGTACGCGGGCCAGGACTGCATCAGCATCTTGTCTACCGTTGCAACCACTTCGGGGTCGGTGCTGATTGTCTGCCGCGTCCATTCCGCGGCGATCTGCTCTGCGGTGAGATCCGGATTCCAGGCTAAGCGGCCGAATGCGTAGAGATTGGCCAGCGCCATCGGCGAACCCAGCCAGTCCTGACCAACATCGGAGACTCCCACCATGCCACCCAGTGGCCGGTCGAAGGCTTTGCCCGAAACGATCGCCTTGACGGGAGTTGACCGGCCCTCAGCGCGCAGATCGAAATCGAGCACCTGCTTCCACATGGGTGCGATATAAACCAGGTGGCGCTGCTGGCCCAGGTACTCCTGCGTAATTTGCAGCTCCATCGCAGCATTGGTCTTGCGCAGCCCAGCAAAAAGCGGCGAGACCGGCTCCTGCGCTTGAAAATCGATGGGCCCCTCTTTGATCTGCACAATCACGTTGGGCAAAAACTTGCCGTCGAGTGGATGGAAGATGTCGTAAGCGGCGCGGGCACGGTCGGCCTTCAGATCTTTGTAATCCAAGTGATTGTTGTAGACAAAGGCGCGATAAAGAACCACGCCGGCGTAGGGTTCGAGCGCGCCCGCAAGCAGATTGGCAGCATCTGCCGGACTGCGGCCATAACTTGCCGGGCCTGCCTGACCCTCTGAATCCGCTTTCACTGTAACGCCCATAAAGTCTGGAATGAGCGCGTAGATCTCAGCCACCTTTGCGGCCCACCAGGCTTTCACCTCGGGATCGAGTGGATCGAAAGTTTTGAGACCACCGACTTTTTGCGGGCTGGCAATGTCGACACTGATGGCGAGCCGCACTCCCCAGGGACGCATGGCATCAGCGATTCTTGCCAGGCCCTTGAGCATATCCGGAGTCAGGAATGGTGCCGCACCATTCACGTTGTTCACATTGCAGCCGTTGATACCAACCGAAGCAAGAAGACGGGCGTATTCTCCGACGGCGCTCAAGTCGTCGCGAACATGGCCATTCTCAAAGAAAATCGACCGGCCGCCGTAGCCGCGCTCAACCGTACCGTTGGCGTTGTCCCATTCGTCGACCCAGCGGATCGGCAAAGCGGGGCTCTCGATTGCATTGAGGTGTGTGAGATCTTCGTTTATTGCGATGCGACGCAACAGACCGAATGCGCCGAAGAGCGCGCCGTGTTCGTTTGCGCCGGCAACGATCACAAGGGGACTGCCATGCCAGACGGTCCGCTTAAGCCAGAACCCGTGCGGACCAAGATGCGCGGGAGCGGCGATCGCAGGGAAGGCTTTGCGCACTTCGCTCAACGTGCCGACGACGGTTTCGCCATTGGCCGCATCGGCATTGGCCTTTGCGCCGGTGAGACCCGAGATGCCACGCTCGAGTTCGCGAACGGCCGATTGTTCCTTCAGGTCGCTCGAAAGCGCGCGAACGGAGGTCGGAATTGCCGCGTGAGGATGGCCTCCGCTGTAACGCAGCCATCCCTGATCCGCAGTTTGTGCACGCGCCGACACGCCTGCCACAACCAGCGCGACAATCACCGCGACTCGGGCAACGATCTCCAGAAAATCGATTTTTCCTGTTTTCGCAGCCGCACGAAATCCCATGCTTCAACTCCCCTCTAACGTTCTACCACCTTGGGGAGTCGATTTCATCCCAGTCGATTTCGACGCGCCGCATCCCGCGCACGGCATTGGTTAGATAAACCGCATCGGCGTGGCGCAGGTCGTCGAGAGTCAGCACGCGCTCCTCGATGTCCGCACGCGTTGAGAGCAAGTGACGCCGGTAAACGCCAGCCAGGAGCCCGCATTTGATGGGCGGAGTGAATAAGCGCCCGTCCTTCTCGACGAAGATGTTGCTGATGGCACCCTCTGTCACTTCGCCGCGTTCGTTGAGGAACAGCACGTCGTCGAATCCTTTGCGCGATGCCTCCCGATAGGCAATGACGTAGAGGGCGCGCCGCGTTGTTTTGTGATAAAGCGTCGCGTCGACCGGATTGGTGCGATGCCGAGAGATGCAGACTCGGCCAATGCGGCCCGGATCGACATCGAGCGCGAGGGCTTCGCTGTTAATCCCAAAGTTGCCTTCAGCATCGATAAGAAGAAGACGAACTTTTCGCGGCGTTGCATCCGAGAATTGCCGCGCGTGCTCTTCGAGCGCAGCCCTGACCGCAGCGCGGTCGCAAGCAAAACCGAAATACTCCGCAGAATCCGTCAGCCGGTCCAGGTGCAGCTCGATGAACGGGTACGCGCCTTCCCAGAGCATGGTCTCGATCAGGAAGAACTTGTCATGCTGTTGAAATCGCTCCGTCGTGCGATGCGCCGGACCGGTGAGAAATCTCCCCTTAAGCAAACACTCGCTGTACTCTCCCGCCGCATCGGAGTCGATGACAATGCCGCTGCCGGCGCCCATGGTTCCGCTTCCGCCCTCCAACTCCAACGTGCGAATCGCGACGTTGAAGACCGTCTCGTGCGGCGAGAAAAAACCAATCGCACCCGTGTAAACTCCTCGCGGCTCGCTTTCAAGCTCTGCCAATAGGTGCATCGCCCGCACCTTCGGCGCGCCCGTCACGGAGCCGCAGGGAAACAGCGCGCGAAAGATGTCGTGAAAGCCAATCTCTGGCCGCAGCTCAGCGCTTACGGTCGAGGTCATCTGCCAAAGCGTGGGGTAGCGCTCCACGGCGAAGAGGTTTTCCGTGCGTACGGTGCCGAAGAGCGCAATACGGCCCAGATCGTTGCGCAGCAGGTCGACGATCATTACGTTCTCGCTGCAATTCTTGGGGTCGTTGCGCAGCCACTCGGCAATTTCATTGTCTTCGCGCGTCGTGCGCCCCCGCGGCGCGGTTCCTTTCATGGGCCGCGTAACGATGCGCCGCGGTCCGCCTTCCCCGTCCACCTCAAAAAACAGCTCCGGCGAAAACGACAGAACATGCCGCCCCCGTTCCCAGTGAAGGAATGCTCCGTAGTCGACCGGCTGGCGTGCGCGCAGCCGCGCGTAGTGCGCCGCAACGCTGCCCTGTGCCTTGAGATGAAATGGCGCCGTGAAATTCAGTTGATACACGTCGCCGGCTCGAATCCATTCATGAATCGCCGCGATACGTTGCGCGTATTCGGCTTCATTCAACGCAAACTCCGCGGCAATCTCGGGCTCCGGTTCCGGCTCGTGTGTTCCCTCTTCCGCGCTTGCACTGCTCTCCCGAAACCGCTCGAGCTCCGGCGGTTCTCCGCCCGAGAATTGTCCCGTCTCATGGTCGAACAAGTAGCCACGCTCATAAATGCCAAACCACGCCAGCGGCTGGCCCTTCGCGCCGGTGCGCATGCCGGCTTTTGGCTCAAAGCAATTTCCGCACTCGTAGCTGAAGAATCCTGCTGCGTTCATCCCTGCGGCAACAGCGTTCTCGATGTCAGCAAAAAGCACGGGAATCTCGGCCGCTGTATGCGCAACGCACACGCGCAAAGGCGCGGTGAAAAGGCGCGTCCACGGAGCCTCAGTTAAATCTTTGGGTTCAGGTTTCCCGCCTTCGAGCAGCACCGTTGCCGGCGTTTGCTCCACCAGCGCGTAGGCTTCCGCGGGAAGGGAATGCCGGCGATTCATGCAGGCAGTATGCCTTAGGGTCAGCTTTTGCGACCAGACCTTAATTGACCGTAAGCACCATCGTGGTGGAGTTGGTGATGGCCGTGACGCCGTTGCTCGATTGCGCTGTAACGGTCACATTGTAGGTGCCGGATGGGGTTGCTGGCGTGGGGTTTGGGCCGTGGTTGTAGTAGTAGTAAAGCGGACTGCAGGCCGTTGTCCCAAGCATTGTAACGAGGCCGACGAACGCCAACAATGCCAAACGGCTCAGCCAGGTGCGCCTGCGTGCGCCCCATGCCAGGCCGCCGAGCGCCAGCATGCCGGGCAGCAGAATGGCCCAGGCGATGGGGGCGTTCTTGTGCCCCGGCCTGGAAAACGGCCCAGTCTGGCTGGTTCCCGGCCCCTGCGTTTGGATCAGCATGGAGCTGACCGGCGGGCAACTCGAAGCGGGCGAACCGGTTGGGCAACTGACGGGCGTAGTGGACAGAATCTCGATACTCTCAGGCGTAAAAGCGCATGAAGAAAGGCTGGGAAGGCCCGCGCACGAGAGCGTGACGAACATCGGCGCCGTCAAGGCTGCGTTGTCTTCGGGCGTAATGGTGACAGCAATTGTGCCCGACGTGCCGGCTGAAATGGTAAGCGGCAGTGTGGAAGGCGCTACAGCCGCCAGCGTAATGGCAAAGTTTGGGGTTGAGCTCGTTGGCGTCGTCAGGTTGCTCGTGATTGACGCCGAGCCCAGATGCGCCGAGTCTCCGGTATAAACCGCGCGCAATGCGTGCTTGCCACCCAGCAGCCCAAGCACCGAGGTCGCCTGGCCGTGGCCGTTCAGCGCCACTTCAGCTACCTGGCGGTTTCCGTCGTCGATGACAACCGCGCCGGTTGCCGGCTGCCCGTCCGCGCCAACCACAGCGACCGCGGCTGTCGCCTGCGTGCGCCCGCCCTGGCTGCTGGTGTCCACGGTCATTGCGGTTTGCGTCGCAATCTGTTGCGCCATCGCGGCCGCCGGCACCATCGCCAGCGCCGCGACCAATCCCATTGCCAATTCAAGCCGCAAACTCCGGCAGTTCATACCTCTCACGTGCACCTGCTCCAACTCTCCACAAAGTTCGCGCAGCGTCCCCATCGGTCCGCCCCTCAGCCCTTTGCGCAAAACCCTATTGTATCCGGCTGGGGCGCATATCGGCCATCCAGCATGAGACTGCGCTCGGGCCGATTCGGCTTCAGGAGGCTCGCTGATTTCGGCTCCTGTTGGACGGATGCGCGGCGAAATCGGGAGTAGCGCTGAAAAAGTGGCCGCTCGAATGGCGCTTCGAATCGCAAATGGCATCCAAGTTCCCCATGACGAGCAAAATTATCGAGGAACCAGATCTCACGGAGAAGCCCGGGCTGCCGGCCGGCGACCCGCCGACACTTCCACCCGTTTCGCCACCGCGGCCCAATCCCGGCCCGGGACCGGAACCCCAGCCGCCGATTCCTCCACCTCATCCCGATCCCGCGCCTCCGCCGATAGGGGAGCCGATACCGGCGTAGATGTGGTTTGGCGCTCTTGATTCACTCCTGGGCGGGTCGCGCTATGCTTCTCAATTGAGGGAAATTTTGCAATGACTGAGGCAACAACTCGCCCACAGCTTGCCCACTTGACCCAGGTTCTCGACGATCTCCGCGCCAAGGGCACGTACTTCAAACTCCGTGTGCTCGATGACCAGCAGGCCCCGGTCTGTCGTTACGACGGGCGTGAAGTCATCAATCTTGCCAGCAACAACTATCTCGGCCTCGCCAATCATCCCAGGCTCATCCAGGCGGCGATCGATGCAACACGCGCTTTTGGCGTGGGCTCGGGCGCTGTGCGCACCATCGCAGGAACCATGCGCATCCACATGGAGCTCGAAGAAAAGATTGCGCGCTTCAAGAATGTCGAAGCCTGCGTAGTCTTCCAGAGCGGGTTTGCGGCCAACGCCGGTACAGTCAGCGCCATCCTTGGCAAAGAGGACTTCATCCTCTCGGATGAGCTCAACCACGCCAGCATCATTGACGGCGCGCGCCTGTCGCGAGCCACCATAAGAGTTTTTCGACACAAAGACGCAGCCCATTGCGAGGAGCTTCTAAAGCAGCTTGCTTCAGAGCCCGGCAAGAAGCTTGTCATCACCGACGGCGTGTTCTCGATGGACGGCGACATTGGCCCCGTGGACAAGCTGGCTGCCCTGGCTGAGCAATATGGCGCCATCATGATGGTCGACGACGCGCATGCATCGGGCGTGCTCGGGCGCAACGGCCGCGGTTCGGTCGACCACTTCGGTATGCATGGAAAGGTCGACGTACAAGTGGGCACGCTGTCAAAAGCCATCGGATCGCTGGGCGGCTACGTTTGCGGGTCGCGCGATCTCATCGACTACCTCTACCACCGCGCGCGGCCATTCCTGTTTTCTACCTCGCATCCGCCGTCTGTCCCGGCCACATGTATCGCTGCCTTCGACATCCTGGAGCGAGAGCCGGAACGGATTCTGCGCCTGTGGTCGAACACGCGTTACTTCCAGGGCGAGCTCAAGCGCGCTGGTTTCAACATCGGCGGCGTCACGACGCCAGCCACTGAGACGCCCATTACGCCAATCATTGTGGGCGAGGGCCGCGCAGCCATGGAATTCTCGCGCGCTCTCTTCGATGAAGGCGTAATGGCCACGGGAATTGCGTTTCCCACTGTGCCTGAAGGCAAGGCACGCATCCGCGCCATCTTGTCCAGCGAACATACCCGCGCGCAACTCGATCAGGCGCTCGACAAGCTGGAGCGCGTGGCAAAGCGGATGGGGATTCTACAATAGGCAGCAGTGATCGCTCATCTGCGTGGCAAGCTCATCTTGAAGCAGCCGGGCCAGGCTATCGTCGAGGCTGCGGGTGTGGGCTACGACGTCGCCATCTCCGTGCCAACATTCACGGCGCTGCCTTCGCTTGGCGCAGAGGCTTCGCTCTACATTCACACACAGGTGAGCGAGGACCAGATTGCGCTTTTCGGGTTTCTCGAGAGTGAAGAAAAACGGCTGTTCGAACGACTCATCACGGTAAGCGGTGTCGGTCCCAAGCTTGCCATCAAAATCCTCAGCGGCCTTTCAAGCGAGCGCACAGTGCAGGCCATTCGCGCGCAGGATCACGCGCAACTGGTGCGCATTCCCGGCGTCGGCAGAAAGCTCGCCGAGCGCCTCGTGGTCGAGCTCAAAGACAAGCTCGACGACTTCGCGGTTGCGCCTGCGCAGGCGTCCGCGCAGGGTCCGGCTGTGGATGATGTGCTCTCTGCTTTGGTCAATCTCGGCTATCAGCGCCCAGCCTCTGAGAAGGCAATCCAGCAAGCTATCGCCAAGGATAAATCCCTCGCCGCGGACTTCGACGGCCTGTTCCGCGGGGCGCTGAAGTTGATTCGCTAGCGACGAAAGCGTTTGCCAGAGCATCTTTCAATTGAAGGAGCTAGTGATGCCTGTGATAAGAAATTGTCCATCTTGCGGCAAGCAGAATCGAATCCCACCCAAACACCTTGCCGACGCCGGCCGCTGCGGGGCTTGCAAATCTCCGTTGCCTCCCGTTGCAGAACCCATCGCGGCAGGTCCGGCGGAGTTCGACGAAGTCGTCAGCCAAAGCAAAGTTCCAGTGCTGGTGGATTTCTGGGCCGAGTGGTGCGGCCCCTGCCGCATGGCAGCGCCTCATGTTGCACAGGTGGCGAGCGACCTTGCCGGTCGCGCAATCGTGCTCAAGGTCGACACAGAAAAGTATCCACAACTCGCGGCGCGCTACAAGGTGCAGGGCATCCCCAACTTCGCGGTATTCGCCAATGGGGAACTCAAGTTCCAGCAGGCCGGCCTCGTGGATGCAAACACGATGAAGGGCTGGCTCGCGCGCGCCGCGTGAATCGCGTGCGCGGAACGCGCCTGATTCCCCCGATTGC
>CAZKJB010000115.1:0-1340 GCA_964552975.1 uncultured Occallatibacter sp. | reverse complement strand
AACTTGACGAAGCACAACGATCGCGCGTGGTTCCAGCCGCGCAAGGCGCAGTTTGAGGCAGAGTTGAAGGAGCCGATGCTCGCCATCGTGCGCAAAATAACCGACGCGATGGTGGACTTCGCGCCGAATCACGTGCGGCCCGCGGAAAAGTCTTTGTTCCGCATCTACCGCGACACGCGCTTCTCGAACGACAAGCGGCCCTACAAAACGCACGTTGCGGCGTGGTGGTCACATCAGGGCCTGGAAAAGACCTCGGGCGCGGGCTACTACTTTCACGTGAGCGCCTCTGAAGTGGTGATTGCGGCAGGCGCTTACATGCCGGAAAAAGATCAGCTCTCAGCCATTCGCTATTGGTTGCTCGATCATCATGCCGAGTTCCGCAAACTCCTGCGGAGGCCAGCCCTTCGAAAAGTTTTTGAAGAGTTTGAAGGAAACGCCCTCACGCGGCCGCCAAAAGGTTTTCCGTGTGAGCATCCCGGCATGGACTTGATTCGCTGCCGGCAGTGGGGACTGGCCGCATCGTTGCCTGCGAAGACCGCGCTCAAGAAAGATGTTGCCACCACGGTCATTCGCTATTTCAAGATTGCGGCTCCCGTTGTCGACGCGCTCAACACGCCCATCGCCGCCGCTCTAACGCCGAAGAGAAAAGTGCTTTTCGGGCTGAAATAGCGCCCCTCGGAGCGCTCTGATCGATTTTGCCACTCCGGTGCCGACGCGCCAAATAAGAGAGTGAGTGCGCGGAAAACCCGCAAAAAACCAGTAAAAACGGGCGATTTCAGCGAAAGACCCAAGAAAACTGTGGAAATCGGGTGTTTTCCCATTGACTTTACCTACGTTAAAGCCGCATGGTAACCATCGGCAGGGTGATTCCCAGCCGCATGAATACTGGCTTTCTCGCACAATAGCATGAATAGCCCTCCCCCCGTGCGGTAAGCAAGTGAGGCGTTTTTTTGAGTCCGCGCGGCCTCGGAATTGAAAAGCAGACGGAGCCCGCAATGGCGAGCCCGAAAGGCTGAATCGATTCCAGCACGTGGCAACTTTTGAAAGCGCCAAAGCGGCGGAAACCCCAACCAAACAGGCGGCCCGGAGGGTTCGCCGAGAAGGAGAACATTCAATGGCAGCAGGACTCACTAAGACGGCTTTGACCCGGCATCTCGCCGAGAAGCTCGAACTGACCAACAAGCAATCCGCAGCCTTCCTGGACCTGCTGGCGGAAACCGCCATCAAGGAAACCAAGAAGAACGGCGTCTTCGTAATCCCCGGTATCGGCCGTCTGGTGAAGGCTGATCGCAAGGCTCGCATGGGCCGTAACCCCCAGACCGGCGAGGCCATCAAGATCA
>CAZKJB010000114.1:0-11341 GCA_964552975.1 uncultured Occallatibacter sp. | reverse complement strand
GCGACGTAATCCCGCCAACCCCGCCAGGTCCGGAAGGAAGCAACGGTAACGGGCCAGTACGTGTGCAGTGGGTAACCCGGTACTTTTTTGGCGCCGCGGGCGCTTTTACGTTTCGCTCCGTCCGGTTTGCACGACGGAGTATTGCTGCAACAACGAGCGGCGCTCCGGTCTTCCCACCCGGTGTGATCACCGCGAGGAGAGATGCATTGAGCCTTACCGTTCGCCCTGTGGTAGGCCGGCGCGCAAAGATCACAGCGCTGGGCACCTATGTTCCTCCCGACGTCCTGACCAACAAAGACCTCGAAAAAATGGTGGAGACCACCGACGAGTGGATCATGGAGCGCACTGGCATCCGTGAACGGCATGTGCTGGCCAAGGGACTGGGCTTGAGTGACATTTGCACCGAGGCCGCGAAAAAGTGTCTGGCGATGCGCGGCATCACGCCGAACGATCTTGAAGTCATCATCGTCGGGACCGTGACGCCCGACATGATGTATCCGTCGACGGCGTGCCTGGTGCAGCACAAGCTTGGAGCTCGAAACGTATGGGGCTTCGACGTGTCGGGCGGCTGCTCGGGATTTACCTATGCGCTGCAAGCCGGTGTAAAGATGGTTGAAAGCGGAGCGCACTCGATGGTTCTTGTTTGCGGCGCCGACGCCAACACGCGCATGACCGACTACACCGACCGCACTACCTGTGTGCTGTTTGGCGACGGCGGCGGCGCGGTCCTCGTGGAACCAGCGGCAGAGGGCGAGATCGGATTTATCGACTACCTGAACGAAATTGACGGATCAGGCGGCGTGAGCCTCAATATGCCGGGCGGAGGGAGCCTGAATCCATCCACGCACGAAACCGTGGACAAGAAGATGCACTATATTCACCAGGACGGTCCCGCGGTGTACAAATTTGCAGTGCGCAAGATGGCCGAGGCTACCGCGAAGCTGCTGGAACGCAATGGCGTAACGGGCGCTGACCTGGGCTGCTTTATTCCGCACCAGGCCAACAAGCGCATTATCACGGCGACGGCCGACCGGCTGGGAATGAATCCGGATCGCGTGATTATCAATATTGAGAAATATGGCAACACCTCGGCCGGAACGATTCCCCTTGCGATGGAGACGGCTGTGGAAGAAGGCAAGTTAAAGAAGGGCGATCTGGTGCTGCTGGCTGCCGTGGGCGCGGGCTTTACCGTGGGAACTATTTTGCTGCGTTGGGAGATCTGAAGAGCGGCTTCTGGCAACTAGCGTCCAACAACGAAGCGCCGAAGCTGGACGGAAGCTTCCGGCAGTTTCGTATTCAACGATCATCACGGCTGAGAAGCGACAGCTGCCTTCAGGAAGAAAAAAGCCAAGAGCGAGAGCTGGAAGCTAGTAGCCAATAGCTGCTTCGGCATATACTGTGCTCCACTAACGCCGGATTTCAACGCCGGTTGGCCGAGTACCAAGCGGAGGGCGACCATGGAAATGGCAATGACAGCCAGGAAAGGGAAGATCTCCAGGGCGCTGCGCGCGCAGGCCGAGGAGGGCCTGGAACGCATTGGCCGCATTTTGGGCCGCACGGCGCGAGTCAGCATCACCTTCAGCGCGCAAAGGCATGTCCACATTGTCGAGTTAACCGTGCAGGCTCGGACCCAGAAAATCGCCGCCACCGGGAAGGCTAATGCGCAGGATGCGGCGCTCCGCGAGGCGATTGAGCATGCCGAGCTCCAGGCCAACCGGTACCGGGATCGCCGGCTGGTGAGCAAACGCTTGCCGAAAGAAGAGAAAACATTGACAGCGCCGCCGGTGGCGCGCCCCAAGACGCGCCAGGATCCTGAGTCCGACGAAACCAGACCGGCACGCCTGGCAGCGAAGGCGCGCACGTCGATCGCGGTCCATTCGTTTCCAGCGAGCGCCGCGGTGGTCGAGCCGCACATCCTCAAAAACGGCGAAGCGCTGGCTATCAAGCCCATGTCGATCGAGGAGGCGGTCAAGGACGCAGAATTCCGCGACCGCGACCTGCTCATATTCCGCACCTCCGCGGGAGACACGTTCGTGCTCCATCGCCGGCGCGACGGACAGATGGAACTGGTGGAAATCCCATAGCCGACCTGAGGGCGCGACTTTTCAGGTTTTCAAGAGACTTTCGAGGCGTTCCCATCGGCTGTTTCCATCAGGGTTTCTCATCGATCGGCGGCGCTCATTCAGGACCCGGCGATCACCTGCCCGTGTGCGCTGAGCGCGTACCCGTATGCACCGCACGGAAAGGCTGCGCACCGCGCAAGACCTTGCATTAATTCCACTTCCAGCCGGACTTTGGTTGCATTAGTTGACCGATTTAGGGGATGGTTGCCGAGCTTCAGCCCGCATACCATCTGAAATATGGCAGCTCCTGTTGTAAGGGCCTGGACCATGCCGGAACCGATGCATTCGCATACGGAGATGCGGCTGATCCCGGGGAGGCCATGCAATTGAATCTTCACGAGAATCCGAACCCCGACGCACAACGTGCAGTTCTCGACGGCCTGCCAGTTCTGGTTTTTCTCGAGCAGGCCGGGAAAATCGTCTTTGCCAACGCGGAAGCGCGCCAGCTTCTGGGCCTCGCCGAAGGCGAGTGGAATCATCGCCCTGTCGAGGACGTTTTGTGGGGCTTGTTCCCGGGCACGGCTGAACCCCAGACGAAGTTGACCGGCACCGAGCGCGGCAGCCCCTTTCATGCCACGCTGCCCGCGAAAAACGGCCGCCTGATTCCAGTCGAAGGCACTTACAGCATTCTCAATCCGGAGCTGCGCGAAGCGGTGATTGTTGCTCACCCAAGCGGAGAGGAGCGCGCTCCCCGATCGCGGCTGATGGAAGACGTTCTGTCGAGCTTGCCCGAAGCTGTCGCCATCGAACACCAGAATCACGTGCTGTACACCAATCCAGCATTCACTAGCCTGTTTGGCTATTCGGCTGAAGAAACCAGCGGAGGCAGCCTGCGCGAGTTAATCGTGCCGGAGACGCGCCTGAACGAAAATGCGTCGCTGCTTAAGGCTGTTGACGAGCAAGGCGATGCCACGATTGAAACCGTGCGCATGAACAAGGCGCGCGAGTTCGTTGATGTGAGCATGCAAGTTGCGCCGCTGCTGGTAGATAACGCGAAAGTGGGCTACGTTTTCACTTTCCGTGACATACATGAGCATAAAGAAGCACAGGAAAAGCTGCAGCAAGACGCCATGCACGACGTGCTGACGGGATTGCCCAATCGCGCGCTGTTTGTCGACAGGCTTAATCTTTCGCTGAGCCGCCGCATGCGCCGCCCCGATCACAGCTGCGGCGTGCTTTTTCTCGATCTTGACCGGTTCAAGGAGATTAACGACGGCCTTGGGCATGCCGCGGGCGACGCTTTGTTGACGGCGATCGCAGGGCGGCTGCTCGCCTCGCTTCGTCCTCAGGACTCGGCCGCGCGTCTGGGCGGTGACGAGTTCGCGGTTTTGGTTGAGAACATTCTCACAGCATATGACCTGGAAATTGTGGCGGGCAGAATTCTGCGGGAGATGGAGAGACCCTTCGACATCTTCGGCCACGTGATCAAGGCGGACGCAAGCATTGGCGCGGCGATGGCCGGACCAGACCACACTTCATCCGAGTTGCTAATTCGCGATGCCGACTTTGCCATGTATCGCGCCAAGCAAGCTGGGGGAGGGCGGTACGAAATCTTCGACAAGCACCTGGAGGTGTACGTCACGAGCCAGCAGGAACGAGAGCGCGGGCTGCGCTCGGCTCTGGACAAGCGTCAGTTTGCCTTCAAGTATCAGCCGATCTATCGGCTCGCCAGCGGGAAGCTCGAAGGGTTCGAGTCTTTACTCTGCCTGCGCCGCGCCGATGGCGCGATTGATTGTTTTCCAGATCTTCTGGACGTTGCGGAGGACGCGGGCCTTTCCATCATCCTCGGGCGGGAAACATTTGACGCCGTGTGCCACCAATTGCGCAGCTGGAGTGACAGCTTTCCGCATGAGGACCTGATGTTGACGATCAATGTGACGCGCCGGCAGCTCTATCATCCTGACCTGGTTGTGCATTTGCGGAGAGCTCTCACGGCGAGCGGCGCGGACCCGTCGCGGCTGCTCTTTGAAGTCCCGGAAAACGCATTCAACGATAACCCCGATGCGGCGGTCGCAATTCTGCAGCGCCTCTCGGACTGCAATGTGCGCGTCGCTGTGGACGATTTCGGAAGCAGTCTTGCACCATTGAATTACCTGATGCAACTGCCAATCAGCCTTGTGAAGCTCGCACCCCGGCTTATCGCAAACGCTACAGCGTCGGGCCGCCAGTCGGCTGTGCTCGACACAATGATTCGCCTGGGCAATACGTTGGGCCTCGAAGTCGTTGCGCAGGGAGTCGAGACGCCGGATCAGCTGAACTTGCTCGTTCGCATGGGCTGCCCTCTCGGCCAGGGGCCGCTTTTTTCATACCCCCTCGATGCGGCTCAGGCATCCGAGCTCGCGGAAAAAGGGAGCTGGGCAATCACGGCAGGAGCTTGAATCAAAAACCTAAGGCACGAAGCGCGGACTCGCTCTCCGGTGTAGCATGAATTGCATGACGCCCGAAAAGCCCAGGCGCGAAGCGTCCAAATCGACAACTGTCTCCCGACCGAAGCTCAAGAAAAAGCCAGCGAAGGACCTGGTCATCGTCACGGGTATCTCAGGCGCTGGAAAAGCTTCAGCTCTCAAAGCATTTGAAGATCTGGGATATCACTGCGTCGATAATCTGCCGATCGAACTGCTGCCTCAATTTTCCGATCTCGTCAGCGGGTCTAGCGAGGTTGAGCGCGCTGCCATCGTTGTTGACGTTCGCGAAGGCGCGACACTCGACCGCCTGCCCGAGATCCTGAAGGGTATCAGGAAACTGCTGCACACGCGCGTGATTTTTCTTGATGCTCAAGATGCTGTTCTCGTGAGGCGCTACTCTGAGACGCGCCGCCCGCACCCTCTTGGCCGGTCCGATACGGTGTGGCGCTCCATTGTGGAGGAGCGCCAGTTGCTCGACCCAATTCGGAATGTTGCCGATACATTGATCGACACGTCAAACTTCAACGTTCACGAGCTGCGCGCCGACATCCTTGACCGCTTTGGCGGAGAAGCTCAAACCAAGCGCTTGCTGGTTTCCTGTCTGAGTTTCGGTTTCAAGAATGGCGTGCCGTTGGACGCGGACATGGTTTTCGATGTGCGCTTTCTACCAAACCCGCACTTCGTGGCCGAGTTTCGCAAGAAGACCGGCCTCGATCCAAAGGTTGCCGCCTATGTGCGCGGCTTTCCGCAGACCCGGGAGTTCCTCGATCGCGTGACCAAGCTGATGCTTTACCTGCTGCCGCACTACGTGGAGGAAGGCAAGAGCTACCTGACTGTGGCCTTCGGCTGTACGGGCGGCCAGCACCGCAGCGTGATGATGGCGGAAGAAATGGGCAAACGCCTCGAAAAGGCCGGCTACCAGGTAAAGGCGCTGCATCGCGATATGGTGCGTGGGTAGCGTTCTTGCGTGCTCTGAGCTGTGCAGGAGGTTGAATCATCAGTGCTGAGGCAAATCGTCGAGCCAGCGCAACAGTGCATCCGCATATTGCCTGTTTGCGGGGTCTGAAGCATTCAGCCACACGAGCATCTTCCGCGCTCCAATCTTCGTGAAGGCCGCCGGCTCTGCAGGCCCTCCGCCAAGTCCCGGCGTCGCGGTCCACTCGAACCACACCGTTGGAATATGAAGCGCAGCGGCTGGCTCATTAAGCGCGTACCGGTCCCGCACCAGCATACGGGCGGGAACCATTCTGGCTCGTCCGTCGCTGAAGACGGCGTCCATCGGAGATTCTATTGGCGAATCGAGAATTACGCCGGCCAGCTCCGGATGCGCCGCGGCCAATTCGAGAGCCAGGTTGGCGCCGAGGCCCGAGCCACCCAGAACAATCGCGTTCTCGCCAATCTGCCGAGTCGCCGTGAGATATTGGAGCGCCCACTCGGCATCCTGGCGCCAATTTGCTTCGCTGGGCCGCACGAATTGGCTTTGGCCGTAGCCTCTGTAATCGAAGGCCAGCACGTTTGTGCCCGTCGAGTGGAGCCGGGCAATGGTTTCCACCGTATCGCCGAGGTTGCCTCTTTGGCCGTGCAGGTAAAGTACGGTGTAGCGGCCGAACCGGGCTCCGGGCACTGCAGGAACCCACCAGCCATTTAGCCGCGGAACGCCGTCGTCCGCAGCGGCAAAGCCGACGGAATCAAAGGCCATGCCGGCGCCGGCGGGCGTATGGGCAATGGCGCTTGCAGGGTGATAGAGCAGTTGCCAGCTACCCTGCCAGAAAAGCAGGCACAATGCACCCCAACCGCAGAGGGCCGCAGCCGCGAGGGTCAGGGCCATTGCGCCCAGCAACCAGCGGCCTGAGATGCGGGGCGGCTCGGGCGGGATGGCTTTGCTGACTCCTCGCTTTCCGGCGATGGCCTCGGGTCTAGGCGAAACGATATGCAGTTTAGGTTTCTTGCTTGCCATAGTTGGCGTTAGCCGTTTTTTCGCTCCAAATTGCGGAACCAATTCAATGCTATCGGTACCGGCTCACTGCCACCACCCGGCATTCCAGTGTATATTTTTTCTTGGTGTTCGAAAGCGTTTACGTTAACGGCCGAAATCGTTTACGAAGAGGGGATCGAGATGGGAGCAGGGGATCAGGAAACAGCCAGACCCGCGGCAAATGAAGTGCTGCTGGTGACCAGCGGCGATTTGCGCCAGGCAGCCAATCAGGCGTGCTGGCCCGCGCAGCGGGACATGGAAGAAAAGCTTACGGCAGCCTTCGCACAGAAAGGTTTCAGACTGGTTCGCGCTCATGCCTACGACGAAACGGTGAAACACGGCTTTATCTCATCGCAGCGTCAGGGTATGGACGTCTTTATGAAGATTCATCCCGATGCCAGGCTCGTGTTTGCCACTGCGGCGTGGCAGTACAGCCACCATGTGCTTCCCGGGCTTCGAAGCCATCGCGGGCCGATTCTTACCGCGGCCAATTGGTCGGGTCAATGGCCGGGGCTGGTCGGACTGCTCAATCTGAATGGTTCTCTGGTGAAGGCTGGCAAGCCGTTCTCCTCCATCTGGAGTAAGGACTTTACCGACGCCTATTTCCAGAAGGCACTTGACCAATGGCTGAGCGAGGGCAAGATCTGCCACGATCTTTCGCATGTTCGACCGCTCGACACGAGCAAGCTGCTCGGGGAGAGCGCACAATTGGGCGCAGAGCTGGCCACGAGCCTGAAACATCGCAAGGCCATCATCGGAATCTTCGATGAGGGCTGCATGGGCATGTATAACGCCATCATCGACGACGAGTTGCTCAACCCCGCGGGAGTCTACAAGGAGCGGCTGAGCCAATCCGCCCTTGTAGCCAGGATGCGCACGGTGAGCGACGCTGAAGGGAAGGCTGTCTACGAATGGCTGGTTGCGAAGGGCGTCAAATTCGCGCTCGGCAAGGATTCCGCAACCGAATTGACACTCGACCAAGTGCTCGATCAGTGCAAGATGTATATCGCAGCAGTCCGGATCGCCAAAGATTTCGGATGCGACGCAGTTGGCATTCAGTATCAACAGGGATTGAAAGATTTGGCGCCCGCCTCCGATTTGGCCGAAGGAATGTTGAACAACGCCGATCGTCCGCCGGTTTTCGCCGAAGGAACAAATAAGGAGCTCTACGCAGGAGGACCGCTGGTGCACTTTAACGAAGTGGACGAGTGTGCCGGGGTCGATGCGCTGATCACCAACCGGTGCTGGAAGGCGCTGGAGCTTGATCCTTCAACAACGCTGCACGATGTGCGTTGGGGCGAGCACTACAAAGGGGATGGTCTCAATGGCTCCGGCAAGATCGACGATTTTGTCTGGCTCTTGCAAATCTCAGGCGCCGCGCCCGCTAATCATTTTACCGGCGGCTACGCGGGAGCCAGCAGTGAACGCCAACCTGCCATGTACTTCCCGCTCGGCGGCGGATCGTTGAAGGGCATCGGCAAACCCGGCGAAATCGTATGGAGCCGCATCTTTGTCGAGGGCGGAGCGCTGCACGCCGACCTGGGCCGAGGCACGGTAGTCTCTCTGCCTGCAGCCGAAACCGAACGGCGCTGGCGCGAGACGACGGTTCAATGGCCAATCGTGCATACCATCTTGCATGGCGTCAGTCAGAACCAGATGATGGCGCGTCATCGCGCCAACCATGTGAACGTGGCCTACGCCCCCACGGCAGCGATCGCCGACAAGGCACTTGCGACCAAGGCCGCCATGCTTGCAGAGCTGGGTGTCGAGGTGCATCTGTGCGGCGTAAAGCAGTAGGGAAAATAGCCTTCGGTTCTCAGCCTTCAGTTCCTCGCCTACAAGATCGGCTGAAGGCTGAAAGCCGGAAGCTGACACATCACGATTGAATCTGTTCGGCGGCCATCCCTTTTGCGGCGGGAATAATTCCCATCTCTTGATAGATGGGCCTGACTACGACGCGCAGTGCCGGCAGTTGCGTGACGAACCAGCCAGCACCGAGTACAACAACGGCTCCATTCAAGATCACGGTCCACTGAGCTCCGGAAAGTGGTGTTCCCCCTATGAGCCACAGAGGCATCGTGGGAATTGCATGCGCCATGGCTCCCGCCAGAAGGCTGCCAAAAGGCGCCATCCCTACAAATGCCATCGTGTAGTAGCTCATCACGCGGCCGCGCATATCTTCGGTGATGAGCGTCTGGATGATCGTGTTGCTCGCCGCCATCCCCTGCATCATTCCCATGCCGGCCACCAGCACCATCAGCATTGAGAGCCAGAAAACATGTGAAAGCCCGAAGCCGATCAATCCCAGGCCGAAGACAGCTGCTGCTACGGGAATCATGCGGATGAGACCGCGCACGGTCTTGCGCGCGGCCAGAGAAAGGGCGGAGATGAGCGCACCCACGCCCATGGCCCCCATCAGAAAGCCCAACGTGTGCGGTCCGCCTTCGAGCACCTTAGCCGCAAAGACCGGCATTAGTACCACAAACGGCATACCCATCAAGCTGACCACGGCAAACAGCAAGAGTATCGTGCGGATCGGCAGGAATCCTGAAACGTAGCTCCAGCCTTCCTTGATCTCGGTGAGCGTTGACGATGTCACGCGCCGCACGACGGGAGCTTCCAGGCGCATCATCAGCAGCGATGCAATCACCGCAATGTAACTGATGCCATCGATGAGAAAGCACCATCCTTCGCTGCTGACGGCGATCAACATGCCGGCAAGCGAAGGGCCGATGAGCCGCGCCACGTTCACCATCGACGAGTTGATAGCGATAGCATTGCCCAGATCGGCGCGGTCGCCGACCATCTGCATCATGAACGCCTGCCGGCCAGGCATGTCGAATGCGTTGATGATGCCCTGCAGAATGCTCAATCCAAGAATCCAGGGGATGGTAATCGTATTCGAGAACGTAAGCGCAGCCAACGCGAAGGACTGCGCCATGGCCAGCGACTGTGTCCATACCAGCACCTGCCTGCGGTCGAGCCGGTCGACCCAAACCCCAGCGAAGGGCGCGAAGATAAAAGTGGGGATCTGGCCGGCGAAACTGACTGTGCCTAGCAACAGAGCCGAGTGAGTAAGCCGGTATACCAGCCAGGCTGTCGCGACTCGCGTCATCCACGTGCCGATGAGCGAGATCGTTTGCCCTCCGAAGAAGAGCCGGAAGTTGCGGTGCCGTAAAGCTCGCCACGCGTACGATATGCGGCTGGGTGCGCGCTCCCTGCTCGAGTCTACGTCTGACGTGGCTGCGCGCACTGGCTCTTTGCTCCCGCTCAATGCGCCTCCTCATATGCCAATTCTCAAGAAATCGGCCATGAGATCGGCCTTCTTCTAACTCTAATTGCCGTCGGTGGATTACTGCGCCAGTCTCTAATCCACAGTGGCGCGATCGGCCTTGAGATTCACTCCGCTCCATGCCTTCTGAGCTGTCCACGGCTCAGCCGGAGCTTTCCAGAATTCGTCGGTGGCCGCAAGGCCCAGTGGCAGCCACGCCGCCGAGCACAGATAACAGCTTCCCGTCGAAATATAGTCTTCGCCAATTGCCGGTTGATGCCCCGCAAAACCAATCGTCAGCCAGCCTTTGCTGTCAAACGTTCCCTCGGCAGCAATCATGCGCGTCATCACCGCCGTCATCGCCGCTCTCACTTGCGCCGGATGCACGCCTTCGGGCAGATCGCGCCGCCAGGCCATTTCTGCGAGATGATGCAGCGCGCCAAAACGATACGCAAGCGAACGTCCGATCGCGGGAAACGTTCCTTCCGGGCTGATGAGCCGCTCCTCGATCGCTGCATAGCGCTGTGCTCGGGCCTCCACCGGCTTGCGGAAGACTGTAAAGCGATCGGTAATGGTCTGCACCGCGTCGATCACATTGAGCAGCATGGGATGAATCACGAAGCTGTTGTAGTAGTCCCAGTGGAAAGGCGGCCCGTCGCCGTACATTCCATCGCCCTTGTACCACTCCTGAATTTGGCGCAGAGCATAATCGATGCGCATCGTGTCCCACGGCTGATCGTATTTGCAGAAGAACGCCTCAATCATGGCGCTGAACAGCAGCCAGTTATTAAAGCCGGGCTGCACCTTGCGCGTTTCAACCATTGCGCGGATGAGGTTCTCTTTCGTGGTGGAATCGAGCTTGGCCCAAAGCTCGTTGGGCGCGCGCACAATTGCAAGCGCGAGAAAAGCTGCGTCCACCAGGGATTGCCGATTCGTCCCGAAGTTGAGAGCGTCTGGCGATTTTGCATCGGTGCCGTGGCGAATGGCCAATCGCGCCCACTCGCGATAGCGATTGCGCAGCGCTTCTTCTGCAGGATTGTCGCCGGGCTCGGCCTCGAGCCAGGGAGCTAGCCCGGACAACAGCCGCCCTACAGCCTCGAGATGCGTCGATCCTTTGCGCGCCTCCGACTGGCCTTCTGCCGCTTCCACAGGCATGGTGGCGCGCAGTTTTTGCTGGCTGATCGCTTCAAGGACCGGCTGCGAAACGCGCTCCACAATCGCGAGCCATTTCGCTCGGTCGTCGCTGCCCGACAACTTTTCCGCTGGACCCGCCTGCACAGCCGCGCTTCTGGCGCCGGTGCTTGCTAATAACGGGGCCGAAGCCAGTAGCGCGCTCTTCAGGAAACTCCGCCGCGTCCCACCCGATCCTGCTTCCTTCATTCTTCCGCCGCTTTCGTTGCCAACGCTGCCACCACGCCGATGTTCTGCATGAGATCGGTTGGAACATTATGTCGCTCGCGCAAATAATCAGGCGAGTTGTACGAGACCCAGACCTTTCCGTCAGCGTCTTCCCAAACAAGAATCTTGAGCGGCAGATCGATCGCAATGCTCGGCGCGGCCAGCATCA
>CAZKJB010000113.1:0-11385 GCA_964552975.1 uncultured Occallatibacter sp. | reverse complement strand
AGCAGAACCTGATTGAAGGCATGAAGTGCCCCAAGTGCGGCGAAGGCGACCTGGCAGAGCGCAGGGCGCGCCGCGGCAACACTTTCTGGGGCTGCACAAATTATCCCAAGTGCGATTTCACTTCGAACCTGAAACCTGTGGCGAAGAAGTGTCCCAAGTGCAGCAGCCCGTACCTGGTGGAGAAGGTGCTCAAGTCGGGCATCTTCCTCGAATGCCCGAACAAGAAGAAGAGCGCCGAGGAAGAGGCAGCGACGAAGAAGCGCGGCAAGAAGCCTGTGCCTTTGGAAAAAGAAAAAGCGGTGGTGTGCACCTACTCAAAACGGATTGGCGATGCTCCGCCACCGCCGGCGGTCGAGACGCATGGGCCAGTTGTGGAAAAGAACGACGAGAAGCAGGAGTTGCAGCCGGCATAAGAAATACGGCGTGCAGTAGCCGCAGTATGCTGCGCGTGATCTTGTGAATCGGTCGCGCGGCTCACGCGACAGGATAGGGGGGAGCCTGTAGTATGGGCAGTGGAGACCCCCCGATGGAACGGATGCTGGCCACTCCGGCCGATGCTGAAATTGTTCTCAAGCTTTATGAGTTGCGCACTGAGGCTGTGATGCGCGAGGCGCGCGCGTGGGTGACCGGTGAATTCTGGCCCCAGACGGCGGATGACTTCTTCGCGGTGCTCAATAATCCCTCCGACCCGCACAATCCCTGGCTCAGGCAAGTGATCAGTTACTGGGAGATGGCGGCGGCGATGGTGCTGCATGGGGCCGTTTCCGCGGAGTTGTTTGTCGACGCGAATGGTGAAGGCTTCTTCCTGCTGGCCAAATTTGCTCACATCCTGGACGCCATTCGCGAGAAGAGTCCCACCTTTATGACCAAAACCTCCGACATGATCAGCCGCTTCTCAGCGGCGGCACAGCGTTACGATGTAACTCTGAAGCGCGTTGAGGCTTCGCGCAGCACGCGCGGCGCAAAATAAGGCTGGCAGGGCCCGCGCTCGAGTGTCGGGGCGCCACTTGCCGAAGTCAGGGCCCGAAGTGCATGATGGGAGCGGGCTAAAGTTCCCTATCCCCGGAGGTTCCAAATGAAACGTGCCTTTTTCGTAGCGGCGGCCGTCTTTGCGCTCGCGGTTGTGGCAGTTCAGGCTGCCGACTCCTCCAAGAGTACGGGTTGGATTTCCGACTCGATGTGCGGCGCCAAGCATGCGGGTAGCGGTGCGGATTGCGTGAAGAAGTGCATCGCGGGCGGAATGAAGCCGGTATTCGTGGATGACAAGAAGCAAGTCTGGAGTATCGACAACCCCGATGCGGTGAAGGACTTTTACGGCGACAAGGTCACGGTGACCGCAAGCGAAGATGCATCGGCCAAGAGCGTCCATATCGACGCGATCGCCGCCGCAAAGTAGGTTCCTCTCGATAATTCCGGCCGCGTTTTCGACTCGCCACGAGCCGTTTTCTCTGGTAGTGTCATATCGGTTACTGTCGCCGACCGCCTCAGTGCGCGTTCGGGGCGGCGAGTGGCATGGACAGGAAGCGACCGGATTAGCCATGGCACGAGCAACCTGGAACGGCAGAGTTATCGCCGAGAGCAGTGAGATTGCGGAAGTAGAAGGACAGGTATACTTTCCTGAAACCAGCCTCAAGCGGGAGTACTTTCGGTCCAGCTCCACCACATCAACCGATCCCCACAAAGGCCAGGCTCGCTATTTGAGCGTGGTGATCGACGGGCAGGATAATCAGGATGCCGCCTGGTACTACCCCGATCCCAAGCCGGCCGCGCGCAAGCTCAAGGGCTACGTGGGCTTCTGGCGCGGCATTGAGATTGAAAAGTAAAAAGACAGTTTTTCTCCTGACCACCTTGCTCTGTCTCTCGCCTGCCGGGTGCGTCCATCCGTCAGCGCCCGTTGCTGCGGCCGCGCCCACGCTCGAGGGCGACGCGGCTCATCCCGGCCAAACCAAGGGCTGGGTTGAAACCAGGCTCTACTTTGGCCTTGGACCGGCCGACCATCCCGACCAGGGAGTCAACGAGGCGCAATGGCGCGATTTCCTCGACAAAGAGGTGACGCCGCGCTTTCCCGATGGTTTAAGCGTGCTCGAGGTCTACGGCCAGTGGCAGGGCAAGAACGAGCGTGCGCCGGAGCGACTGCGATCGAAGCTGCTGGTAATTGATTTTCCCGACACCGGCGAGAATCGCGCCAAGATTGAAGCGATCCGCGCCGCATGGAAGCAACGGACCGGGGATCAGTCGGTGATGCGCGTGACCGAGCCGGCGGACGTGAGCTTCTAGTACGCCTGTAACTGCTCCAGCGGCAGCCGGACGCGAAAGCAGGTCGAGCCGGGCTCGGACTTAACGCTGATATGGCCGCTGTGCTTGCGCACAATACGCATCGCATTATCGAGACCGAGTCCCAGGCCGCGCCCGGGCGCTTTGGTGGTGAAGAACGGCTCAAAGATGCGTTCCTGAAGTTCGGGAGGAATGCCGGGCCCTGCATCCCAGATCTCTACCAGCATCATGTCGCCTTCAAGGCGGCAAGCAATGCGAAGGCGGCCCTGGTCGCCGAGAGCGTCGAGCGCGTTTTCAATCAGCGCCGTCCATACCTGATTCAGCTCGCCTGAATAAGCGCTGATGCGCGGCAAATTTGGCTGGTAGTCGCGTTCAATTTCCACATGATCCATGCGCGAACTCAGCATCTGCAGCGTGGCATCGAGTCCCGTTGGCACGTCGACTTCGAGAATTGGCGCGCGGTCCATGTTCGAGTAGTCTTTGACGGCGCCAATGAGATCGAAGATGCGCGCAGTGGAGTTGACAATCGTTTCTGCCGCGCGCGACGAGCGCAGGTAGCGCGCGAAGAACTGCAGTGAGATGCAGGTTTCGGCCGCGCTCAACGAGGCGCGCAATTCATCGAGATCCGCAGCGGTCACGCATTGTTCGGCCAATTGCGCGGCAATCTCCCAGGAGTCTCCGTAGCCGATGGCGCCGAGCCATTTGCGCAAGGATTCTTCGCGGGCAATGAACGAAATCGGACTTACGTCCTCGGTTGCTTCCAGCAGCGGCGGCTGGCGGCTGAGAATCTTGTCTTCCCATTCCGCAATATGCCGCACCTGTTCTGCGTTGAGGTGAAGCTGCACCAGCTTCATGCGGTTGGCGCGGTTGTCGCGGATCGCGGCAAGCAGAGAGGCGGAGGCGCGCTGCGCGGCCGATGCGGGATTGTTGAGTTCATGCGCCAGGTTGCCGGCCAGTTGTCCGAGAGCGGCAAGCTTCTCAGCCTGCTGTTCAATGCGGGTGACTTCGCGTACGCGGTCAAGGAGCGTGGAAACGACGCGCTGCGCCATGGTCGGGATCGCCGTCATCATGTCAGGAAAAAGCGAGCGGTGCACCAGCAGCCCCCACACTGGAGAAACCGCAAATCCCTGTCCGCCGTAGCTCTTCATGCGCGAGAAGGGCAGAATCCCTGTCATCTGTCCGGCGCGGCCGATGAAGAGGGCCATCGGCCCTCCATGCTGGCGGCGCACATGGATCTCGCCTTTGAGGATGAGCACCATGTGCTCGGCTGCGGCGCCTTCCTCGAACAGGACGTCGCCGGCGTTGGCTTGAACCTCGGTGCCGTGACGCGCGATCCAAAGACGATCTTCAAAGGGCAGGCCATGCAACGGGCCAATGTGATCGAGGGCCTCCGCGATCTCTTCAGCCGGTGTGGGAGTAACTGGCGGTAAAACGGCAGGGGAAAGCATCCGTGAACCTCCAAGACGTAGATTCAGGATAGTGGATGGGGGCGGCGCGGCAGAAAAAGGGGCTTCGGGCGCCGCCCTTCGAGGCCTGATTCGAGGCCTACTCCGATTCGGGGACGAGTTTCCCCTCGGCGCTCGACCATTCGCTGACGGTCGCACGCTTGAAAGCGAGAACTCCCGAAACGGCGAGGACGATGATCGCCGGCTCAATCGGCTGGCGGTAATCCATAAGCGGATGCGTGATGTAATACGTAAGCGGAAAAACGCCGATCAATACCAGATAGGGCAGGCAGGCGGCGCGATTGGCTCGCCATAGGCGTCGCAAGCCGAACAGCATGAGGGACGTCATGGAGCAGACGTAAAAGATATTGCCCGGTTCGTAGGGCTGCTCGCGGAGCTCTTCCGCAGAGAGGCTCCAATATCCGGTCCAGTAGTAGCGAATGCGCCGCAGCGTTTTGTCGACAATGAATTCCGGATGCTGATGCAGATAATCGACGATCAGCACCTTCTTCTCGGCCAGAAAAGCCGGCTCACCCATGGCGAGAAATTTTCGCATCTCCACTGGATTGCTTGAGGGATGAGCAAAACTCGGGTCCAGTGACATGTCGCCGTAGTTATCGTCGTACAGTTCAAGCCAGAAGTTATCGCGCACCGGACAAAGAACGCCCACAGTTCGATAGTTTCGCACCGTCCATGGCGTGAGAACGGCGATTGCCGCCACGGCCGTCAATGAGCTGTTTAATAGCCAGCGGCGGCCGGCAGCGCGCGCCTGGTAAGCTGCCAACCCGGCGAGAAACGGCAGCGTGGAGAGAACCGCAGGATTCGATAGCGCGGTGAGGCCGTAGAGCGCGCCCCAGCCGAGCCATGCTACGGGACGAGTGGTGCGATGGATTCGTTGGGCGATACAAAAACATGTGGTGAAGAGCAATCCGGTGAGCGAGTACTCCCACACGCGCGTGGCGGAAAAATAGATGGCGAAAGGATACAGTGCCCAGAACCAGGCCGCGGCCTTGGCGCCGCGCGCTCCCAGCGAATACTTCGCGCTGAAGTAAACCGGAATGCAGGTGAGGGTCGAGAGCAGGCTGTTGATCGCGAGAATGACGAAGGCTGAGGTGAGGGAATAGATTCCAAAGGCTCTGAAGACGAGCGAGAGCAGCGTGGGGTAAAGCGGCGGCTGCATTGCCGTGGGGCCGCTCCACGGATAGTAGGGGGAGCTGAAACCGTGGCCGCTAGCCAGAGCACGAGCGATCCAACCCATCTCCCAACCGAAGCGCTCAAAGAGTTTGTCGGCGTCGGGAAGGTCACGATAGGTAGCGAAGACCAGAACGAGGCGAATGGCCAGCGCAACAACGAAGACGGGAATGAGTTGGCGCAGCCAAGAAACCTGCTTTGCCGGCGACTCCTGATTCTCTTGCGGGGCCTGGGGGATTGTATCCTTCACTCTTATGAATGCCTCGAATTTTTTCGTCGTCGAGCATAGCGTGCGGGGGCGTGTTCAACTTCCGATAAAAGCCCGGTGTTGGGCGACCACCCCCTCAAGCCTTTTTAAGGGGGCTGCGCCGAAGGGGTCCTTAAGTAAAAAGACGAATATTCAGGGAATTCGCTTACAGGGATTGAAAATGAACGAATTGCGGGCCAAAGTAGAATGCGAACCGCGGCAATTGCCCGGATTGCGGCCAGAGGTAGTTGATTGCTACGGCGCTTGCGGGGCAGTGAGGCCCAGATTCGGCGTCGCCTTGCCTGCGACCGAGCCGCCGGGTACTCCCTCGAGGTCGAAGACAATCACGTCATTTGCACCCAAATGCAGCCACGGGCCCGGTAGGTAGAGCGTCTTCTGCGGCCCAATATCCCAAATGCGCCCGAGTGGCTGGCCATTCACCCAAACAAATCCCTTGGTAAATCCGCTGGCCTCGAGGAATGTGTCGGCTACGCGATCTACTTGCAACGTGCCGCGATAGAAGCAAGGGCCGGTGCAGTCGGTGGCGCGGAAGGCGAGCTTCCCGGTGTTCTCCATGGGCAGCGAGTAGATTTGCCAATCGGAGAGCAGCTTTCCGCCGAGCATTACTTGCTTCGTGATGCCCTGGCTTTCGCCGCGGATGGCGACCGTAAAGTTGACCCGGCCCGTGTTCTCGACCAGGATATCGAGCCGCGTGTTCGGCTCCTTCAGATCCACATGGAGACGATTCTGTTCGAGACGCCGGTCGAGCGATCCCAGCAGCGTGCCGTTGGCATAGATGAGCGCGTAATCGTGGACTTCGTCGAGGACCAGATCGCCCGCGACGGGCTCGGCGATCGTCGTCCGGTAAAGGATGTAGCCGTAAGCCTGGTCGAGATCTTCCATCGTCAGGGGATGATCGGAGTGCACAGGTTGCGGCAGCGATTGCCAGAGCGAGACTGCTTGGCTTAGTTTTGCGGCCGGCAATTCAATCGCCGGGCCAACGGCAGGCGTCGGAGCCGCTGTCACGCCTGTCGCTTTGGCAATCGCCTGGCGAAACAGTGAGTATTTCAGCGTTGGGCGGCCGCTCTCGTCGAGCGCGGCGTCATAGTCGTAGCTGGTCACGTCGGGCCGGTATGGAGTCTTGTCCATATTGGCGCCGTTCATCCAGCCGAAGTTCGTACCGCCGTGAAACATGTAAATGCTGATCGAGTAGCCCTGGCTCAAAATCCATTCGAGCTCGTCTGCCTGCGATTTGGCGTCGGTGGTGTGATGCGGACCGCCCCAATAATCGAACCAGCCGTCCCACCATTCGCCTGCCATGAATGGCCCCTCGGGCCGCAACTTGTGGAGCGCTTCAAAAGCCTGGCGAGCGTTGCCCGGAGCAAAGTTGATCACTGCGGGCAGTTCCGGTAGCGATCCGTTCGGGATGAACTCGGGTCCGTCGGCCGTGTAGAGCAATGCCTTGTTGAACCCGGCATCCAAAAGATCGCGATGAATCTGCTCCATGTAGCTGTGGTCATTGCCGAATGAGCCGTACTCGTTTTCAACCTGCACCGCGATGATCGGGCCGCCGTTGCCAATCTGCAGCGGCGCAAGCTCCTTACCCAAGCGAAGCAGCCACCTGCGGGTCGGTTCCATGAACTTGGGATCGGTGCTGCGAACCACGATGCCATGCTCTTTCAGGAGCCACGCCGGATAACCGCCCCACTCCCACTCGGCGCAGACATAAGGCCCGGGACGAAGGATCACGTAGAGGCCCGCGCTCTGTGCTTCGCGGATAAACTCTGCCACATCGCGCTGTCCAGAAAAATCGAAAACTCCCGGCCGCTGCTCATGCTCATTCCAGAAGACGTAAGCGGTAACCGTGTTCAAGCCCATCGATTTCGCCAAGCGAAAACGCGCATGCCAGTACTCGCGCGGAATGCGCGGATAATGCATTTCTCCGGAGATGATCTGGAACGGCTTGCCGTCGAGCGAAAACTTTCCGCCTTCAACTGTGAAGGAGTGCGGCGCCACAGCCGCTGCGCCGGAGGTTACCGTATTTCCAGCTTGAGCCCGGCTCAGTCCGGGAAGAGCGATGGCCAGAGCGAGGAACACGAGTGAGCAGAGCGGCTTCCTTTTGTCGTTCATGATGCGTCTTTCTAATCGAGATTCCGAGCCGCAACAAATCGATCCCTCGGCAATTTCCCAGCAGGAAGAGAACCCGTTTGCGCGCCCAAATGATCATATTCCACGGGAACCGGACACATGAGAGCGGCAGGCCCGCTTGGCCTCAGCAGCCCCTCAGGGCCGTAGTAGACTGAGCCTTGTCTTTTCACAGGAGAATGCTGGATGCAGATCGTTTTTGCCGCCTCGGAGTGCAGGCCGTACGCCAAGACCGGTGGACTGGCCGATGTGGTCGCCGCATTGCCGCCGGCAGTGGCGCGACTTGGCCACAAGGTCTCCGTCTACTTGCCGTTCTATGCGGGAGTTCGCAAGTTCATCGACGGCGAGTCAAAGGTTGTCATCCGCTCGATCACCATCCCTTTCCGCGATTCGAACCGGTTTGTCGATGTCGTGAACGGCGGCATTCACGACGGGGTGAGGTATTTTTTTATTGATTGCCCGGAATTCTTTGATCGGCAAGGACTTTACGGCACAGCCGTCGGCGATTACCCCGACAATGCAGAGCGTTTCGGGCTGTTTTGCCGGGCGGTGATTGAGGCGGCAAAAATTCTCGGCGTCCCCGACGTTTTTCATGTTCACGACTGGCAGGCTGCGCTTATTCCCGTGTATCTCAAAACCGTCTACGCAACGGACCCCTTGCTGCGGAGCGCAGCCACAGTGCTCACCATTCATAACGCGGCGTACCAGGGCAAATTTCCGCCCACGACCACTGAAGAACTGCTGTTTCCGTGGGAGATTTTCACCATGGACAAGGTTGAGCAGTTCGACCGCTTCAATTTCCTGAAGGGCGGCGTGGTCTATTCCGATGAGCTGACGACGGTGAGCCGCAAATACGCGGAGGAGATTCAGACTCCGGCATTCGGCGAACAGCTTGAGGGCGTCATTCTAAAGCGCGCTGCGAACTTGCACGGAATTCTGAATGGCGTTGATTACGCTCTATGGAATCCCGCTACGGACGGCAGCCTTGCTGCGCACTATTCGCCCGACCGCCTCGATGGTAAAAAGGCATGCCGCGCCGATCTGCTGCATGCATTCGGTTTCGAGAAAGTAGCGGAGACAACTCCTGTCATCGGGATCGTCTCGCGGCTGGCGACGCAAAAGGGCTTCGATATCGTGGCGAAGATCTTTGACGAGTTCGGCAGGCGCGATCTCGTGGTAACGGCACTCGGCTCGGGCGATCCCTACTACGAGGGCCTCTTCCGCGATTGGGCCTTCCGGTTTCCGGCAAGTGTTGCGGTGCGCATCGGCTACGACGACGCGCTGGCGCACAAGATCGAGGCCGGTGCTGACATGTTCCTGATGCCGTCGCGCTACGAGCCTTGCGGCTTGAACCAGATTTACTCGCTCAAGTACGGCACGGTTCCGATCGTTCGCGCGACGGGGGGACTGGATGACACCATTGAGGAGTGGGACGCCGGGAAGGGAACGGGAACCGGCTTCAAATTCGAAGGATTCGAACCCGCGGATCTGCTCGCTGAGATCGACCGCGCACTCCTGGCTTTCAAGGACAGGAAAGCGTGGACCCTTCTGATGCGCAACGGGATGATCCTTGATCACAGTTGGACTGGCCCGGCGCGCGAGTACGTAAAGGTGTACGAGGCGGCGGCGCAGAAGCGCGCCTGATTGCGAACGGACCCCCTTCTGCTAACCTGTGTGCGCTTACAAAAATACTTTAAGGGGAGGTTTGCGATGCACATCCGACTGATGGTGGCGTGCTGTGCGCTGAGCTTGGGCTCATTAGCTGCTGCGCAGACCGGAGAAATGGCGAAAGGTCCCGCGCAGGGAACAATCGCCACTCCGGCTGAAGCTTTCGATTCGCAGTTGAGCGTGATCGAAAGCGAAATGATGAGCGCGGTGAAAGCGATGCCGGCCGACAAGTTCGATTTTGCGCCCAGCGCGGCGATCTTTGTGCCTGGGCAGAAGACTGAGTTTGCCACGGTGAGAACGTTTGCGCAGCAGGCCACTCACGTGGCAGAAGCTAATTACTTCTTCTACAGCACGGTCAGCGGCCAGAAACCGGACCTGGATATGCAGGCAATCTTAAAACTCACCAAAAAGGATGATGTGGTGGCGGCGCTCGCGGGCTCTTTTGCGTTTGCGCACAAGGCGATCGCGACCTTGACGCCGGCCAACGCATTCGAAGTAATCCAATCGCCCGAGCCCGGTTTCCAGACGCGCGCTACGCTTGCGGCCTTCGGCGTCGCTCACGGCTTCGATCACTACGGACAGATGGTCGAGTACCTGCGGATGAACGGGATCGTGCCGCCGGCGAGCGCAAAATAGAGGCCCTTCGCACCCGCGATGAAGACACTCTTGAATGCGAACGACAAAGCAGAGATTGTGCGCCGGTTGAGTGCGATCGGTCCGGCTAGCCAGCGGCGATGGGGAACGATGACCGCTGCTCAGATGATTTGCCACTTGAGCGATGCCTTTGGCGTAGCCACTGGAGAGAGGGCTGCGGAGCCACTCAAGAATCGGTATTCCGGACCATTCATGCGTTGGGCGGCGTTATGGCTCCCGTTGAAGTGGCCGCACGGCGTGTCGACGGTGCCGGAGTGTGATGCGAACGGAGGCGGTTCCCGGCCCGCTGACTTTGAACGCGACAAACGGCAGCTCCTCGAATTGCTGGAGCGGTTTACAACGCCGTCTCGCGACTCCGGATGGCAGCCGCACCCATTCTTTGGAGTCATGACGGAGAAAGAGTGGATGCGCTGGGGCTACTTGCACACAGACCATCACTTGCGCCAATTCGGAGCTTGAGCAGCGCTGGCCGCGTGAAAGCTGCGGAAAAAAGGATCGGGTGCGAGCGGGAGAGGTTCGGCCTGGCAACGAGTGTACGCGCAAGCACGCGATGACGTCACGCGCAGTGTCGAACTCAACCCAGACGCCGAACGCGACGAACGGGCGCCGAAGCTGGGGTGAGAATTTCTGAGGTTCAGCTCGCCTTCTCAAGCGGCATTTCAGGCTCCATTCGCATCTCGCGAAGATCCTCTCCTGGATGATTTAGCGGCAGAAAGACCGATACGGTCGTCCCGCTTTTTCCAGGTTTGGTCGCGCTGTGGATTCGAATGGATCCGTGATGATTGCCGACGATGCTCTTTGATACCCACAGACCGAGGCCGGTGCCAACATCGCGCTTGGTCGTGAAAAACGGCTCGAAGATCTGGCTGAGGGCCTCAGGCGGAATGCCGGAGCCCGAATCTGCGACGCTGATGCGGATGCCGCTCACAGCTTTGTCCCGCCATATGCGAGCGGCGGAAACACGAATCACAATTTGGCCGGGACCCTGGATTGCGTCAATACTGTTGCTGATCAGATTGGCAACCACCTGCCGGACTTCCCCGGGCACTGCATTGATTGACACGTCACTCCGAATTTCTTGCCGGATTTCAATTCGTCTGTTGCGCACCCGGTTTGCGTAGACGGTAAGCAATGCGCTGACGATCTCTCCGGGCCGAACCGGGCGTGCGCCAGTGGTTTCCCGATAGAACCCGAGAGTTTGCCGGGCGAGATGGGAAACACAAGCCATCTGCTCTTCTGCAGTGGTCAAAAAGCCTCTAACTTCACTGGAAGGACTCGCAGCTTTCGCAAGGTAGATGAGATTCGTGATCGCCTCTAGCGGATTATTGATTTCATGGGCAACAGTGGCGGCCAGGCGCCCAACCGCCGCCAGTCTTTCCGTAACGATCAAGGCCTGCTCTGTCCTCTTCTGTTGCGTAATGTCGCGCGCAATCTTGGCCGCTCCAACAATTCTGCCTGCCTCATCCTTAACCGGAGAAACTGTCAGCGAAACTTCAAGAGGCTTGCCGCCCTTCGACATGCGGACAGTCTCGAAGTGTTCAATGCGTTGGCCCCGCGCAATCGTAGCCAGAATTCGGGTTTCGTCGTCGCGCAACTCGGGAGGAATAATCGTGGTGATGGGCCGGCCAATCATCTCCCGCGCAGTATAGCCGAACATTTTTTCCGCACAAGAATTCCAGCTGGTAACGATTCCATTGAGATCCTTGCTGACGATTGCGTCATCTGAAGATTCCACAATCGCTGCCAGGCGCTGGGAAGCTT
>CAZKJB010000112.1:0-11392 GCA_964552975.1 uncultured Occallatibacter sp. | reverse complement strand
GATGGTTTCCGCGCTCCACATTCACGGAATCCAGCACATTGGCCGCGTGCTGGCCGACCTGCGCTACTGGCTCGAGAAGCGCGAGTACACGTCGCTTGCCGAAACGCGGGGCTGTTTGAGCCGCCGGTCGGTTCCCGATACCTCGCCCTACGACCGCGGCAACTATATCAAGACGCTGAGCTCGTACAGTCTGAGGCAGACGCTGGCGGCTTTCTGATTCGACTGGCATGCGGGTTGCACAGAAAAGGGAACGGCGGCTGAGATGAAACGCAGCCGCCTTTCTTTTTGTGTCCGCTGGCCGCGGATCGTGGCGCGTAGGTCGGTCTGGGATTTCGTGAAGGCACGAGATCGGACGGACCGGCGCTAATGTTGCGTACGTTTTTGACCGTTTTTGACCGCGGTTTTTGGGTCGATTTGTTGATCGAAAACGACTTAAGAGCAAAAATCCAGCAAAAAAGAGAGAAATTTTTTTCTTCGGCAGATGGCAACGATCAGGTCTCGTGCCGCGCAGCACTGAGCGCGATTTTGGCGGCAGCGAGGAGACTTTCCGCGTCTCTCGGGATGAGGATGTCAATGATCTGGGCGTAGGTCACGCACGCGATGAAGTCGCGAATATTCGCCTGACCTACGAGAGGCGGCATGGCGCGAAGATAGTAATCCTTGCCGGCCTTTCTGGCCTCATAATCGGTGTCGTCTTCTTCGTCTTCTTCGTCGAGTTTTTTGCGGAAGGCACGGTTCCAGGCGCGGATGCAACGCGCGACGGAATGATTGTCAGAAGGGCGGTCGGGATACTTTTCCTCCAACTCTTCCGACTCCGGTCTTTCAGTTTCGATTTCTTTGGTGTCAGCTATTGCGTGAGTTTCCATACTTTTGAGATTAGCGAAGTTCGGGAATTAACCTGCAAGGTTGGCGAAATTTGTATTTGGATTGGAATGAGGAAGTTGAGGTAGATTTTTCAATGGCGGGGAGTTGACAAGATAGGGGAGAGCCGTTGAGCCGGGGATTCTGGTTCAACCGCAGGTCAGCTTCAGTTTTCGAGGAAGCGCAGGACGGCCTTTTCCAAAATGCCGCGCGCCCGTGGAAGAGCCACCTCGACGCGGTCGCTGAACGTTTCTCCGAGCTCCGTCGAGCCAGTGCTGACGGTCAAAAGCATTGCGTGGGCGGATCGCGAGCCATAGAGTTCGTGGGTCAGGCCGAGAAGATCGGACGCGTCCAGGCGGTGGGTAGCCACTGATTGGTTCCCGAGCTGCACGTCGACCGGGGTGAGGCTGACCCGGCCAGGGATGGATTCGAGAGAGCTATCCACAAAGAGAACGGATTCGGCCTCCGCGATTTTCTCCGCCAGATCGGGCGTCCACTGCTGGGTAGCAACAACGCGCACGTCGGGATTGTCGCGGAAACGTTCTGCCGCCCACTCCGCCAGGAATGGACCAACTCCGTCGTCGCTGCGCAGAGTGTTTCCGCAGGCCAGAACGAGGCATCGAACAGGATTGGTGCTCACAAATATAGGGAGCCTGGGCTCGAAATTGCCGGAAACCACGGGGATCGGCTCATTGACCTCGACATCAGGAACGGACTGCATGATCCAGAATCTCCCCTCTCGCCGAAAGCAGAACGATCTTTAACGGCATCTGTCCAAACGCATGCGTGGAACAACTCAGGCACGGATCGAAGGTGCGCACGACCGCCTCAACCCGGTTCAGGATTCCCTCAGTAAACTTGCCATCTTTCACGTAATGCTTCGCGGCCTGGAGTACGCCCTCGTTCATGGCCTTGTTGTTCTGGCCGGTAGCGATCACGAGATTAGCCCAGGTGATCTTGCCGTTTTCGTCCACCTTATAGTGGTGATGCAGCACGCCGCGCGGGGCTTCTGCCTGGCCAGCGCCTTCGAGCCGGTTGACGCCGGCGGTGGCGCGCACATGCGTGTCAAGGATGCGCGGATCGCTGAGGATTTCTTCGATTTTCTCGACACCGTAGAGCATCTCGACCAGGCGCGCGTGGTGGTAGTGGAACGAACTCGCGACCGGTCCCGAGGCCAGCTGCTTGAACTCGGCGAATTCCTTTTCGGCTCGAGGAGTGCCCATTTGCTTGACGATATTGAGGCGCGCCAGCGGTCCCACGCGGTAACTTCCCAGCGGATAGCCAATCGGCTTGTAGTAGGCGAACTTGGTATAGCTGTAAGGTTCCACCGCTTCGCCAATCACTTCGGTGAAGCGGCTTGCTGTTATGCCGTCTTCAATGGTGTTACCGGCGGCGTCAATCAAGCGCAGGGCGCCATCAGTGAATGAGATCGACTCGTTTCCGTTGATAAGGCTCATGTAGTTCGACGGGAAGTTGGCGAACACTTCTATCTCCCCTCGGAACGTGTCCGCGATTTGTTTGTATGCGCCGAGTGCCATGCCAATGTTCGCGTAGGCCTCGGGAATCATGGCGAGAATCGCATCGCGCTTGGCAGACTCCAGCGGCTCGGTGACGCCGCCGGGCACAACCCATCCGGGGTGAATGCGTTTTTTCCCCAGCAGTTCGATGATGGTCTGCCCGAAGCGCCGCAGACCGACGCCGGCGCGACCCAGTTCGGGGTTCGCCGCCGCAACTCCAATAATGTTGCGCAGCTTTGGATCGGATTCCATGCCGAGCAGCAGATCAGGCGATGCGAGATAGAAGAAGCTCAGTGCGTGCGACTGCACCATCTGCGCCAGGTTCAACATGCGCCGCAACTGCGCCGCGGTATGCGGAATCTGCACCGACATGATGGCTTCGCAGGCTTTGGCGGATGCGATGAGGTGCGAAACCGGGCAGATGCCGCAGATGCGCGCCATCAGGCTGGGCATCTCGTAGAATGGCCGGCCTTCAGAGAAGCGCTCGAAGCCGCGCACCTGCGTCACGTGAAAATGCGCGTCTTCCACTTCTCCCTGTCCGTTGAGCTGGATGGTGATTTTGCCGTGGCCTTCAAGGCGCGTTACCGGATCGATGGTGATGGTCTGGCTCATTGCTCAAGCTCCAAAGCGGGTGAGCGCTGAAATATCCAGCGGTCCGCCTTTCACCAGCGCAGTAAGCGCGGTGTGAAATGTGTCGGCCGAAGGCGGACAGCCGGGAAGAAAAACGTCCACCTTCACGAACTCATGAATGGGGCGTACCACGCGCAGCAGCTTGGGAACGACGACGCAGGGAATCTGCGGTTGCGCGCTGACGTTCTGAATGTAGGCGCGGTCGAGAATCGCCTCCGGCCCCATCGGGTTGCGCATCGAGGGCACATTGCCCGTAATCGCGCAGTCGCCCATCGCAACAAGCATCCTGGAGTGGGCGCGAATTTTCTTGATCTTCTTCTCGTCGTCGACGGACGCCACAGCTCCCTCAACCAGCGCGATATCCACTTCGTCAGGAAACTCCTTGGCGTCGACCAATGGGCTGTAGACGAGATCGACAACTTCAGCCAGCTCCAGAAGGCGTTCGTCCATGTCGAGAAACGACATGTGGCATCCGGAACATCCGTCGAGCCAGACCGTCGCCAGTTTCAGTTTGCTCATTGCGCTTCCCTCATCAGGTTCAGGTAGGGCAGGAATTCGGGATATTTGGGATGATCGGAGCCAACCTTGCTCTTGTCGAAGAGCGCCCCTGTGGGACATACCTGCACGCACTTGCCGCAGCGTGTGCAGGCAGACTTGCCCCACTCTTCGTGGAGGTCGGAGATGATGATGCAGTCGGTGCCTCGGCCCATCACGTCCCAGATGTGCGCGCCCTCAATCTCAGCACAAACGCGCACGCAGCGCGTGCACAGGATGCAGCGATTGTGGTCGAGCGTGAATCGCTCATGCGAAGCATCGACCGCCAGTTCGGGATTGCGATAGGGCAACCGGACGTGGGTCAATCCTTGCTCCTGGGCGAGCGTTTGCAGTTCGCAGTGGCCATTGGAAACGCAGACCGAGCAGACGTGGTTGCGTTCGGCGAACAACAATTCAAGGATCGTGCGGCGATGCTTCCTGAGCCGCTCCGCGTTGGTGCTGATTTCCATGCCTTCCTGCACGGTGGCAACGCATGCCGGCAGCATCTTGTTGTTGCCTTTGATCTCAACCAGGCATAGGCGGCATGCGCCCACCTCGCTCAGGCCATCGAGATGGCAAAGCGTAGGAATATTGATGTTGTTTTCGCGCGCCACCTCAAGGATCGTCTGATTGGCGCGAGCACTCACTTCCTGCTCGTCGATGACAAGAGTTTTGACGTCGGTTTCCGGGCTCATGCCATCACCTCCACAGGCGCTTCAATGTTGCAGACGCCGGCCGGACAGCGCTTGTGCTGAATATGCTCCAAGTACTCATCGCGGAAGTGATTCAACGTGCTCAGCACGGGATTAGGCGCCGTTTGTCCCAGGCCGCAGAGGCTTGCTTCTTTCACCGTCGAGCAAAGATCTTCGAGCAGTTCCAGATCGTCCATGGTCCCGGTTCCTTTGCAGATGCGCGTCAGCAGCGTATGCATCTGCGCTGTGCCCGCACGGCATGGAATGCATTTGCCGCACGACTCGGTCATGCAGAACTCAATGAAGAAGCGGGCCACATTGACCATGCAGGAGGTGTCGTCCATGACGATCATTCCGCCGGATCCCATGATCGATCCAATCCTCACGAGAGCGTCGTAGCTGACGCCGATGTCGAGAAGGTGAGCAGGAATGCAGCCGCCGGAAGGGCCGCCCGTCTGCACCGCCTTGAGTTTGTGTCCGTCGGGCACGCCGCCGCCGATTCCCTCGATGATTTGCCGCAGGCTGATACCCATGGGAACTTCGACGAGGCCCGTGTTCGTGATTTTTCCGGTGAGCGCGAACACCTTGGTGCCCTTGCTTCGCTCCGAGCCGATGCCGGCGAACCACCGTCCGCCTTTTCGTATGATGGGTGCGATGTTGGCGAAGGTCTCAACGTTATTGATCAGCGTCGGCTTGCCCCACAGGCCGCTGGTGGCAGGGTAGGGAGGCCGTGGCTTGGGCGTGCCGCGCTTGCCTTCGATCGAAGCAATCAGGGCCGTCTCTTCGCCGCAAACAAACGCGCCGGCGCCAAGGCGAATCTCCACGTCGAAGTTGAAGGGAGTGTTGCCGATGTTGTGGCCGAGCAGGCCGTGCCGCCTGGCATCACGCAGCGCGGTTGTCAGCCGCGATACGGCCAACGGATACTCTGCACGCACGTAAATGAAACCCTTGTTGGCGCCGACGGCGTAGGCTGCGATCGCCATTCCCTCAATGACGCGCTGCGGATCGCTTTCGAGCACGCTGCGATCCATGAACGCGCCGGGGTCGCCTTCGTCGCCATTGCAGATGACATACTTCATGTCGCCGGCGGCCTTGGCAACAGTGCCCCACTTCAATCCGGTCGGATACCCGCCGCCGCCGCGCCCTCTGAGCCCGCTGTCAGTGATCTGCTGGATCACGTCTTTGGGCGTCATTTCGGTGAGCGCCTTCAACAGAGCCTTATAGCCGTCGCGCGCAATATAGTCGTCAATCTTTTCGGGATCGATATGGCCGGAGTTCTCGAGAACGATGTGCACCTGCTCGTCGAAGTGCTCGCGCAGATTGCACTGCAACTCAGCTACGGGCTCACCGCCCAGGCTCGCGGCAATGGTTTCCGCGTCCTCGGCGTGAGCGTGCTGGTAGAGGATTTCATCCGGATCAACCAGTACAAGCGGGCCGGCCGCGCACAGACCCATGCAGCCGGTGCGGCGCACAAAAGAGTTTTTTCCTTGCGCGTCCACAGCGGCAGTGAGTGCGTCCTTCAGCTTGTCAGAGTGCTGGCTCAGGCATCCGGTGCCCATGCACACGTTGATCTCATGATCGTATTTGGCGTTTGCCAGGCGGACGGATTCGGCAATTTGTTCGAGCTCTTCGAATGTCATTCCGCTGCCCACCTTTCCAGTTGCGCGATAAGCTGCTCGCTTGTGATCTGGCCCTGCAATTCGCCATCCGTCAAAACCACGGGTGCGCGGCCACAGGCGCCCACGCAGCGCGCGGTCGACAAGCTGATCAGACCGTCTTTTGTGGTTTGCCCTTCGCACACGCAGAGATGCTTTTCAGCCGCCGCCAGCAACTTGTCGGTACCCTTGATGTAGCAGGCCGTGCCGGTGCAGATGGTCATGGTGTGCTTGCCCGGCGGTTTCAGGCTGAAGTAGTGATAGAACGTGACCACGCCGTATGCCTGGCTCAGCGGCACGCGCAGGGAATTGGCCACGAAGCGGATGGCGTCGTCGTCAAGATAGCCGAACGACGATTGCACCGTATGCAGGGTTTCAATCAGCGCATGACGCGCAAAACCGTTTTTGCGCATGGTGCCATTGACGATCTTCCATCGTTTGTCTTCGCTGGGTAAGGGTGGCGGCGTGAATACAGGCACATTTCCTCCCTGATTGGTGCAATTGGACTTGAATACCGGAGGGGACAGGCATCTTCATGGTTCCCTCCGGATGCCTATCCTTGTTGTACGAGCCTGGGGCTTGGGCAAACCGTGACCGCAGTCACCTGCCAGCGTGGGTATCCCATTTGCTGACATGGGATTCGGCCACTCTCCCATCGCTTCTTGCGGTTACGCACGGCGATTTTCCGGGAGGAACTCGAAGGAAATGCCTTCACCTGCATTTGCAAGAGCGTACATTCTGAAGCTCATCCTTCATGAATCGGTTGGAAGCTCGCGACTGCAAGCGCTTTACGACCCGAGCGGCGGCAGATGGCTGGAAATTCCGAAGAGGAAGATCACGCCGATGACGCAACTATACGCCGCGCCGGCCCACGCAATGGCGTAGTAAAACCGCGGATGATGCCCGCTGGCGCGGAAGGCTCCGCCCATCGAAGCCGTCATCAACGCATTCATCGCCACCAACCCAACACAGAACGCAGCTAGGCCCAAAATGCCATTCTCGGTTCCTCCCAGGCTTTTGGCGAGGAAGAAGAGCGCCAACTGGCTGGGTGTTTCGGCGCCCACGCCGTGCACCATGCCAATCACGAAGACCGACTTGCTGTCGTAGATCCATTGGAAGCGTTCCGGCCTAGCGGCCTCGGAATTCCACAGGCGGCGAACCCGCCATGCCATCCAGAGGATGCCGTTGATGGCAATCGCCAGCCGGCTCTCGATGCGGCTGTGCGCATGGCCGTGTGGGTTCTTGCGCAGGATTCCCGCAACCACTCCGATACCGAGCACGATGAGAGTGAGCCCGATAAGCCGTTCAGTCCAGTGATCCAGCCCTTCAGGCAGGCCCACGTGCAGCTCCAGCACCGCGATGCCAAGCGCGGCGACGGTGAAGGCATGGCCGAGCGCATAGGTCACGCCTAAGCGCAGTCCGCTGAACCAGTTACGCTGTACCGCGGTGATGTCTGAGATGGCGGCGAGGTGATCGTAGTCGAAGCCGTGGCGCAGCCCGAGCAACAGGCAAGAACCCAGGGCTGCATCGAGCTTCCAATCGCGCGAGATGAGTAGCACGAAATGCAGCAAAGGTATCACGATTGCCAGTATAGAGGAGGAGGTGGTGGATTTGAGTGAGGCAGGTCACAATGAGGGGCTTGGCTGCCGGCGGGCGGCCTCACTCCGTTTACTTTGCTCCCTTGAGTTGGAGCTGGTAATCGCTGTAATCAATCACCACCACGGTACGGCCAAAGAGCATGCTGGTCGATTCCGCGCGTGCATGCCTAGCCATCGAGTAGCCGTTGACGTTCACATATTCACGCATCATGTGCGCCGCTCCCGATAAGGCCGACGCGCTCTCCGTCGCCACGCCATCAATCTGCGCCAGAGTTCCATCCCGCGCATCCACCCAGATGCTTCCATCGATCGCGTTGGGAGCCTTGCGCTTCGCTTTGATGTCGACGACGTAGCAGTCGCGCCCATTCAGCGAAACAGTTCCGAGCTGCTTCAGCTTCATGTCATAGTTGGCCGAGACGAACCACGACTTTTCAACATTGCCTGGCTGGTTGATTTCCTGCTCGTTATCGAGCAGGGGATGGAGCCCGAACTTCAGGATGATCGCCGAGCCGCTCTCCGAGAGGATCGTGTAGCTCTTGCCCACACCCTTATGGTAGGTGTCCGTCACCGTCATCTCTGCCGCGGCGTGGGTTTCGTCATCGCCCCTGAACACAACGTAATGTTCGACATCGGTGAAACTGAGCACGTCTTCTGCGCGGGCCTGCACGGCTGCGTCGATTTTCTGAATGAGCAGTGCGCTGTCAACCTGCTGCGAAGAAATCGTTGCCGTTCCAGCGCAAAGAGAAAGAAAACCGCCCGCGCACGCGTGGATGATTCTTTGCAGCGGGCGATTGGGAATGAAGAGAGATCTCACGCAATGAAGACTATCAGGCTATCGAGCGATTCGAAGCGCTCACGCCACGCTTCGTCTGCCGCCGATCAGGTCAATAAGCAACACGATCAGCGCAACGACGAGGAGAAGATGAATCAGGCTTCCTGCTATGTGCAGAAAAAACCCGAGGAGCCAAAGCACAACCAATATCCCTACAATCGCTTTCAGCATATTTCTCTCCTTGACTCAATACGAAGCCGGGGCCCGAAGGTACCCCGGCTCCCTGTTGAAAAATCCAAAGACGTTTGCCGCTCGCTATTACTTGGAGGCAGCGGCTTGTTCCTTGGCGTGGCGCACGGCGTCAAGAAAAGGCCGCGCGGCTGGCGTGGGATGCACCTCTCCATGCAAAACGGCCCTCGTGGAGACATCAGGTCCGTAGACTGCCTTCATGGAATCGTCATCGCGACGCACCGCTGCGCCACTCAGATCGAGTCCAGCAAAGACGCCTTTTGCCCTGGAGTAGGTGAGTATCTCCGCATTCATCTTCCAGTCTGTGTCAGCCGAAGCATGACGACCCACTGGTCCGGCCGCGGCAGAGGCATCGGCGCCGATCTGGAATTTGCTCGAAAGCAAACGTTCCATGCCCTTATCGCCTTGCACAACCATCACCAGATCGACGCCTTCCACGCCGATCTGCGCGCCCCAGCTTCCGCCGGTGATGGCGAAAAACGCCGGAGCGCTCCAACCATCGGGGGTGCGGCAGGTCGCTACGCCTCGTCCGCCTTCAGCACCGAACACGAACCCACCTTTGATCAGGTGCGGCACGACCGCGATGCATCTTGCGTGCTCAAATACTTCTTCCGGAATACCCTTGTCGGGAGCATTCATGATCTCGTGCAGCACAGCACCGGCATGCTCTAGCCGATCGGCTGTCGCTTCGGCCGGATCATCGGCCCAGCTGGAGCCTGTCAGGGTAATGACGCCCAATATGGTTACGAACATCAGGATTCGTTTCATCGTGTCTCCTTATTCGTGAGCTTTGCTCTTTCGGCAAGGGCCTGGATGACGAGCAAGTGGGCCCGCGCCTTCTACGCCGCATTTGCTTGGAGCCAAAGATCGCGCAATAGGTTGCTCATGAATTGGTTGCCTCGCCGCAGGATCAAAAGGCCGAATTCTATGCATTCGCAGGCGGCCGTTGATCATGCGCTATGCTGAACTCGGCGTGGGGGCGTTTGTTTGACCGGCGATTCTGATCAAGGATACGAAGGACGAGAAGGCCGAAAAGGGCAGCGGCGAGAAGTACTCGCTGTAAGGGGCGTCGTGCAGGGCGTCGGGTTTCGTCCCTTTGTTTACCGCCTTGCTACGGAAGAAGGACTTGCAGGATTTGTCGGGAACGACACCAACGGCGTAGTGATTGAGATTGAAGGCCCCGCCGACCGGCTCGCTGCATTTTGCCGCCGTCTTGAGTCCGAGGCCCCGCCGCTCGCGCGCATCGATTCTGTCACTGTCGCAGCCGTGACAGCGACGGGTGAATCCGGCTTTCGAATTGTTGCCAGCGCCGCAGAGGGCCAGGTCAGCACAGGGATTCCCGCCGACGCCGCCACATGCGCCGACTGTGTGCGCGAACTGCTTGACCCCGGCGATCGCCGCTATCGCTACCCATTCCTCAACTGCACCAACTGCGGACCGCGCTTCACGATCACGCGGCGCATTCCCTACGACCGCCCGCAGACCTCGATGGCAAAGTTCAATATGTGTGCGGACTGCCAGGCGGAGTACGACGATCCTGCGAACAGGCGTTTTCACGCGCAGCCAAACGCCTGCGCAGTTTGCGGTCCGCGGATCTGGCTGCTGGGCGCCGATGGATCGGCGATTGCTTCGCAAGACCCAGTGAAAGCGTGTATCGACCGTCTGATGGCCGGCGACATCATGGCCATCAAAGGCATCGGCGGATTCCATTTGAGCGTTGACGCAACGAACGAAGCCGCTGTGATGCGCTTGCGCGAGCGAAAACACCGCCATGGAAAGCCGCTCGCCGTGATGGTGCGCGATCTAAACGCGGCGCGAGCATTTTGCCATCTTACGGAGCAAGAAGAAGCCCTCCTCATGACTGCGGCGCGGCCCATCGTTCTCGCGGTCCGGCGCGATGGCTCTGGAGTTGCACCAGCGGTTGCGCCGGGAATTCCATGGCTGGGCGTCTTTCTGCCTTATGCGCCGTTGCAGCATCTGCTCTTCGCCGATTCCCGCGTCCGCGCGCTGGTGATGACGAGCGCCAACTTGAGCGAAGAGCCGATCGCCATTGATAACGACGAGGCGCTCGAGAGGCTCGGGAAGATCGCCGACGCATTCCTGATGCACGACCGCGAGATCCTGCAGCGGTGCGACGACTCCGTGATGGCGCTGGTTGACGGCGCGCCGCAGCTGATTCGCCGAGCACGCGGTTTCGTGCCGCTCGCCGTACCGTTGCCATTCGACTCGCCACCGCTCCTCGCTGTCGGCGGACATTTGAAGAATGTTTTCGCGCTGGCGCGGGGCCGCTTTGCCTATCAGAGCCAGCATCTGGGCGATCTTGAAAATCTTGGCGGCCTGGAATTCTTCCGTGAATCGTTGACGCACCTGATGCAGACCTTTGAAATCGAGCCGGAGGCTGTGGCGCACGACCTACATCCCGGCTACCTTTCAACAAGCTGGGCCAAGGACTGGGCGGCTGAGCGTGGTCTGCCACTTATCGCGGTGCAGCACCACCACGCGCACATCGCCGGCTGCATGGCCGAGCACTTGCTTGAAGGGCCGGCAATCGGCCTCTCGCTTGACGGCACGGGTTACGGAACCGACGGCAAAATCTGGGGCGGGGAAGTGCTGGTATGCCGACACGACAGTTTCGATCGATTCGCGCATCTCGAATACATTCCCATGCCCGGCGGCGATGCCGCCGTTCGCGAACCCTGGCGCATGGCCTTTGCTGCATTGACCAACGCCGGTATCGATGGAGAGTTAGCAGCCGAGCTGACGAACACCAGCAAGCAACAGACACGCGTGATGGCGCAGATGATCGAACGAAAGATCAACACTCCGCTTACTTCAAGCCTGGGCCGCCTCTTCGATGCCGTTGCGGCACTCGTGCTCAATCGCC
>CAZKJB010000111.1:0-11509 GCA_964552975.1 uncultured Occallatibacter sp. | reverse complement strand
AGGTCGGCAGCGGCCTGTGCTCGGTCTATGTCACCGGCGACGTGGGTTCGGTCCGCGCCGCGGTGGATGCGGGAGCCAGCGCAGCCCGCGCGGCCGGCGAAGTGCAAAGCGTGCACGTCATTGCGCGCCCGCACGACACGCTCGCGGCCGTATTGCCGAAGTAACCGCAGGCGGCGCGTATATTTGGCGTCGCGGCGCAAGAGGGTGAGACGGCATGTTCATAGCGAAAGTCATCGGTAATGTTGTCGCCACGCAGAAGATCGCGAAGTTCCGCGGGATGAAACTCCTGCTGATTCAGCCCTATATCAGCAGGGAAGGGAAGCTGCAGATCTCCGGCAGTTCCGTGGTCGCGGTCGATAGCGTGGGAGCTGGCGAGGGAGAGTGCGTCCTCTTCACGCAGGGCAGCTCCGCGCGCCTCACGCCCACCACAAAAGACGCGCCCGTCGACGCCGTGATTGTTGGCATCGTCGACACCATCGAGGTTGGCGGCGCGCAAGTTGCCAAGCCATAGGTCTGGAGAAGGTTGCAATGCAATCACAGCAGCAAGTTTCGCCCCAGGTAATTCAGGAAATCGCAAAAGAAGTTGTCGCGCGCCTGCGCATCCAGTTGCAGCCCACATTGAGCTCGCATGCGTTCGCCGCGAAGCCCAGCGCCGATGCGCGCGACGGTGTCTTCGTCACTGTGGATGAAGCCGTGAACGCGGCGTACGAGGCGCAAATGAAAGTGGCCGCAATGAGCCTCGCCGACCGCGGTCGCATCATCGATATCATTTGCCGCATCTGCAACGACCGCCGCGAAGAGCTCGGCCGCATGGAGCTCGAAGAGACCAAGGTTGGCCGCCTCGACCACAAAATTCTGAAGCTTACCAATATGCGTTTCGTTCTCGGTGTTGACGCGCTGCACAGCGAAGCGCGCAGCAACCACACCGGTCTTTGCATCATTGAGCACGCGCCCTGGGGCGTCATCGGCATGATGCTGCCCGTCACCCACTCCGTGCCTACGATGGCGTCAAACGCTATTAATGTTGTTGCCGCTGGTAACACCGCCGTGTTTGGGCCGCATCCGTCAGGCGCGAAGGTAGCCCAGTACGCGCTGCAACTGTGGAATCGCCAGATCGAACGCGAGCTTGGCGTGCCCAACGTCTTCACCACAACAACTGAGTCTTCGATCGAAAACGCCGAGCAGATCTTCCATCATCCGAAGGTCGCACTGCTCTGCTGCACGGGCGGCGCGGCAGTAGCGCAGGCCGCAGCCAAAACAGGTAAGCGCGTCATCGCAGGTGGCCCGGGTAATCCACCGGTAGTGGTCGACGAGACTGCCGATCTGGATCGTGCCGCGCGTTGCATCATTGACGGTGCTGCCTTCGATAACAACCTGCTCTGCATTGGCGAAAAAGAAGTCTTCGTTGTGGCCTCGGTTGCTGACGCCTTCATCGCCGCCATGAAGCGCGCTGGTGCTTATCAACTGGACGCGGCGGCCATCGATCGCCTCACCAAAGCTGCGTTCACTTTCGAGGGGAGTGGCGGAGGGTGCGCTCGCGCGCACGTAAAGAAAGATCTCGTCGGCAAAGATGTCGCGGTGCTCGCAAAGGCCGCCGGCGTTCAGGCGCCTCGCGAAACCAACCTGCTCTTCGGCGAAACGGACGAGAACCACCCCTTCGTTGTTGAAGAACAGATGATGCCCTTCGTTCCTGTCGTGCGCGTCAAGAATGTGGATGCGGCCATTGCCGCGGCGGTGAAGGCCGAACACGGCTATCGGCACACCGCCGTCATCCACACCAACAACCTTGAGACTGCAACGCGCATGGCGCGCGCCATGAACACCACACTGTTTCTTCAGAACGCGGCTTCGCCCGCATCATTGGGCGTCGGAGGCCCGGGCTACTTCAGCCACACCATTGCAACTCCGACGGGCGAAGGAATTACCACGCCACTCACTTTTACGCGCGAGCGCCAGATGGTCGTTGGCGATGCATTGCGGATTATTTAAGAGCAGGGAACAAGGCAGCAAGGGAACGAGAGACCGAGAAGAACAGGGCTCGGTGGGGAATCCGGACCCTAGAAGGGTTTGCGCCAGGGCACGGCCTTAGCTGGCTCGAAGCGCAGCATCAATCGAGGGACTTTGCAGTGATCGGAAAAACCGCGGGACTTGCACGAAGTGTCGGGGACGGCTTTAGCCGTGCCGAACGGGATGTGAAAAAGCTCAGGGCCTTAGCCCCTGATGAAGCTCAGGTCAAGAAAAATGTTTCTCGCTCGCATTGAAGGCACGGTCGTAGCAGCATCCAGGCATCCCACACTCGCAGGATGCCGGCTTCTCGTTGTGCGGCGTCTTGAAGCCGACGGGACCGCGGCAGACGAGCCAAACGTTGTCGTGGATTGGATGGGCGCGGCGCGCGGATCGACCGTAATGGTTTCAACCGACGGTGACATTGCGCGCGAGAAGCTGGGCAACAATACGCCGGCGCGCATGGTGGTGGTGGGCTTGGTGGATGCGGTACAGCAACCGGCCGTCAAGCCTGGGAGCAGGGAATGAGACTTGGCATTGTTCGCGGGCACATCACGCTCTCTCCGGCCGTGGAGTCGTTTCATTCGCGGACGCTTGCCATTGTGGAGCCGGTGACGATGGAAAACCTGCGCGCGAAAAACGGCCAGGCCGGGGGCAAGGCTCTCATCGCCGTCGACGAACTGGGCGCGGCCACGGGCCAGATGGTTGGATTTACTGAGGGCCGTGAGGCGTCGAATCCATTTTGGCCCAAGCCGGTTCCCGTCGACGCGTATTTGTCACTGATCGTCGACACAATCGACGTGGATACAACCGACGCAAAGGCCTAGAGATTCTTGGGGGCTCAAGGGGTGCAGAAGTGAAGAACGAAGAGAAGAGCATCGATCGAACCAACCGTCAGCTTATTGCAGTGCGCGACGTGCAGGACGCTTTGTCGTCGGGAGCCACCAGCATCGCGACCGCCGAAAACTGCGTCGTTACGCCTTCGGCCCGCGACCTGATGCAGCAGCACGGCATCGAGCTGGTCATGAATGGATCCGGGAACTTACAGTCGAACGCGTCGGGCGCCCCGGCTGCGCCGGTAGCTTCAGCATCTGCAGGGCAAAGCACGGCGACTCTCCGCGCGCCGAATACCCGACTCTTTTCCACACCTGAGGCCGAAGCCATCAAGAAAGAAATTTGCGCCGTGGGCCGCAAGCTATGGCTGCGCCAGTTTGTTGATGGCAACGGCGGAAATATCTCGTATCGCATCGGACCGAACGAAGTTCTTTGCACGCCAACACTGGTGAGCAAATACGACCTTACGCCCGGAGATATCTCGCTGACCGATATTAATGGCGTACAGGTTGCTGGATCGAAGGCCCGCACCAGCGAACTGCTGCTGCACCTTGAGATTTATAAAGCCGTGCCCGAGGCCAAGGCAGTCGTCCACTGCCATCCGCCTCACGCTACTGCGTATGCCATCACGGGACGCGTGCCGCCCAATCTCGTCATTCCAGAGTTTGAAGTGTTCGTCGGCAAGGTCGCCATCTCCCCGTACGAAACCCCGGGCACCAAGGCATTCGCTGAAACCGTTTTGCCTTATGTGCGGCAGCACAACACCGTGCTCCTTTCGAACCACGGCATCGTTTGCTGGGCCGACACGGTCACGCACGCTGAGTGGTACGCCGAGGTGCTCGAAACCTATTGCTGGACGCTGATGCTCGCGCAGCAGCTTGGCGCGCCCATCTCGCATATTTCAGAGAAGCACGGCGACGATCTGCTGGCCATCAAAAAGACTCTCGGTCTGCCCGACATTCGCTTCGACACTTCGCGGATGAAGGAGTGCCAGCTCTCCGATCTTGAAGTCCCCAGTTCGATCGCGCTGCAGCCGACGCCGTGTGACGGACCCCCCGGCAGCCCCAGCGGCGCAGACCTGGAGTCGCTGGTCAAGTCGGTCACCGACGCGGTCATGGAGGCGATCGGCGGCAAGTAGTTCCACCGGCCTGCGTCACGCAGTTGTTGCGATTCAACAGGCAGTATCTCGAGGTCCATTGCTGACACACGATGAAGGCTGCTGAACGGCAACTGAGAATCCGCCAGATGTTCGAGACCCGGGACTTTGTGGACTCGGAGACTCTTTGCCGCGATCTCGATGCTTCCGAGTCCAGCGTGCGCCGCGATCTCGATATTCTTGAACAGCAGGGCCTCCTCAAACGCGTTTACGGTGGCGCGGTCTCCGTCCAATTTCCGCAAGGGCGCGCGTTCGACTACGCGGCAGAGAGCGTGCGCCTGAGCGAAGAAAAAAGTCGCATCGCGAGGCTCACCGCCGGCCTTATTGAAGACGGCCAGACGGTGATTCTCGATGGCGGCTCAACCGTCGCCGCGGTGGCGCGCGAACTCGCCTCGAAGTCCTTGCACATCGTCACCAACTCATTGCCAATCGCCGAAGGCCTGGAATCCCTGCGCAATATCGAGCTGACGCTGACGGGAGGCTATCTCGATCCCCGCCTCCGCGTCATGCTCGGGCCTATTTGCGAGCAGATGCTCAGCGCCATTCGCGCAGATACCGTGATCATGGGCATCGGCGGTGTCACCGAGTCGGGATTCACCAACAACAACACGCTCGTTGTCGGCTCCGAGCAAAAGATGATCGAGGTTGCCGGCAGGCTCATCATCGTGGCCGACCATACCAAGTTCGGCCGCGGGGGCATGATTCCGGTGGCTCCGCTCACGGCCGCCCATCTGGTTGTCTCCGACGCGGAGCTGGCATCTAATTACGTCGAGATGCTTCGAAGCAATGGCGTTGAAGTCCTTCTGGCATAATCGGAGCTGCTGAGCCGCTAACATATTGGCTGAGGAGCAACCATGCACATCGACGCCCACGACGTTCTCATCGTCATCGACGTGCAAAACGATTTTTGCCCCGGCGGCGCGCTCGCCGTCCCCAGCGGAGATGAGGTTCTTGAACCGATCCATCGTGTAGCGCCGCGGTTCGCGCATATAGTCCTCACGCAGGACTGGCACCCAGCCGACCACACTTCATTCGCCGCCTCGCATCCCGGCCAGCAGCCCTTCGAATCAATCGATTTGCCTTACGGTATGCAAACGCTTTGGCCGCCGCATTGCGTGCAAGGGACGCGCGGCGCTGAATTCCATCCAGCGCTGCATTTGACGCAAGCCGAATTGATCCTGCGCAAAGGCTTTCGCCCGCAGATCGATTCTTACTCGGCATTCTTCGAGAACGATCGCGTCACGCCGACAGGTCTGGCTGGCTATCTCGAAGAGCGCGATTTGCGGCGTGTTTTTCTGGCCGGCCTCGCTTACGACTACTGCGTGGGATTCTCCGCGCTCGACGCGCGCCGGTTGGGCTTGCCCGCGTTCGTTCTTCGCGATGCCTGCCGCGCTATCGACTTCAATGGCTCCGTCGCCGCGATTGAAAAAGACTTTGCCCGCGCGGATGTTGCCGTGATCGATTCGTTGCAGCTGGCCGGCTAGCGCCACGGCTGGGCGACTGCTTCAATTCACTGACACGCGCTAGAATCGCAACAGGCTTGGCAAATCAATTGCCGCCTTCACGCGCATGTCCCGCAACTTTTACATCCTGGCAGGAACGCTCTCGCTCTTCGCCGTCATCTCCGGCATCATGTCCCTGCTGCCTTCGACCTTTCAGCCCGGACTGCCGGCCAATGGTTCGCTCTGGCGCACGGTAGCGCTGCTTCTTCTGCTTGCCGGTCTCGCGTCGGCGCTCGTCGGGATCATGAGCAACCTCTTTGAGCAAGTGGACCGGCACAGCGAGGAGGCCCGTCAGGCCGCGCGCCGAAAGCGCCGCAGTCCCCGCGAATAGCATCTTTGTCCGCAATCGAAAGCAGCGCGGCTCCCCGAGATAAAAGAACTAAAATGAAAGCAGCGGACTTCTCCGCCAGAGGATCGACGAGACGCCGATGTACGAAGTTACTGTGGAGGCAGATTTCTCCTCCGGCCACTATCTCCGCAACTACAAAGGCAAGTGCGAAAATCCGCACGGCCACAATTACAAGGTCCGCGTCACGCTGGCCGGCACAGCGCTCGACGAGGCTGGCTTGCTGCTCGACTTCAAGATCCTGAAGCAGGTGCTGCGCCCGGTGATCGATCGCATTGACCACCAAATGCTCAACGACCTGGAGCCCTTCACGGAGCTCAACCCCTCGGCCGAAAACATCGCCAAATATTTCTACGACCAGACCAATCGGCACCTCTCGGGAGTGACCGCGGGCCGAGTGCGCGTAAAGGATTGCACCATCTGGGAGACGGACACGACGACCGCGACTTACTACGAGTGATCACATCTAAGTCGGCTTCCGAGCCACGAGAATCCGCAGCGGCGGAAACGTCCCAGTCCAGTCGAGCGAGCACAATTTCACAGCCATGCCGTTGCCTGCGAAGGCCTTCGCATATTCGCGTATGTGTCTAAAGTCCGAGATGATGGCGACGCCGCCCGGTTTGAGCACGCGCGCGATCTCGCGGCATGCCTGCGCGCGGCCCGATACATCATAGATGTTGTGCAAGCACAGGTTCGAAAGCACGACATCGAATTCGCCATTGGAAAAACTCATTTTGCGCGCGTCCTCGCTCTTCACAGTCGTTTTGGCCGCAACGCCTTCGATCGCGATGTTTCTCACCAGCGCTTCGGGGCCGTTCCCGGAGAGGTCTTCGGCATTCCAAATGTCGATGCCCGTTGCGTGGCCCGTGGTGAGGCGTTTGGCCGCTCCGATCAGCAGCAAACCTCGCCCCGCGCCTACATCCAAAACCGTCTTTTCGCCGGTCCAGTTCACTTTGGCCAGGATGCGGTCGCGATGGCGAAACTTGCCTGCCTTCGCATAGATCAGCATCAGCACTCCGGGAACAAAAAATGCTACAGCCGAATAATATAGACCCGGATAAAACGTCAACGTGAGGTGCGCGATGGTCACGCTACGGACCGCAAAGGCCAGCACAAAGCAGACCGCCGCCGCAACGAGGAGATTGCGGATAACATTTGGCGCGTCGATTCCGTAATTGGGCTTGTCAGTCATCATGGCCACCCCCGCAAACTGCGCGGAATGCAGGAATCCTAGCATGGGTGGGGCAGTTCGCAGTCAACACGGAGCCAATTGGCTCAGTTCATCTGGTTCGATTTCGATTGCAGATATTTGCTGAAAGGAATCTCGAAGAAGAAGAGCTCGTTGCCGTCGGCGTTGCGGATTGTTTTCAGCAACAGCTTGCCGCCAATTAGTGGATGGATTAGTCCCGAAACATCGTAAAAAAGGAAACCGGCGCGTGTCGTGTGCGGCTCAACCGCGAGCGCCGAGTACTCAAAGGTATTGAAATCCTGCTCGATCTCTTTGTTGCTGCCCTTTGGTTTGGTACGGATCGGCGGCAGTGGGCCCGGCATGGGAATCTTGGTTCCCTGGCGCTCCTTTGCAGTCATCAACCGCTCCACATCCTCTGGCTCAGCCGCCTGAATCCGGTCGCCTTCCGCCGTCACAAACAGAATGCGCGCGTCGCTGAGCGAAATGGGCCGGTCGCCGAGGTTGGTAATGATCAGCCGCACTGGCATCACGTTGTGGTCGAGGTAATTGACGCGGAAGATTTGCTGTTTTTCCTTGGTGTCGTAGGGTTCCACAGCGATCGCCACGTGCTCATCGGCGTGCACTTCGACCGCCGGAAATGAAGTTGCCGGCTGCACTGGCGGCGGCGCATGGTCGGCGGCAATGGCCGGCAGCGCAAGCCATAACAACAACGCTGGAATTCGACGCAAGTTTCTCATCGTGCTCGACTGTATCATTCTTGGGAGAGATGCCCCATAGGTTGTATCCACACATAGAGGCGCGTGCGTTGCTGAGCGAAAATCGTCGGAGACGAGGCGGAGGACGAAGGCTTAGGCTATTCCTAGGCTAGGACGACAACGAAGTATCAGGCGGTTTTCGCCGCAACCCTGGGCCCCAAACGCACCGCTTTTGTGCGTTTGGGTAGAAGTCGGAGGGCTGGGGCCAGTTTTCCCGATCTCTGCTTCGCTCGTCGCTAGGAGACGCCCGGCATCCGTTGTTCCTTGTTCCTTGACCTCATAAAAAATGGCTCCCAGCGTCACACGCCTCTATGTGTGGATACAACCTAGTTAGACCGCCAGAAAGCAGATTCGGTTGAGCGTGATTATTTTTTTCTATAACGTGGCACTTTTGGCGGCCCTGGTCATTGGTGCGCCCTGGTGGCTGTGGCGCATGGCCACCACTTATAAGTACCGCGAGGGCCTGCTCGAGCGATTGGGCCGGGTTCCCAGGCGGCTAGGCTCTCTCTTCGCGCCAGCCGGCGAACGGCCGCTGATCTGGATTCATGCCGTCTCAGTCGGCGAGGTTCTGGCGGTTACTCGCCTGGTCGCAACCCTTGAGAGGGCGCTGCCTGACGATCAGCTCCTCATTTCGACAACCACCCGCACCGGACACGCGTTGGCCCGCGAGCGCTTCGGATCGAACCGTGTCTTTTACTGTCCGCTCGATCTGCCGTGGGCTGTGAGTGCCTATCTCCGCCGCCTCAAGCCATCCCTGCTGATCCTCGTCGAAACCGAGTTCTGGCCCAACCTGCTAAGCGGCTGCTTCCGCCGCGGAATTCCTGTCGCCGTTGTCAACGCGCGCATCTCAAACCGCTCCTGGCCGCGCTACCAGCGTCTGGGCCGTCTTTGGCGTCCGCTGCTCTCGCGCCTCAGTCGAGTGCTGGCACAAAGCGCCACCGACGCCGAACGTCTGCGCGCGCTTGGCTGCTTACCCGATCGCGTCTCCGTCGCCGGGAATCTCAAGTTCGATGTGCGTGCCGCGCAAGAAGCTGACGCGACGCGCGAGCTGAAGGCGAGACTCGGCGGTCTTCGTCTCATTGTCGCCGGCAGCACCCTCGAGGGCGAAGAGTCAGCGCTGCTCCAGGCCTGGCCAAAGCTTCTTGCGGCCGATTCGCAACTTGCCATGGTTCTCGCGCCGCGCCATCCAGAGCGCTTCACCTCCGTCGCATTGCTCCTCGAAAAATCCGGCATCCCCTGGGTTCGTCGATCGGAATGGAGCAATGAAAAACAAGAACCGCTGCGTCCCGGCGCAATTGTCTTGCTCGATACCATTGGCGAACTGGCATCAGTCTATTCGCTTGCCGCCGTCGCATTTGTCGGTGGCAGCCTTGTCCCTGCAGGCGGCCACAACCCGCTCGAGCCGGCCCAGTTTGGCGTCCCCATCGTCATGGGTTCCCACTACGCCAACTTCACCGCCATCGTTGACGATCTGCGCACTCAGAATGCCCTTTCGATCTCCACCAACGAAGAATATGCCGCGGTTCTCACCGGGCTGTTGCGAGACCGCTCCAACGCAGAGGCCATGGGAGCGCGGGCGAAAGAAGTCTTCAACCAGCAGGCCGGTGCCACCGAGCGCTGCGTTCAAGCTCTGAAGGAACTTCTCCGGCCTGCCGAGCCTTTTATCGGCATTCCCAAACCGCTTAATCCGGCAATCGCAAAGCAGGCTGAAAGGCTCAAATTCGACGGCGCGGGTCCGGAAGAGATTCTCCGGTTCATTCGCGACAACGGTGGAGACAAGATCGATTCCATCATGATTTTTCGCAACCTTTATCAGGTGCCGCTCAATGAGGCCAAGGTGAAGGTCGATAACAGCGAAGTTTGGAACGACCGTGAGGTAGCCGGCAAAGAATCCCATACTCAAGAAACCGCAGACGGCGTGGAGCACGCGCCGTGACGCGCCCGCTCCTTTGGCCTCTCGTTCCCGTCTACCGGCTCGGCGTTGCCCTGCGCGAGTTCCAACTTCGCACCGGGCTCAAGCCAATTCGCCGCCTGCATTGGCCTGTCGTCAGCATTGGGAACCTGTCCACCGGAGGCTCGGGAAAGACGCCTCTCACCATAACGCTGGCCAAAGCTCTGGTGGCGCGCGGAATGCATATCGATGTACTTTCGCGTGGTTACGGCCGCGGCACCGCGCTTCCCATTGCGGTCAATCCCGGTGGCACGGCAGAAGATTTCGGCGATGAGCCTTTACTTATCGCGCGCGAATCGGGCGTTCCGGTTTACGTCGCCGCCCAGCGCTTCGAGGCCGGGCTCCTTGCCGAGCACTCCGCGCCTTCAAGTCTTGGTTTGCATTTGCTCGACGATGGATTTCAGCATCGCCAACTTGCTCGCGACATCGACATCCTGCTCCTTTCGCGGCGCGACCTCGGCGACCACCTGCTCCCCGCCGGCAATCTGCGCGAGCCGTTGCGTGGGGCACAACGCGCCCAGATAATAGCGATACCGGCGGACGAATCCGAGCTTGAAAATGAATTCAAAAGTCGCGGCTGGAAAGGCGTGGTCTGGCATCTGCGCCGAACCATGGACGTCCCGGCAATTCCCGGCTCTGTCGCTGCCTTTTGTGGAATCGCCCGGCCTGGCCAATTCTTCGACGGTCTCGAGAAGGCAGGCCTGCGACTCGTATCTCGCGACGCCTTTCCCGATCATCACAGCTTCACCGCCGGCGATCTCGGCCGTCTTGTCGCCGAAGCGCGCAAGGCCGGGGCCTCAACCTTTATGACAACTGAAAAAGACCGCGTCCGCTTGGCATCGCTCGCCGATTCGCTGCCTGAATCTCTTCCGCTAAAAACGGCGCGGCTCCGCGTCGAGATCGAGAATGAAAGCGCAGCCATCGACTGGCTAGTCAACCATGTCGCGCGGCCGCAGGTTTAGCTCGCCGACGCGCGGCGGAATCCCTTGAACGCCCGAATGCTAATCACCAGGAAGGCCACCAAGACCGCGAGCTGGGTGACTCCGAACGCCGGCGATGATTGCGTGGGCGCAATCGCTTTGAGCGCGGGGACTTTCGCGAAGAGTTGCGCAAAAAGCACAAACACGTTGAACCATTCCGCAAGTGCCACACAAATCACATAGGTTCCCCGCCATCCGCCATTCAGTTTGCCGCCGTAAAGGGCAATATCGGCCAGCAGCAGGACAATAATCGAAAGGATTCCCAGGATGATACCCGGCGTGACGCCATGGAAAGGAAAGAGAAATCCCGTAATGCTGGTGAGCGCGGTCGTGCTCATAAAGAACACGTGCAAACCGTGCGAAAATTTGTTGCCCGCGAGCGTGAAGATCATGATGAGGCCCGCGCCGATTCCCGCAAGGCTCAGAATCACGTGCAATAGCGTAAATATCTGCGTACTCATGCCGAGAATCATCGCGGCTACTCCAATTGGGGAAAGTGACGGGAAAGTCCGGACCTCCGGAGAGTCTTGATGGTACAGCCGCACCACGGGCGTTGCAATTAGAAGGTCATAAATTTTCTTGCAAGGTCTGTTACAACCGCTCTGCCACCGGAATCCAGGGCGAGGGATACACCGGCCCGATGTATTCAGCGCGCGGCCTGATCAGACGGTTGTCGTCCAACTGCTCGATTACGTGCGCGGCCCAGCCGGCGATGCGGCTCACGGCGAAGATCGGCGTGTAGAGGTCGATGTCGATGCCCAGCGTGGCATACGTCGAAGCGGAATAAAAGTC
>CAZKJB010000110.1:5342-11522 GCA_964552975.1 uncultured Occallatibacter sp. | reverse complement strand
TAGCCAGCAGAATCCAGCGATTCATTGGTGCAAGACTACAACAGTTTTGAAGCGGCAAGGGCAGTCGGACCCGCCCGCGAAGTTTCAGCTTTCTGGTACACTCAATAGTGTCGCGCAGGCGCGAACGCGCTGTTTGGTGCGGTCATTTTGGCACCGTCCGCGAGGCGCCTAAGCCCTTGAGGGCGTGAAGTGCGAGACTCCCAGGGTCGCGCTTTTCTAAGGCTGCAAAGAGTTTTCCTGGGGACGTAGCTCAGTTGGTTAGAGCGCTGCCCTGTCACGGCAGAGGTCGCGGGTTCGAGCCCCGTCGTCCCCGCCATAAATCAGCTATTCCACGATTTATGGGCGTGCCCCAAGACGAGACCATAAGTTTGGCACTTTTTTCGCTCACTCGTTTGTCCCCCGCTTACTTTCCCAACGCATCCTTTGCCTGCTTCCTCACCAAGGCGTACTGCAGATCGGGCAGGGTGTTGGCGTTAGCCACCTTCTGGTAGTAGTTCGCAGCTTTTTCCGAGTCCTTCTTGCCGGAATACGCTTTGGCCAACTGGAACATGACGTAGGGCGACTGAGGGTTGGCTTCGGTCAGATGTGAGATTGCCTCATCGTACTTCTCTTGATCGAGTGCGATGATCCCCAGTACTTCATGGGCTGTCCGCACCTGAGCCGGGTTACCCAGCGTCTCAAACCCGGCTTTCATGTCCTCAGCTTCTTTTTTCGCATACTCGAAATCCTTCTTGGCGCTGGCCACTAATGCCATGCGCCCGTCAATTCCAAATTCAAAGGACTTCTTTGTCGTGCTGGGAATAGCTGACTGCTGCGCAAGTTCGAGAGCTTTCCCGAACTCTGCCTTCGCCTCTTCGATTTTTCCTTCGTTCAGCAGCAGATAGCCTCGGGTGTCCGCATTGAAAGCCGCGGCAGCTTTATCGCCACGCTGGTCGGCCATCGACGAGATCTTTGAGATTCTCTCCAACGCTTCGGAAAACTTACCCTCGTCGAGATAACAGATCGCCATATTCATGAGCGCATCTTCCCGGTCTCCGTCGTTGAGCGCCAAGTCGTACTCTTTCTGTAGCTGCGCTAACGCCTCATTATGCTTGTCCTGATACATAAGGTTCGTTGCGATCCCGCGGTAGCCACTGAAGAAATGCGTATCGAGCGACAGCGCTTTCCTGTATGACTCGATAGATTCGTCGAACCGGCCCATCTTCATCAGTAGCTCAGCTAACGAATCGTACGGATTGGGCTCATTCGGGATGAGCTCAATGTACTTACGGAAAGCGGCTTCCGCTTCCTTGTTTTTCTGAGCGTCGCGCAACTGATAGCCGAGCGCGTTGTACACCGGCGCAAAATCCGGGGCGAGCTGAATAGCCTTCTGGGATTCTGCAATAGCTTGATCAAATTGCTGAATGCCTTGGTAGTAAAAGGAGAGCGACTCGTGGGCCCGCTCGTCGTCAGGGTACATGGCAACCAGTTTCTGAAGGAACTCTCCGCTCTCCACAGTGTTGCCTTTAGCGGAGGCCTCTGCTGCCCGGATCATCAACTGTTCTCCCTCCGAGACCTTGTGGGCTGCCGCCTCGGCAGAATTTAGATCGGCGAAGAACTCCGTGACGGACGTCGCCGTTACCATCCGCAATAAGTACGCTTGGGCGAAGTTTGGATCCTTGCTAATTGCCTCATCCAATAGCGGCCGAGCCTCGTCCGAGCGCAGCTTATCGATCAGGTCCCGGCCTTTAAGGTACGCGTTTCGCGCTTCCGGCGAAGAAGCGGTGATGGGTATCTTCCTGGGGGACTCGGCGGACTGGCCACAGGCCATTCCACTGAGCAACAATACGGCGACAACAAGTCCAGCGGCTCGTCTCATTTCATCCTCACTCACGATCATGGATTTCCATTTTGGCTCGCTCGATGCCGTCGAGTGTACACCCGACGGCCTTCACTGGCGCCTTTTTCCAGACCCCGCCCGTTCTAAGCTCCCGGTGGCAGCTCAGCTGCGTCATTATTTCCGCTTGCTTGTCATTCTTGATCCATTGCTCCGTTGACCGAGTGACCTCTGCCAGGTGTCGCGGGTTCGAGCCGAGTTCTCGAGTCGCTGCCTCCCCACAATCGGCCCTGGAAATGCACCTGATAATGGGGTCGTGCAAGAAGAGCTAAATCCTTCGAAGAGGTCGACCAACGCTGCCTATCTGCAGTGTCTCGAAAAAACCAATACGTCGTCGCACACTTGGATCGGCACGAACTGCTTCTGCTCAGCGATGTAACTCCGATAGTCCGGGACGCCATCAATTGCAGGCAATAAGTCCCAGTGTGATCCCAACAAACACAACCACATTCATGACACTCGCAAGGCGTGCGCTCGCACGTTGCCGCTGCGCTGTCGAGTGCGCGCCTTTTTATGTCGTGGCAACAAGCTGAAGTAAAATGAGCGCAATGTCAGCCGTCTACGATCTCGCAGTCGAAGGCCCGGTAGAACCTGTCGGATCAAAACGCCACTGGCCGTCGATCGCGACTGGCGCGACTTTGATTTTGCTGCTCGTCTTCACTACCTCGACGGTCTTCGTTCAGGAATCCTGGCCCATCGAGTCCTTTCAAATTGGTGTTTACGCTCTGACTGCTGCGTACCTGCTTTTTGGCATCCGGCGAGATCATGAAAATCTGGCTGGCGGCATCGCGCAATGGCTCGTCTACCTCATTCCCGTCTGGGGCGTAATTCAGATCCTTGCCCACACCACGGCTTCGACCATCGAAACGCGCGAAGCCGTTTTGCGTTGGGGAGCACTGGCCGCCGTCTTCTTCCTCACGCAGGCGGTCGCTCCCTCCAGCGCAGCTCGTGAAGCCCTGCTCCAGGCCTTTATGTGCTTTGCGGCAGTGATGGCTGTGCTTTGCCTTACACAGCTCTTTACCTCACAAGGACGCGTCCTCTGGATGTTCCCGACGGAATATCCAGAGGTCTATGCGACGTTTCCCTACCACAACAATTACGCGCAATTTGTTGAGATATCCCTTCCAATTGCCCTTTGGTGGGCGCTGCGTGATGGCTGGCGCTCATGGGGCTATGGCCTCATTGCGGGCGTACTCTATGCCTCTGTGATCGGCTCTGCCTCGCGCGCCGGCGCTATTCTCTGCACGGCGGAATTGTTGGCCATGCTGGCAATTGGGCTGTACCTGCACAAACGCCAGATGCCGGGAAGGCTCCTCCGATCGGCTTCGGCAACTTTGATCGTCGTGCCGCTTCTGGCTGCGATTTTTACGTTTGTCGTAGGTTGGCAGCGGATCTGGCAGCGCTTTCAGGAGACCGATCCTTACTTCGTAAGACGGGAGTTCATTCTTTCGGCCGTCGATATGGCTAAACACCGGCCGCTCATGGGTTACGGACTCGGAACTTTTCCCGAAGTCTACCAACAACACGCAATTAAAGACTTCCCCTTTTACGCCAACCACGCCCATAACGACTGGGCGGAATTTGCCGCTGACGGTGGAGTCCCGTTCTTGCTCCTGGTTCTTGTTCCTTTTGCCGCTGCTATTCCAACGGCAATCCGGCATCCCTGGGGCCTCGGCCTGATTGCCGTCATGCTCCACGCCTGTGTCGATTATCCTTTTCCGCGCCCAGCGGTCTCAGGCTGGATGTTTGCCATGCTGGCTTTGCTTTACATGGCGCGAACCTCGGACCGGCGTGAACGAGAACCCGCAGGATCTCCTAATTCAGATCGCTTCGGTCAGGTATTGGAATTCAAGCGCTGAAGATGCGCTCGAATCCGGCGGGGCCCGCGACCGTCTAAATTGGTCTCAGCGATCGAGCACGATGGTTGCGAGACTTCCGAATCTAACTAAGGCCGGGCTTGAATTTGAACCGACGGAATTACGAGCGTGCCCGAAATCCTGGGAGTACCGAGCGCCCGTTCGTATTGAAGGCGAAGACGAATGAGCGATGCTTCAGGCGGAATGGAAAACGCCATGTCTGCACGGCTCAGCGCTTCGCTCGAAAGGTCAGGCGACTCTGCCAGCACTTTCCCAGAACCTTCGGCAACGATTTGCCATCGAAGTCCCGTCTGCGGAGAGATCGCGTCGGTGCGGTAAGAAGACTCCAATTTATAATTGCCTGGCGGGAGAACAACCACCTGTTCGGCAATTGTGCAGATTTCCGGTTCTTCCCCTGAGAACTCCGTTTCAAGACCCGATGGTCCCGGCCAGGAATGCAGACCCACGCTTGAGGAAAGCGCCCAATCAAAGCGAACGGGCAGAGGCACTCGCGCGAAGTTCGGATTGTTCGGAGCGCCCGAATCGGCGACGACCCAATGCTTTTCGATCAGCACATTCCAGAGCGCTTTGGCCGCATCTCCGGCGTTGGCTGCAATGAGCCGATCGACAACCGAGAACATCTGCGGGTCATCGGTCTTGCGATCGCCTGCCTGGGTGAGGCGATCGGCAACCTCGGCGGCAGCCGGCAGCTGGTTCTTGGCTAGAAGAAAATTAAGATACTGGCGGATCAGCTCCGGATTGTTATTCAGAATTTTTGCTTCTATTTCATGTGGATCAGAGGAGACATGCCAGCACAGTTCGAACAGCGGCTCCGTGCTGTCTGACGGCATTTCTGCCGCGGTTCGGGCCCATGTCCAGAAGGCCGGCAGATTGTTGCGGCGAAAATAGAAATTAGCAAGAGTCCATCGGGGCAAGAAGGTGCGGTCCACTGCGAAAGCATCCAGCAGCATTTTCTCTGCGCGCGGGTAATTGCCGGCAGCCTCAAGGCGCAAACCCAGCTCGATGTCCGCTTCCGCATTGTAAGGGTCATCTTTGATCGCTGTTTCAAGCAGTTGCTGGGCGTGCGCATCATCGAAGAGCGCAAGTCGCATATAGTACTTCCACGCGTCCGGTTCCAGGCGGATGGCCGCGCGCAAGGAATCCTCTGTATTTATTCGGAACAGGTAGTCGGCCCGGGCCAGCTTCCAGGAGGACCAGATTCCGAGCATGCAGATTCCGGCAACCGTTGTTCGCCAAGCAATCGCGAAAATCCGAACTCGAAGACGGTTCACGGCTCTCCAGCCTATCACCGGATTTCAGGTTCTCAAAGGCATGCACCCCGTAATTGAGCAAACGAGGCGCGGGATCCGGCCGCTCCACCCGCTACGCGGCGACAGAAAACGCGGCAGCGAGACTGAATAAGCGGTCTTTCAAGGATGTATGACAAATGTATGACGCAATCTGTTGAAAAACCAACTAGATTGATGCTTGAAAATGACTTACGCTTGGCGTATACATGACGGATAAACTAGCGAGGGCACGGCCATATAAGAGGGGGCGCGAAATGTTCGGCAAAAGTTGTTTGATCGGAATTTTATCTATCTCCGCCTCGTGGGCATACGCCGCGAATGGAACAGGGTCGATCGGCACCGTCAGCGCCCGGGGAGATATGCGCGTTGACGGATATACCGTATCGGGCAACGGAACCCTCTTCGACGGCACAACTGTGGAAACCGGCCAGGCCTCGGCGACACTGCGCTTAAACAGCGGGACCGAAATCACACTGTCAACCAACTCGCACGGCGTGGTTTACAGCAACCACCTTGTACTGTTGCAGGGCAAAAGCCAGTTGAGAACGTCCAATTCTTCCTTCCTGCTGGAAGCAGACGGCCTGCGCGTAGCTCCAGGTGGGCCGAATACACTCGGCGTGGTTGCATTGAGCCCCGCGAAGACCGTTGACGTCGCCGCAGTGACTGGGGAACTTCGAATTGTGAACAACGTGGGGCTTCCACTCTACCGCGTGTCCACTGGCGCAGCCTTTTCGTTTCCCTCAGCGCAGGACCAGCAACCAGCCGGAGCGACCTCAGGAGCGCCCCTTAAAGAAATCGAAGGCGATATGAGCGCTGAGAATGGGAATTACTACGTTACTGACATCGATGGCACGAAATACGAGCTTGTTACGGGGAACAATATTAAGAAATATGTTGGCAAGAATGTCGCAGTTGCCGGTTTCGTCCAGTCCTCTTCGGCGCCAAATGGGGCCACGCAGCTTATCGTAACCGCAATCCAATTAAATGGGGCGTCTACATCCAAAGGAGCGGGCGCGGGCGGCGGGGGGGGATCGAATAAGGGAGTTCTGATTGGCGTCGCGGTCGCTGGTGGCGCCGCCGCAGGTATCGGAATCGCTCTCTCGGAGGGCGGCAAAAAGCCGGCGAGCCCGTAATCTTT
>CAZKJB010000110.1:0-5242 GCA_964552975.1 uncultured Occallatibacter sp. | reverse complement strand
GAGCAGGGAACCATACTTAGAAGGTCGATTACCTCTGTGCAAACTCTGCGAATTTGCCCGTCATGCACGTGCCATACATTTTTTCGTTTCACCCGCGATGAATCTGTGATAGATTCCTTTCCACTACATTCTTTGGGGTAAACCTCGGCCGCTCGAGTTAGTCCAGCAGTTGCCGATGGCACGGCTCTCAATCTAGTGTGCACGACTTTTCAGGTTCCCGGCTCCTGGGACTGAAGAGTGCGAAGCCTGCCCAAATTCTGCCGCGCCCCCCGAGCGCGCTCTCCAGAACAATGACGCCATGAAGGTCTTAAAGCCGCGATCGCGGATGATCAGCATCCGGCTATCTGAAGACGAATACGACGGACTCTGCCGGCTTTCGGCTGTGACCGGCGCTCATAGCCTCTCGGACCTCGCTCGCAACGCGATGCGATTGTTCCTGAGTGTGACCACACAGGAGCGGCTACTGGCCGACCCTACGGGGCCGGTCCAGACTCAGATGGAGATCCTTAACCGGCGGATCGATGAACTGAAACAGCAGCTTATGTCGCCAGAGCGGCCCACTTCAGAATGATCGTGCCGGGACAAGTGCCGCGCATGCGGCTGAAGCCGGATCTTCAGAAATGATTTCATCAGTCGTTTGGATTCTCCACGGAGCCTCTATGAGAAATATGGCAATTGCGGTTCTTGCGTTCGCCGCCGCTGCGGTGCCCGCACAGCAGGATGCCGTTACGTCCTATGCCGGAGCGGGAGCGACAAATCTCACCAACATCTCGAATCTTCCTGTCTCCAGGATTGGTAATGACGATCTGATTGGCGTCACCGTCTACGACGCTCCCGAATTGACCCGCACGATCCGCGTCAGCGCCGCCGGGGACATCTGGCTGCCAATGGTCAAGCAGCCAATCCATGCAGCCGGCCTCTATCCTGAAGAACTGGAGAAAACAATTTCCGATGCTCTCACTGCCAACCATGTGTTGGTAGACCCGGTTGTTACCGTCTCCATCGTTGAGTATCGGAGTCGTCCCATTACTGTGGTTGGCGCGGTAAAAATGCCTGTGACGTTTCAGGCTACGGGCAACATCACTCTCCTCGACGCCATTTCCCGGGCTCAAGGCCTGTCCGACAATGCCGGCTCGGAAATCCTGGTAAGCGGCGAAGCGCCCAGCGCGGCAGGCGGGCCAGCCCCGTTGTTGCAGCGCATTCCCGTTCGCAGCCTCCTCGACGGAGAGAATTCCGCGCTGAACCTCAGCTTGCAAGGTGGAGAAGTAATTCGCGTTCCGGAAGCCGGGCGCGTCTTCGTCGTGGGTGACGTAAAAAAGCCTGGCGCTTTCTACATCACAGATACCTCGGAAAGCAGCGTCTTGAAGGCGCTCGCTTTGTCTGAAGGCCTGGATGCCTTTTCTTCCCATGAAGCCTACATCTATCGCGCGGACGCCAGCAGCGAGAACCGAAAAGAGATTCCCATCGAACTCAAAAAAATCATGGATCGCAAGTCACCCGATGTCGCGCTCATGTCGGGTGACATCCTTTATATTCCCAGCGCGACCGGCACCAGGGCCACCCTGAAGACCCTTGAAACGTCTCTCGGGATCGGCACCGCCCTCGGCTCCGCCTTTATTTATTACGGAACGCGTTAGGCCGCTTAAAGAGGAAAAATGCCTAGACAAATGAGAGTTACAGAACTACTCCCAGCCGATCTGCAAATGACTCAGGCGGCTCCGCAATCCTACCCGCCGATTTCCGTTCTCGAAGAAGTGGAACCGGAAGGTCCCCATCTACCGCTGTCGCATTATCTCTGGATCCTTCGGCGGCACCGCTGGAAGATCCTCGCGTTTGTCGCGACATGTTTGCTCGCGACTTTCGTTGTGTCGACCCGGTTGCAGCCAATCTACGAATCCACGGCGACCGTGAATGTGGATCGCCAGGCTCCCTCTGAAGTTGTGGGTGAGGACTCAACACGCGCCGTTGCTCCAAACGACGCCGACCAATTCCTGGCTACACAAATCAGGCTCATTCAATCGGACGCTGTTCTTCGCCCCGTCGCCGAGCAGTACCATCTCCTCAGCCAGGAAGGCCAGACAGATAGTGCGACCGCTGAGCGGGAGCAGCTTATGGCTGCGGCGCCAATTTCGTTGAAGCGGTTGAAAGTAACCCGCCCGCCGAATACTTACCTCCTCCTCATCAGCTATCGTTCCCCCGACGCGCATCTCGCCGCAGATGTAGCCAATGGAATCGCCAACTCCTATTTGCTGCAAACATACGACCTCCGTATTCGTTCTGCAGCCGGTCTGTCATCGTTCATGGAAAAGCAGCTCGATGAGCTGAAGGCGAAGATGGAGCGATCGAGCCTGGCGCTTGCGCAGTTTGAGAAGGACCTGGACGTCATCAATCCAGAAGAGAAGACGAACATCCTGTCTGCGCGGCTGTTGCAGTTAAACACCGACTACACGGCTGCCCAGGCGGATCGCGTGCAGGCAGAAGCCGCATGGAACGGGATCAAGTCCGGTTCACTGCAGGCCGTTGAGGCATCCTCGCAGGGGGACTCGCTGGCCAAGCTCACCGAAGCCCTCGATCAGGCGCGCCAGCGGTTCGCATTGGTCAAAGCTACCTATGGCACTAGCCATCCCGAGTATCGCAAGGCCGCGTCTGAACTCGCCGAGGTCCAAAAGCAATATGACGATACGCGCAGCAGTATTTCCGACAGAATTCAGACCCAGTACAAAGAAAGCTTGAACCGCGAACAAATGCTTCAGGCGTCGGTAAACCAGGCCAAGGCGGAGTGGGATCGCATCAACGCGCGTTCGTTTGAGTACCAGCAACTCAAGCAGGAAGCCGACGCGGACCGGGCGCTCTACGATGAGCTGATCAAGAAGATTCGAGAGGCAGACATCAATGCGGGCTTCCAAAACAACAATATCCGCATTGCCGATCTTGCGCGGCCCACGACCAAGGCCGTCTTTCCCGACATGAAGCTCAATCTCATCCTTGCGTTTCTGTTTTCAGTCCTGCTCGCCATCGGCGCAACCATCCTGTTTGATTCGCTCGATACCACTCTCCGCGATCCGGCCGAGGCGGGCCGCTTCCTCGGAACCGATGTGATCGCCACCATGCCCAGCGATCGAACAGCGGCGCAACTTCCGCGGCCGATAGCCGCGATTGTCCCGGCGCAAATTATTCCCAAGGACTCCGATAAAGACAGGCGAAAGGGTTACTATCGCTCCGCATCCAGCTTCGACGAGGCGGTCAGGACACTCCGCAACACGATTCTGCTATCGGACTTTGAAGGCCGGCTGCACTCGCTTGTGCTCACCAGCGCCGCTCCGGGCGAAGGCAAATCAACACTCGCCGCTCATCTCGCCATCGCCAATGCGGATCGCGGCAAAAAGACTCTGCTGGTGGATGGCGATCTGCGCCGTCCCAGCCTGCATTCCAAATTCAATCTGACGCCCGACCGCGGCCTTTCCAACGTTCTCACTGGCGAATTGCCCTGGCAGGAGGTTGTCATTCCCATTGAGAACAAGCCAAACCTCGACATCCTTCCGGCCGGGCTGGGCTCTCATCGCGCTGCCGATCTCATTGGCCCCCGCCTTGCGACTCTGCTCGACGAGTTTGCCAAGGATTATGACCTGGTCATCCTCGACTCGCCTCCGCTGCTCGGATTCGCTGAGTGCCTGCAAATGGCAACCGCCGCCGACGGAGTGCTCATCGTCAGCCGCGCCGGAGAAACCAGGCGCGGAGCGGTTGCTGAGGTCCTCGGTGTGCTCCGCCGGCTCCGGGCAAACGTGATCGGTGTCGTTCTTAACCAGATGAGCCAGAACACTGCGCAGGACGGATACGCAGCTTACGGCTATCACCGTTATAACTACTCGGAGTATCAGAAGTCGGCCAGGTCGTAACAGGCGTTGCAAAGTCAGGATTGTGCTTCAAGAAAAATGACGTATACGGAGCAGTTTGAACGCGCAAATGTGCGAGCGGTTGTCGTAAATTACAACCGGGCAGAGCTAACTTTGAAATGCCTTGAGTCCTTGAAGACGCAAAATTACTCGAGACTGGAACTCGTGGTGGTGGATAACTACTCCGACGAGCAGGACTGGTCGTTACTGCAGCGGGATCTGGACTCGTCTGTCGTCCTGCACCGAACCGATAGGAACCGCGGCTACGCGGGAGGCATCAATGCTGGCGCAAGGCTACATACGGGGCAAGCTCCGGATTTTGTTCTCGTCCTGAACAGCGACGTCACGCTTGGCGACCCGAACGCAGTGCTGCTGCTGGTTGCATCGCTGAAGGGAAACGCAACGCGGGCCGCTTGCAGCCCACTTATTCGCGACAGAGATAGAACCGCTCCTCCCCGACAGTGCGTACAGGTGAGACGCATGCCTGGCTTTTGGACGATGCTGTTTGCGCACAGTTGCTGGCTTCGCCGAACCACATGGGGCAGGCGCCTACAGAATCGGTATCTATATCTCGACCTCATCCCGTTTCCGCTCGGTGAAACGATCGATTGCGAGACAATCAACGGGGCATGTTTCATGGTTTCGCGGAGCTTTCTCGAAGCAATCGGCTACATGGATGAAAGGACGTTCCTCTACATGGAGGAATTTACCCTCGGGGCAAGCATCCGCCAGCATGATTCAACCGCTTGCCTATGCACTGCTGTTGTTGCCGACCATATCCAAGGCGCATCGACGGGGATGCGCGCACACCGCCGGCCTCTTCGCCGCGAATTACAGCAGATCCAAAGCGAGGCTGTTTATTTGACGCGATATGTTCATGCCGGTGTCTCGAAGATGGGGCTCTTCTGGTTAGTTCGAATGACAGATGTTTGCCTGAAAACTTTGTCAACCCCTTTCAGGAGCAGGGCCTAAATTGACTGAAAACCTCCTGATTAACATTGTGGGATACATCGGGGCTCTGGTCCTGACACATATGTGCACGGTTCGTGCAAGGTGTGGTTCGACCTTCGTCCATGTGTTCGGCATTATTTGGGCATCGAGTATCCTGGCGGCCCAATGCTTTACAACTGCGACTGCCGTTCTGTCGCCCGAAACGCTTGCGATCCTTTTCGGAGCGTGGTGGTGCCTGCTTCTGGGCGGCCTGTTTGTGTTCAAGCGTCGGCCAAAACGATCGCTTCGTTTGCCCCTTGTGAACAGCCGCCGAGCAGTTATTGCTGTATTTGCACTTATCGCGCTGCAGGCCACGGTTGTGACTTGGGAATTGTCCGATCTGGGCGGTGTGTTGGCCG
>CAZKJB010000109.1:0-11750 GCA_964552975.1 uncultured Occallatibacter sp. | reverse complement strand
CGGAAGGCTATGTCCTCGACATCGAGTTGCAGAGCGCCACAATCGTGGGCGCAACTGGCGCAGGAGTCTTCTACGGCGTGGAAACCCTCAGGCAGTTATTGCCCATCGCAGGTGCGCCGCGTGTGTTGCCTACTGGCACGGTGCGCGACTGGCCGGCGATGCGCTACCGCGGCATCGACGACGATCTCTCCCGCGGGCCGTTTCCGACGCTGGCCTTCCAGAAGCACCAGATTCGCGTGTTTGCCGCATTCAAAATCAACATTTACTCGCCTTACTTCGAACACACGCTTCTTTATCCCGATCAACCGCTTGCCGCTCCGCCCGGCAGCGCGCTCACCCCTGCCGAAGCTGCGGAACTCGTCGCCTATGCCCGCCAGTATCACGTCACCATCATTCCCGAGCAGGAGGCCTTCGGCCATTTGCACCATGTGCTGAAGTACGACCTCTACCAGGACGACGCTGAAACTCCGCACGGACATGTTCTGGCTCCCGGCCAGCCTGGGTCGCTGCCACTCATCAAGGATTGGTTTACGCAGATCGCCCAGGAGTTTCCCTCGCCTTTCATTCACATCGGGGCCGACGAAACCTTTGAGCTAGGTTTAGGGCGCACCCACGATGCCGTCGAGCAACAAGGCTACGGCCCGGTCTATATCGCTTTCCTCAAGCAGATTCACGATGAGCTCGCGCCACTCAATCGCCGCCTGCTCTTCTGGGGCGACATTGGAGACGCCAATCCTGACGCCGTTCCCTCGCTTCCCAAGGATATGATTGCCGTGCCTTGGAACTATGGGAAGACGACTGGCTTCGATAGCATGATTGAGCCTTTCGCCAAAAACGGAATTGAGACCTGGGTCGCGCCCGGCGATGCCAATTGGAACGAAGTCTATCCCGTTGCCAAAACCGCGCTCTGGAACATTCAGGGCTTTATTCGCGATGGCCAGCGCCTCGGTTCTACCGGCGCGCTTACCACCGTCTGGAACGACGATGGTGAGGGGCTCTTCAATATGGATTGGTACGGCGTGCTGTTTGGCGCCGTTGCCGCGTGGCAGCCCGGTGAGAGTTCCATCGCCGACTATCAGCAGGCTTACGGCGCCATCTTTCATCGCGACCCCACCGGAAAGATCGACGAGGCCGAAAAGGAGTTGATGGCCGCTCATGAAACCATTGCCAACGCTAAGATCGGAATGGTCAGCGACAAACTTTTCTGGCTCGATCCGTGGAGTGCACGGGGCCAGGACGTGTCGGCAAAGCTGCTGCCCAACGTGCGCGATCTGCGTTTGCACGCTGAACGCGCCATTGTCCTGTTGGCTCAAGCGCGGCAGGACAACCCCTCTCTCGCTGAGCCCGATGCGCTTAGCGCGATGGATCTCGGGGCGCGGCGCCTCGACCTCATCGGCCTGAAGTTTGAGCTTGCGGACGAAATAGCCACCGCCTACGCGCGTGCTTCAGTCCAGCAGCATGACAAGTCGCAACACTCAGCCACCAGCACTCTCCTCAGTCAGATCAGCAGCGATAACGGCCGCTGCCAGGATCTGCGCGATGCCTATTCGGCCGTGAAGAGCGAATACAGCCAGGTGTGGCTCGGTGAGAATCGCCCCTATTGGCTCAACAACGTCACCGTCCGCTACGATCTAGAGATCGAAAAATGGCAACGCCGCAGCCAGCAGTTTGAAGACGGAATTCATGCCTGGCACAGCGGGCAGGATTTGCCGCCCTCCTCGGCCCTGGGCCTGCCTGCGCCCGCCGAAGGCGCCCCGTCTGAACCAAGTAGATAACCGATCCGAAGAATTTTCGCCATGCGCCGCGCGGGCGATGCACACTAGAAGCATGTTTGAGTTCGCCGCCCGCAGGGAGCTCCCTGTGGTCCTGCTCATTGACGACGACCTGGTCAGCCGCGAGGTGACGGCCACTCTTCTCACCATGACCGGCTATAGCGTCCACACGGCCGAAAGTGGGGCTGCGTCGCTAAAGATGCTTGCCGGCGGAGACTTCCAGCCAGGTGCGATCCTCATGGACGCGCAAATGCCCGGCTTGAGCGGAACCGATTTGATTGCCGAATTGCGCGCCCATACAAAGGCTCCCATTTATGCCATCAGCGGAAGCGAAGTGCCTGCTGAAATCGCTGACGCCGCTGACGGCTTTCTGCTCAAGCCCTTTGACGCCGAAGCCCTCCACAGCTTGCTCGATGGGCAACCTTCCGATGCCGATCTCAAGCTGCTTGATCCCAATGAGCCTGTCGTGAGCGAAGAAATTCTCAGCCAGTTCCGTAAGCTCATGCCCGAGCCTGCAGTGCGGCAAATCTATACGGCCGTCGTCTCCGATCTCACTCGGCGCATTGAGGCGCTTGGAGCTGCGATCGCCAGGGGAGATACCGCTGAAGTTCGCCGCATTGGTCATGCGATCAAGGGCGGTTGCGGCATGGCCGGAGCCCTCCAGGCCGCGCACCTGGGCGCACTGCTCGAGTCAACCCCGTCCGTAGCGAAGGATAACCAATTGGATAACAGCGCCGCCGTGCTCCATGATTTGCGCGCCGCCGCCCGTGGCTTGGAGCGTATGCTGGATGCTGAGTTGCATGCCTGACCTTTCGCATCTTTCGATGCAGTAGATCGGGCATCGCGGAGGCGTGTAGCCAAAATGGAACGACCCATACGAATCGTGCTGGCGGATGACCACCCCGTTGTCCGCATCGGCGTACGCAACATGCTCACCGAAAACGAAGGCTTCGATGTTGTCGGCGATGCCGCAGACGGGGACGAAGCGATTACTCAGACCCTCGAGCTACAGCCCGATGTTCTCCTCCTCGATGTTTCCATGCCGCGCATGCCCGGCCTTGAAGCCATGCGCGCCATTATGAGCGGGCCCTCCACCGCGAAAATTCTGCTTCTTACCTCCACCATCACCACCCAGCAGATCATCGAAGCTTTGCACATCGGCGCGCGCGGAATCGTTCTCAAGGACGCTCTCGCCAACCACCTGCAAACCGCCATTCGGACCGTGAATGCAGGCGATTACTGGATCGGCGGCAAGCGCGTCGTGAATCTCGTCTCAGCACTCCACGACCTGATGCAGCAGGCGGCGGTGCCGCAGCGTAAGACCTACGGCCTCACTCCACGCGAGCTTGAAGTTGTCGGTTGCATTGTTGAGGGATGCAGCAATCGCGATATTGCCAAGCAATTCTCGCTCAGCGAAGAAACCGTCAAGCGCCACTTGTCGAACATCTTCGACAAGACCGGCGTTTCCACGCGCCTCGAGCTGGCGTTATTCGCAATCGCCCACCACCTGGTGACACCGCAGTAAATTCGGGTACCGGATCTTAGCTCTCCTGTTGAGGGCGGCGGTTCGCGGTCGTAAGCTGACCTGCTTGCTAATTTGTTGCGAGCGACGCCTTCATCCGAGTGAACTCATAGGTCCACTTGCCCTGCGTCACCGGCTGCGACTTGAGCAGGATACGGTTGATTTGCTCGCCCCAATCCTCGCGCAAGTGGGAATCGGTCAGCGCAATTGTCTCGACATCCGGCGTGAGAGTTGCGCTGTCGAAGACGAGAAACGCCGGTGTCGCTTTCGCTGAAGTCAACTCCATCACCATCCTGCCCGGCAAACTGAGACTTGCCGCGCGCGGCGTCATTACAGAAAGCTGCACTTCCGCGGTGTGTTCGAGCTCGAAGTTCTCTTCAACAACCACGCGGTCCTTGACCCGATCAAGCGTCACCGTACGAATCCAGCTCTTGATTCCCGCTTCTTTCGGATACGCTGAGGCGATGTCGAACGAAACCACCGCTTGTTCTTCGTTCGTCTCGTATTTACGGTTCGCCGCCTCGTATTCCACGCCAGTATGCTGCATCACGCCGCCCACGGTGGGCAGGTTGTGATATGCCGATTGCATCGTCCAGATGGAATAGCGATCCGGCGAGAAAGTCTTGGCGGTATACGCCTCTACACCTACATCGATCGCTAGCGGCTGCCCATCGAGGTAAATGACAAAATTTCCTGTGTCGTTGTGGCTGTGGCTCCGCCCGTTGTTCGAGGCCAACACAGCGACATACATTCCATCTGTCGTTCCGGCCTTCTCACGGGCAGTCATTAACCCGAATTGCGGATACCATGCGTCGCGCACCAGAATATCCTGCTGCCTGGCGCCGCGAATCTCATTCGCCTCCAATACCGCGGGAATCGATCGCGACAAACTTGTCAGGTCCTCCTTCAGAGCATTGGCGAGCCCTGGACCCTTTGCGTTCCAACCGTCCCTGGCCGCATAGAGCGCGCCAAAAGCCTCGAGTTCACTATCGTGAACCGCCTTGCCGAAGCGATAGAGCACGTCGCCCGAAGGCGCAGCTTTGCGGTGCGCGTCACCATAAGCTACATAATCGTCGCCGGCAATATGCGCATTCAGAATGAACCGCCCCATCGCATCGATAAACGGATTCGCAAAAATACTCGTCGCGTTGCCTGTAGCCGATTCCAGCGTCCACAGCACCTCAAACAGGCTCAGCACTGAACGGCTGTAGTATCCGGGGCCCTCTTCTTCAGCGGCATCCGGCCAATAGTCGTTCCAGTACGCGTCCACGCTGCGTGCAATGCGTACCGTCTCCTCAATGCGAAGCGCCGGATCGTCTTCCAGAATAAGATTCGCCACCAGCAGATTCGAGTTGATCCACGGATTCCAGTTGTTCAGCCGGGATTCCTGTTTTCGCCTGCCCAAACCCATCCACGTAAAATCGTTCCGCTCCCGAGCCGGCTTTAGCATGCGCCGCTCTGTCTCAATCTTGATCCTGGTATTGATGAGCGGCGAAACCCGGTCCAGTTCTGGCGCAAGCAGATACTTTGTCCATGCCAGCAGCTGCGCCGTCTCCGCCGAAAATAACTCGATGATCGGCTCGCTCACGTCCGGCAGTCCTACCCCAGCTTTCTGCGCCCCCAGGTGTGCCGGCGCGCCCCAGAATGTCTCCTCGCAAATGAGCCATACACCGTTTGCAATGTCGTCTACAAAGCGCCGTTTTCCTTCAAGGCACTCGGCCAGGATCAGGCGCTGCAGAATCGAACGCCGCCCGAAGCTGTCCGCTTCAAACCGGCTGCGATTTCCATTGCGCTTGAAGTCGAGAAACGTCGTTGCCAGCAGCGTCTTCCAGCCCACTTTCTGGTCCGCTTCGGCGCGTTCCACAACCGCCGAACGAATGTCTCCTGGAACCGCCTCCCAGGCCTCGCGTTCGCTCCACGCGGGATAAGGATGCCATGCGCCCGGCGCCACCAATTTGCTCTTGAGAAACGATTCCGTATAAGTCGTCGTCGGTAGATCGTGTGGCGCCTCCATCGGCGCACTCGTCTGCGCTCCAGGCAGGAGCATTCCCATGGAAAGAAGTGATTCTTGCTGACTCGCCAAGGCAAGACTGCCTGCCAGAAAGTGACGCCGATTCATCAATTGGTCCTCCCGATGCCGAGTCAGTATACAAACATCGGCGAGTGTCGCGCCGTATCCGCTACTGCTGGAATCAGTTTCTCCACTTGGCTCACGCTTCAGGCGGCTTCCGGTAGCGCCATTCATTGCGTCGCGCTATTCTGTTGCTTCGCGACGTCGGCAGCCTTAAGCAGGAGTTTGCATGGGAGAGCTAAGCAGAATCGGCATTGCCCTCGATTCCGATTTGTTAAAGCGATTCGATCATTCCATCGAGAAGAGTGGCTACACAAATCGCTCCGAGGCCTTTCGCGACCTGATCCGCGACCGCCTGGTGCGGGAGCAGACCGCCGAGCCCGACGCAACTGTCGTCGGCACCGTCACCCTCATCTACAACCACCATGCCTATGGAATCGGCGAGAAACTCACTGAAGTGCAGCACGAGCACCACGACCTGGTCGTCTCCACCAGCCACGCGCACCTCGATCACGATTCCTGCCTTGAAGTGCTCATCGTCCACGGCAACGCCGCCCGCGTTCAGAACTTCGGTGACCTTCTCATCGGCCTTAAAGGCGTGCAGCATGGCCGGCTGGTGATGACAGTGCCCTCGCTCGACGCCGAGCACACCCATGAGCACACACTGGCACACGCACACGCGCATCCGCACAAGCACAACCGTTAGTGCCGCCCTTCGTCACATCGATGATCTGTCATCCTGAGCGAATTCTGGCGCGCCCCCACGCCAAGACGAGTCGAAGGACTTGAGGTTGCTTTCCCGATGCGAAATGGGCATGCGGCTGGCTGCTATCTCCCAGGCCTCACTCCAAAGTGATAGGTCAGATTCACACTGGCGTAGGACGGGATGCGCACGCCGACCACTTCGCTCACGGGATTTGCTTTGACCAATCCATCACTTCCCAGTCCCACGAGTCCGGGCCCATAAACGCCCGCAACGGCGAAGTTCTCTGTCGTCTGCCCAGTCCAGCCGCTCGCGATCATGGTGTTCACGCCAACATTAATTCTTCCGTCAAGAAACGGCCTCGTCGCCGCGAAGCGAAACTCCTTGTTCGGCAAGCCCAGGCAGTAGTCGTTCAGGGCACGAGGATCGCCGCTCAGGTAGCTGTTCTCATCGCAGCCGTTGCCCACCACTCTGCGACCCACATACTCAAACTCGCCCTTCGCTTGTAGGTGGAAGGGCAGCCTTTCGTAGGTCCCGATCAGGTCGCCAATCAATCGCGGCGCCTCCGGCGTGACCGAGAAAGGCGTGTCGACAAGGCGCGCGTCTGCTTGCTCAAACGTTGCCTCCAGTGAACCGTATCCAAACGACTGCCGCACCGTTGCAGCAAAAAACCGAATGCGCCCCGGTCCCAGGTTGGTCTGCAACCCCTGGTCGGGATCGATCTTGCCATACTCGGCGCTTTGCGTCTCGTGCCCCAGTGTCAGCTTTACGTCTGTCTTGTGCATCGTCTTGCTCGCAACCAGTTGATACGAACGGGCAGTCTCCACTGGATCTACGGCCGTTGGGCTAGCCAATGCCGTGCCTTCTCGCGGATCCTCAGTGAAGAACGACTTGCCGAAGCTCACAGATACAAGCGGCGCCAACCACAATGAACTGGGAATGAAACTGAGCGTCACCTTAGGCGAATTCAGGTCTACGAGTTTGCTCCAGGAATTCGCCGGCGTCATCAGATCCTGGTTATCGATAAAGATCTCGTCGCGCCGCCAGCCGGCGTAAAAACTGAAATGGCTGCCCAACTCGCCCTGTGCAGCCGCGTAGGGTGTCACCGGTGTGATCGTCACATTGTTGCCATCGATCTTTACGAACGGACCGTCGGCGGATGGTTGGGCGGGATTGAAAAAGTCGTAGTGATCAAGATCGTCGCGCCGCGGTGCCTCGCGCTCATAATCTGCTCCCAGCAGTAGCGTGAGTTCTTTCGACATTTTGTTCACATAGGCCGCGCTGGCGCCGCCGACGGTGCGAAACTCGCTCTGGCGAATCAGACCCAGCCCGAAGTCCGAGAACAGAGACAGGTTGTAGGTGCGAAAGAATCCCGAGAGTTGTACCTCCTGGCTTGCATTCAGCTTCCACTCATCATTCAGCGCTGCCAGCGCGGTGTGCGTCTGGTCCTTTTGCCGGGGATCGATCGTATCCGGGTAGATCTTCCAGCCGGCTGCTGCGTCCACCGCATTAAATCCGTGGATCGGTCGAAGTCCAGCAACGTAGCCGAAACCCACGTAACCGATTCCAAGCAACGTCAACGTATGATCGCCCGCATGATATACACGCCCGCCATTGAACTTGAACTGCTTGCGGTGTTCCAGGCGGTCAAGGAAACCATTCCCGAACGAAGCCTCAACAGCGGCCCAGGAATCAACCGAGGGGCTCATCCCCGCCGTCGCCGTCACATCGCGGTCGTCGCCTGTCAGCGTGAAGAACGGAGCCAGATGCGCGCGCAGACCATAAATTGCCGCCAGGTTCAGCGCGTGGTTCCCCTCGCGCACGTTATACGCACCACCATCCACCTGGACACTTTCAATCGCATTCGCAATCAGGACGTTCGGATCGGCATACCCATTGCCGTGCGCGTTCGCCGAAAGATTGTTCGGGAGCAGATAGCTCCCCACCTGGAAATATTGCGCGATCGGCTCGCCGTGGTCGCCTGCCACGCCCGGCGCAAAGTACTGCGGAGCTTTGATGCCGCTCGATGCAGTCTCAATCGGATAGCCTGGGATCGAAATTGGCGCGCCCGGACGCCCTGGGTTCGCGTCCAGCAGATTCTCACTGGCGAACACCTTCATTGCCGGATCGGGCGACTGCACGTCCCCACCAGCAGAATCGGCCGTAACCAGGACGGTCTGAACCACCACCGGTTCTAACTGGATCTCGAGATTGCTGCTTCCGCCTGTGATCAAAACGGACTTCACCAAATGCTGATAATGCGCGGCGCTTACGCTCAGCTGGTACATCCCCGGCCCGGGCATTTCAAACGCAAAGCGGCCCTTGGCGTCGCTTATCGCCTGCTGCGCACTACGGCCCTCGATTGTCAGCCGCACCACTGCTCCCGCGATCGCCTGGCCTTCGGGGTCGGTCACATTCCCTGACGTCGCAGGTCCGTCCGCGCTTGCTCGCGCCAGCAGAACGAGAAACAGCGCCAGTACAAACGACCGCCGCATTGGCGCATTTCTCTGGCTCATTCCAGAACCCTATCCGTCGGCAAATGCCTCAGGCAGTGAGGCTAGTCACACGAATTTTGGATTCGTGCTACCTCGGCGATCATCGTAGCACGAATCAAAAATTCGTGCTACCACTCGCTCAGTTCCTGGAAATATAAAGAATGTAAAGCTCTCTTGTGGACTTCCGGCTACCTTGCCGCAGCTCTGCTTCTCCGTCCCGCGGCCTTACCCAATGAAGGCAAGCTGCCGCGCGGGAAATCCGTGGATCGGCGCACAACAAGCCGCGTAGAGATCGGCCATTCCCTCTGCGCTGACAAGGGATGATCCGGCTCGATGCCGGCACGCAGAGCTTGTACCGCCGCAGCGGCCAGGTCCTTGCATGACATTTGCACCGTGGTCAGCGGCGGCAGCATGAACTGCGCCAGGTGAATGTCGTCGAATCCCACAACCGAGATATCTTTAGGGACTCTGTGAGGCGTCTCGTCGAGCGCATGCAGAACGCCAATCGCGGTCATATCGTTGGAGCACATCACCGCCGTCGGCAACTCGGACAGCGCGGCCAGCTGTTCCATCGCTATCTTGCCGCCCTCCATGGTGTGATCGCCTTCCACAATGTTGCTCGCAGACACAGTGAGCCCCAATTCGGCCATCGCCTTGCGAAATGCGTCCCGGCGCGTGACAGCCGTGCGCATCCGTAAAGGGCCGGCGATGAATGCGATGTTCCGGTGGCCGAGCGCGGCCAAATGCTGCACAGCCTCGCGAATCCCTTCGCGGTAATCGACTTTCAGGGCGCGGATGTTGGGCAGGTCCGGCCGGGCATCGACAAAAACGAGGGGGAACCCATGTTCCACCAGCTTTTGCACCTGCTCTTCTTCAATTCCGAAGGTCATCACCGCCACGCCATCCACATTGCGTTGCAGCATGCGGCGAATCAGTGACTCGGTGCGCGTCGTGTCGTAGTTCGTCGAGCCGATCATCACTTCGAATCCCTGCGCCACCGCCAGATTCTCAAACTCCTGCACCAGCTCCGGGAAAAACGGATTGGTGATCTCCGATACGATAAGCCCCAGAATGTGGCTCCGTCCCGACACCAACGCACGCGCCTGCGTATTCGGCACATAGCCCACCTCATCCACGGCCTTCCAAACCCGCTGGGCAAGACCCGGGTCGACGCTAGTGACGCGATTCACAACACGCGACACCGTAGCGATCGAAACGCGGGCGCGCTTGGCCACATCGTGGATATTGATGGCTCCGCGGCGGGGATTCTTTGGGGTTCTTCGAGAACGGCTCATGGGCAAATGAATTGTACCTTTTTTAAACTGTTTCTCGATCGTTCCGCATTTCGAGGATGCCAGGCAACTCCAGTGTATTTTTAGACTTAGAGAACTGAAGCCACCTCCTCACTCACCACTCGAGGCGATTCGGAACATGCGCCTTAGAAAGGCGTTTCCCTTGACGGTCGCGTACGCCGATGTAGATCTACCGCTTTCCTTCCAATTGGGCCGCAGACCGAATCCTCCGAACCTTGCTAAGGATGACTCTGCCCGCCGGCGGCTACATCAAGCCCATGACGCAGCAACGCCACAATCGATTCCAGGCTCTCCTCAGCACCGCGCCGGCTTCCCGGCAGATTCACGATCAGCGTGCTGCCGCGCAATCCTGCCACTCCGCGCGAAAGCCACGCGTATTCGTTGTCCTTCGCACCCTTCGCCCGCATCGCTTCGGCCAGTCCTGGCGCCTCGCGCTCCAGCACGCGCCGCGTCGCTTCCGGCGTTCGGTCGCGCTCGCTCATTCCGGTGCCGCCCACGGTAAGCACAAGAGCCGACCCTTGCCGGCTCAGCTCTTGGAGAGCCGTCACGATCGCATCCTCGTCGTCCCTGAAAAGCGCAGTCGCAATCTCAGCCTGCGGCCATTCGCGGCGCAGGATCGCCGCCACTGCCGGACCCGCGGTATCGGCCTGGACTCCATCGGAGCAGCGGTCAGAGATGGTCAGCACGTCAAAACGCATGAGCCGATTGTAGACTCTACTCCGCCGGCAACATTCTGATGGTGTGCATCCACGTCTCCACCAGCTTCGGCCAATCCATGATGGGCAAGTCTCTCGGGCGAATTCCGAATCCGTGACCGCCTTGTGCGTAGATGTGGAGTTCTGCCGGCACCTTCAGGTTCTTCAACTCCATGAAATACACCACCGCATTTTCAACGTGTGCGGTGTAGTCGTCTTCCGCCTGCAGGATGAAAGTTGGCGGCGTATCGGCCGTAGGATGGACGTCAGGATTGGGCGCAAAGTTCTGGTTCGCCAGCGCCAGGTAGCCGGGATAAATCACAACAGCAAAATCCGGCTTGCAACTAAGTTTATCCGCGTCGTCCACGGCGTCGTAGAGCCGCTTGTCGTAGTAATTGCTCACCGCGGCGGACAAATGCGCGCCCGCCGAAAAACCAAGCACGCCCACGCGATGCGGATCGATGCCCCATTCGGACGCGTGCATCCGCACAAGGCCCACCGCGCGCTGCGCATCCTGCAACGCCGCTGCGGACTTCGGATAGGGACCGCTGTCGGGCACGCGATACTTCAGCAATATGCACGTCACGCCGATCTGCGTGAGCCAGTCGCAAATCTCCGTGCCCTCCAGATCGACCGAAAGGATCAGGTACCCGCCTCCCGGAAACACCACGATCCCTGCGCCCGTATTCTTCCCTTTGGGCTTGAAAACCGTGATTGTTGGCGCTGAGACATTGCCCAGTCGAATGTAGGGTCGCGCCGCCATCGTCTTCGACCCGTCCGCGTTCATATTGATCTCAGGCGGGAGATCGGTTTTTGCTCCAGGCGGCGTGCCGGGCCAGATCGCCATGGTCGGGTGGTCAGGCGAAGGCGGCCATGCTGAATCGGCGACTGGAGACTGCGCCCAAGCGCCGGCGCAGAACGCCGCCAGTGCGGCGCCAAGCAGCAACATCTTGTCCATACCTTGAACCTCGGGGCAAAACCGTGCGCTGCGATCATTGCATCCTCGCCGCCCAGCCTGCAACTCACAAGTTTTGAAGCAGAATGACCCCAAACTGTGATTTGAATCACTTTTCGAAGTGCGCCTCGGCACATCCGCGCCCCACTATTGGTGCCACCCTTGCGGATATGAGGTGTTTGCCATGCGGGACTCCGATATCGGCCGCTGGACACATCCAGCTA
>CAZKJB010000108.1:0-11870 GCA_964552975.1 uncultured Occallatibacter sp. | reverse complement strand
ACAAATGCGTCTATTGCCGAACCGGCAACGAGGGGGCGCAGTTTGCGGAGCTGAAAAAGGAAGATTATCTGCGCATGATCCGCGTCTTTGTCTCTCTTGGAATTGAGAAAGTCCGTCTGACCGGTGGTGAGCCCTTACTGCGCAACGATCTCGTCGACATCGTGGCGAGCCTGAGCCGGCTCCGCACACTCTCTGGCCACAGCGATGGTTCCGTGTCCGGGAACGCTCAGCCACTGGATATTGCGATCACTACTAACGGACATCTCCTCGAGGGTTGTATCGATTCGCTGAAGGACGCCGGACTGAGCCGAATTACAGTCAGCATGGACGCGGTAGACGCGCCGACATTCGCCAGAATCACGCGCGTTCCGGGCAGCTTTGAGAAAGTTCTCGCCGGCATTCGGGCAGCCAAACGGGCAGGCCTGAGCCCGGTCAAGATCAACTGCGTTCTACTTAGAGGATTCAACGACGATCAAATCGTCGATTTCGCGCGTTTCTCTCGCGATGAAGGCGTGGTCGTTCGATTTATCGAGTTCATGCCCCTCGAAGAGGATCGGATCTGGAGTCCGGACATCGTTGTGTCGTTTGCTGAAATCGTTGAAAAGCTGAATGCGTTTCGGCCGTTGGTTCCACTCAGTCCCAACAGCCCCAGCGAGACCGCGCGACGCTTTACATTCGACGACGGCATCGGAGAAATCGGCATCATCGCTCCCGTTTCGCAACCGTTCTGCGGTGCCTGCAGCCGCATTCGGTTGACCTCCGACGGAAAGCTCCGCACCTGCCTGTTCTCGCAGTCTGAGCACGACCTATATGGCGTTATGGCTCGCGGCGGTACCGATGACGATCTTGCGGATTTCATTCGCAGCACCATCGCGCAGAAAGAGGCGCGGCACCACATCGGAGAACCAGGCTTCCTCAAGCCATCGCGCAGCATGGTCCACATCGGCGGATAGAAGAGTCACAGGCCCGGCCAGAAAGCAATCAAAGAGTAATCGCTCCCTCGGCCATACTCACAATCTCATCGGCAATCGCCAGCGATGCCGTTGCCGCAGGGCTTGGCGCATTCAATACATGCAGTGCACCATCCTGCCGCGCAAACTGAAAGTCATCAATCAGCTGTCCTTCGGGGGACATCGACTGGGCGCGCACACCCGCTCCGCCCTGCATCAAATCATCGACCCTCAGTTCCGGTACCAGGCGCTGCAACGAGCGGCAAAACAGATCTTTGCTATTCGAGCGCCTCAGCTCATCCCAGCACATTCGTGGGTAGCGCAGAAAAAATCTCCAGAAACCTCGATACGTGAGCGTCTCAACGGTGTCGCGCAACGAGAAGCTGCCCTTGCGATATCCCTCGCGAGCTAGAGCCAGCACAGCATTGGGTCCAGCTTCAATGCCACCATGTATCAGCCGCGTATAGTGCACTCCAAGAAAAGGAAACTTCGGGTCCGGAACGGGGTAGATAAGATTTCGCACCAGATGCTGGCTTTCCGGTTTCAACTTGTAGTATTCACCGCGGAAGGGAATGATCTTCGCCGGGTCATGGCTGCCCGCCTTCCGGCTCACCCGGTCGCAATGCAACCCAGCACAGGTGATCAGAAAATCCGCTTGATAGTCGCCGCTATTTGTCTCGATCGTCCAGTTGCTTCCTTTCTGCAGTCGAGTTACTTCAGAGGAGAACTGGATTTCACCGCCTTTGGCGCGAATCTCCTTTACCATCGCCGCAACGACCGCAGCATAATCCACAATCCCCTCCTGAGGAACGCGAATCCCTGCCAGGCCGGCAGCGTGCGGTTCAAATTCATGAATCTGCTCCGGCCCCAGCAGTTGCAGCCCCTCAAGCCCGTTCGCGGTTCCGCGCTCGAGTAGTGCGTGCAGCCGCGGAATCTCTTCCGGCTCCGTGGCAATCACCGTCTTGCCGCAAAGTTCATACGGCACGCCATGCTGTTCGCAAAAGGCCACCATTCTGCGGATCCCCGTCACCGCCAGGCGTGCCCTTGCCGACCCCGGCTTGTAGTACAAGCCGCAATGCAGCACACCGCTGTTGTGCCCGGTCTGGTGCTTTCCGGGCCCGTTTTCCTTTTCCAACAGAATTAATTGAATCGACGGATGCCGCTCGAGGAGCTGGTGGGCCGTCGCCAATCCAACGATCCCACCACCGATGATGGCGATTTTAGGAGCCATGGCAAAGTTATTGTTGCTGCCATTCTACTCTACGGCTCCGCTTTCAAATCCACGCATGCGGTTTTATCGCCACCGTCACACGCCTTGTGAAAGAAGCTCAAAGCCTGTGTTTCATCCACCGGAACTCCCAGTCCGTTCCGGTAAAGTCTGCCCAAATCGCGGCAGCCCGACACCTCGCCGCCTTCGCACGCCTTGCGATAGAAGTTGGCAGCCTGTACCGCGTCCCGAGCCGCTCCCACGCCATTCTCATACAGGTATCCAACCCACATACAGCCCGAGGTATTGCCGCCGTCGCACGCTTTGTGCTCAAGGGTCAGACCCTGCGCCAGGTCCTGCGTCACACCGTCGCCTGCATACAGCGCCGCGCCATATGCCATGCAGCTCTCCATCTCTCCGCCCTCACATGCCTTGCGCAGCAGCTCGTCACTGGCAGCAAGATCCCTCGTCACGCCCAGTCCATTGTGAAGCATGTAGGCGAGGGCTGCGCACCCCTTCTGGTCCCCACCGTCACACGACTTGCGATACTGGCTCACCAGGTCGGAATAGTTCTTTGCTGGATTGAACCCTTGATGATCCATGAAGTCGATGATCGAGATTCCGGAACACCCTCTCGGTTCGCCCCCGTCGCAGGCTTGGCGAGTGGCCGCAATCGCCTGGGCTTCATCCTTCGCGGTTCCAACACCGGCGTAGTAAGTAAAGGCCAGATTCGAGCACGCCGCCATCACCCCTGCGTCGCAAGACTTTTTCGTGTAATTGAACACCTGGGCGTCATCCTTTGGTACGCCCATGCCGTTGTAATACAGGTAACCCATCTGCGTGCAGCTTCGCAGATCGCCTAAATCGCAATTGTGGCTGAAAAGCTTTGCCGCCTGTGTTTCGTCCTTGGCAACACCCAAGCCCGTTTCGTACCCAAGAGCAAGGTTCACGCACCCGTTCATGTCGCCGCCGTCACAACCCTGCTTGTAGAGGGCGAATCCTGCTGCCGCGTCTTTGGGAACCCCTCGGCCGTTCGTATTCAAAAAGCCTAAATTGGTGCATGCCACCATCGCTTTGGCATCGCATGCTTTCTTGTAGAGAGCGGCCGCCTGGGCATCGTCCTTCGCAACGCCCTCGCCGTTCTCAAACATGTTGGCCAGGCCAATACAGCCCCTCATCTCGCCGCCATCGCAGGCCTTGCGATACAAGCCGATGGCGGCTGGCTCGTTCTTCGTTGCGCCTTGTCCAGCTTCCAACATTGAGCCGAGCATTACGCATCCGGCCATAAGGTCGCCTTTGCAGGCTACCCGATACATATGCACCGCTTCCGCTTCGTCCGTCACCGTGCCGCGCCCAATCCGGTAGAGGTTGCCCGCATTGTTGCAGCCCACCATCTGTCCGCCGTCACAGGCCCTGCGATAAAGGCGCAGTGCTTCGCGCGTATCTCTCGCGACACCCTGCGCGTTGTCATACATCAATCCCAGGTTGTTGCATCCCCACGATCCCGTGCTGCTGGAATCGCAAGCCTTGCGGAAGAAGGTCGCCGCCTGCGCCGCATCCTTTGGTATTCCCCGGGCATAGTAGTAACTGTTGCCCACTTCGTTGCAGCCCATCGCCGACCCGCCGTCGCAAGCCTTCCGGTAGAAAGTCAGCGCCTGTGCGAGATCTTGAGAGACACCCGCTCCTAATTGATAGGCCAAACCGATTTCTGCGCAACTTTCCATTTCTCCGCCGCTGCAGCTCTTGCGGTACAGGTTCAGCGCTTGCACCGGGTCCTTTGCCACTCCTTTGCCGGAAAGGTACATCTGAGCCACGTTTTCGCAACTCTTCATCACTCCGCCATCGCAGCTCTTCTGCCACAGGCTCAATGCCTTGCCAAGGTCCGCGGTTACACCGTTGCCGTTGTCATACGCGGCGCCCAGATTATTGCAGCCGTTCGTTTCGCCGCCGTCGCATGCCTTGGTAAAGAGGTCTTTTGCCTTCGCGTAGTCCTTGGGCACGCCATTGCCGAAGTAGTACATTCTTCCCAGATCGTTGCACCCCTTCAGATTTCCCTTGTTACAGGCATCTTCATAAAGCCGTTCGGCGCTCTGCAAATCCGGCTGAATCGTTTCGCCCGTCTGGTACAGGCCGCCCAGCAGCACGCACGCATCCGTAACCTTGGCGTCGCATGCTCGCTGCGCCAGGCTCGCAGCCCGCGAGTAATCCGTGCCTCCGCCCAAACCGGTCCTGAAGCTGCTGGCTGCCTGTTCACATCCCCAGCTGTCGCCGCTGTCGCACAACTTCAGCGCCCCGCTCCGCGCCGCCGGAAAATTCTTCAACGGATCGTCGCTCCACCAATAGTGGTCCCCTTCCTTCTTCACTCGGTCGATCTCGAGGGTTTCGTACTTCGTTAGTGTCAGTGCGGGATCCGACCCGTCAGCCGCTGGCGGCGCAGCCCCCGCGCCCATGTGAATCACCAACTCGCCACCCTCGTCCCGATCGAACGATCCAAAAAGTGGCGTCTGCTTCGATCCCGCGGCCACTCCCACCTCGTGCTGCGCGTAGGCTCCCAGCTGGCTCGACGTCACAAAGCCTGCGCCGTAGCTGTCTGCCTTTCCTGAAGTGAGCCCCTGGATCATCAGCCCGGTAAACAGCGAGTGATCCTGCAGCGGTCCGCTGTCAGCAGCAAGTTGATCGCCCTGTGCGCTCGCAATCACCTTCCGGCTTACCTTCACCAGCATGTCGCGCTGGAACCGCGTGTCATCGCGGCTCGTCGAAAACTTGCTCCCCAGAGCCATGCCGCTGTGGCAGCTATCCAGAATCACCAGAATGTGCCCCGCAGGCAGCGAGCTGATCGTCCTCAGCAGCTCCTCCACATTCAGGTAATCGCTCCAGTGCTCATTCATCCCCGGCGCGCGCGCGTCCACCGGCACAATGAAGCCCACCGATTGCGTCTGTTCGCCGATTTTGTCGTTGCGCGTAGTTCCGTGGCCGGCAAAAAAGATCACCAGCGAGTCTTCCGGCTTCAATCGGCTGCGCAGATCGTCGTCAATCAGTGAAATGATCGCCTTTTGCGTGGCGTTCTTCTCCGTCAGCGGCTCGACGGCATATTCAAAGCCGAATTTGCTCGTCAGCAGCTTCGCGAATCCCGCGGCATCGCTCACCGCCGTGCCCAGAACCGGCCAGTTGTCGTAGTGATCGATGCCGATCGCCACCACATATTGGTGACCGTTCTTCACCGGACCTTCGTCTTGCTCCGGCTGCACTCCGCGCTGCACCCCGGTCGTGGCGGGCGCACTCTGCGCAGGGGTCACGATTGCTGCTGAGGCCAGCAACAAAATGCTCGCTGCTTTCCGGAAAAGACTCAACATGGGAATCCCTGTATCGACGGGGCGGGGGACCAAGTGGCATCAGCCTACCACAAATTTTCACCCGATACTCGGCACTTCCCAATCCCGCTGTCCGCAGCCGAAAATGGGCGCCAATGCCACGGTGTGCTCGATCCACGCCGCCCGAGGAGTTTACCGATCTCCAGGCCCCCCCATCTCGCCGGCGACGAACCGCCGCTCCCGCACATCGAGCACGTCACTCTTGCGCCGGCCCCGCCTTCCGGAATGAACTCGCAGGGCGCATGGCCTTCCCGCGCCTCAAAGTCTCCGAGCCCCGTCTCGGAGCACCCATCAAACTCCGTGCGTTTTCCCTGCGCCGCCTGTTATCTTTTACCTTTGTTCCGCAAGGAGAACGTAAGTCCGCCCATGCCCCAACCCATCGTCAAATTCGGCACCGACGGTTGGCGCGGCGTCATCGCCGACGATTTCACTTTTGCCAATGTGCGTGCCGCAGCCGAAGCCATCGCCGCCTACATCCACGCGCAGGAGGACCCAAGGAAAGGGCTCTGCATCGGCTATGACACGCGCTTCGGATCGAAGGCATTCGCCCGCGCCTGCGCTGAGGTCGCCGCGTCCACCGGCATTCCCGTCACGCTCGCGAGCGCCGTCACGCCCACTCCGGCGCTCAGCTTTGGCGTCCGCGAACGCGGCGCAGCTGGCGGCATCATGATCACTTCCTCGCACAATCCTGCACAGTGGAACGGCGTCAAGTACAAGGGCTGGTACGGTGGCTCCGGAAAGCCATCCATGATCGCCGCCATCGAGTCGTATCTCGGCCAAGCAGTTCCGCGCGCAACTGAGTCCGCCCCCATCACTGAAGTTGACTTCCTGCCCACCTATCTCAAAGCCATCGAGAGCTTCGCTGACCTCGACCTCATCGCGAAATCCAACATGAAGTTCTGCATTGACTCCATGTATGGCGCGGGTGGCACAATCCTGGCCGACATATTCAAGCGAATCGGTGTCGACCATGTGCAGATTCGCGCCAATCCCGATCCGCTTTTCCCGGGCATCAATCCTGAGCCCATCGAGCCCAACATCCGCGCCCTAGGCGAAGCCACCGCGGCCACTGGTTGCCAGGCCGGCCTCTGCACCGACGGCGACGCCGATCGCATCGGCGCTACCGACGAGCACGGCAACTTCGTCGACCCCCACAAAATCTACTCCGTTCTGCTGAGCTGGGTGTTGAAGTACAAGGGATGGCCCGGAGCCGTCACGCGCGCCTTCAATACCACCAAAATGCTCGACCGCATCGCAAGAAAGTACAACCGCGAGCTCATCGAGCACGGCATCGGCTTCAAGTATGTCGTCGACCTCATGCTCGAGCGCGAAATCGTGATGGGCGGCGAAGAATCGGGCGGCATCGGCTTCCAGCGCCACCTGCCCGAGCGCGACGGACTGCTCAACTGTTTGCTTCTCGCCAACGTTATGGCCGAAGAAGGCAAAACATTGGGCCAGCTTGTCTCGGCTCTGCAGGAAGAATATGGCGAGCATCAATACGGCCGCATCGATCTCCACATCCCAGACGACGTGAAAAACGCCGCCATCGCGCGTGCCAGGGCGCTCAAACCCGGCGACCCCGTCTTCGCTGGAATGGCTATCCACTCCCAGGAGGATCTCGACGGCGTCAAGTTCTACCTCGATAATCCTGAGGCCTCCACCAAGCCAAAGGCAGCCGAAACCTGGCTGCTCCTCCGGGCCAGCGGGACCGAGCCGCTTCTGCGCATCTACGCCGAATCCTGCTCAAAAGAATCCGTCGCCAAGCTTCTCGAATCAGCGCGAAAGTTCGCGCTTAACGAATAGCGGTCGCAATATCACTGATTTGTCATCCTGAGCGAGTCGCCGTGGCGACGAGTCGAAGGATCTGCGGTTGCTTTTAGTAATCCATACGATCCTCTGTGTCTGGCGCCCGGAGCGTGTCCTGAGCAGACTCGAAGGCTCCTCCCTGCGTTACGCTAGAAATATGCCCCCCAACTCATCTCGACTTGTGAACCTTGCGCTGCTCATTATCGCTGCGTGCCTGACAGGCTGTTCCTCGCGCGGGCCGAAGGAGGCCGTTCCGGGTGAGACGAAAGCGGATCGGATCATCGTCGTGAAATCCAGCCACACGATGATGCTGATGACCAATGGTCGGGTTCTGAAGGTTTACAAAGTTGCGCTGGGTCGTGGATCTGCAGGGCCAAAAGAACGGGAAGGCGATAACAGAACGCCCGAGGGCGAGTACGTAATTGATCAAAAGAATGCTAAGAGCCGATTCCACCTCGCTCTGCATATCTCATATCCGAATGCCGCCGACATGAAACGCGCCCGCGAAGCCGGGGTCGACCCAGGTGGTGCGATCATGATTCATGGACTGGAGAGCGGTTTAGGGTGGCTCGGTACGCTGCAGCACGATGTCGACTGGACAGAGGGTTGTATCGCAGTGAGTAATTCCGAGATCGAAGAAATCTGGCGTCTTGTTCCGGCGGGCACTCCAATCGAAATCAAACCGTAGACTCACTGCTAGGTGCCCCAGAGCCTGTCCTGAGTGAAGCCGGAGGATCTCGCTTCTGAGACCTGGGAAAACACGACTCTACGCCATAAACATCAGCGCTGCGCTTGCGGCCGGGACGCGGATGCGAGCTATTCCGTGGCTCACCTTGATCGTTTCCACCACCCGCGGACTCCATATGGCGTGCTCTCCAATCTCCGCACCCGCCAGCTTTACTGCGTCCGTCGAGTCCAGCGCCGGAGCCTCAAGTCTCCATGCCGTGGCTGCTCTCATGCCGTGCGGCCCGCGGATTGCGAGATCCAATCCCTGCTGTGCGTCCTTGTTGAAGATCGCCAGCTTCCATCTCCGCCCTTCACTCGCTCCATATGCAGTAGCGTTCACGCCCGCCGGCATTCCATCCACGCGGAGCGGTGTGCCGCCGGCGAGCTGGTTGGCCATCATCATGCCGTAGAAAACCGGCTGCGCCTTCACCGGGGTGCCCGGCTCCGTGGAAATAGGCGAATAGAATCCGCTGCGTTTTTTCTGCGGAGTCTTCGCAACATCCATTCCCGGCGTGTGATCGCCCAGGCCGGCTGACAGAAAGGCGCTACTGCCGCCGTGCAGGTTCACCCCTGCGCATCCAAAGCTTGCCAGTCCCAGCATGTAGTCGCCCGCCCACAGCGCAGCCGCAAACGCATCGCTCATGCCAGGCTTTCCGCCGCGGTAGCAGCTGTTGCCTTCTGTCATGCGATATACGCGCCCGTTTGCCCGCGCCACCGTTTCAATCCGTTCCATCTCTGCAGCGATCTTTGGATTTCCCGCCAACAACCGTTCAATCGTCACGCGCGGATCGTTCGGCGGGCCCTCCGCATAATAGTGTCCCGTCATCGCCACGAGTTGCTTGCTCACTACCGCTGGAACCTGCTCGCCGAAGCGCGTCACCCAATCCGACGATGCGCCCACGTCCGGTCCGCCAAATCGCGCGCCCGGCACGCGCTTGCCGATCGCCATGGCAAATGCCGCCCAATCCTGCAGGTAATCAGCAAATCCCCAATTCGGCGGACGCGTGCCGTTGATTGCGTCATGATAAAAATCCGGCTCGTTGCCGATTTGAAAAAACTCCAGCCGGTCGCCAATCTTGCTCGCAACCAGCGCGGCTTCTTCAGCCGCACGCTCCGGCGAGCTGTTCCCCAGGTTCAATCCAAAGATTACCCGCCATCCCGTCGCTTCCAGGAACCCGGCCAGCGAATCGATCGCCCTGGGCTCGATCGCAAACAGCCGGTGCGGCATCCAGTTCGCATCGAGATTTCCGGTGGGGACGTGCAACTTCGGCTCTCTTGTCGATGCATCAATCCGCAGCCAGGAAAATTCGCTGGTATTGCCGCCGATTCGCAGCACGCCATGCGGACTCAGCAGCCTGCAATGCGCCACAAGATCCAAGTTTGAAGCAGAGAAGAAGTCAGGATCGGTCAGTTGCGCCAGTTCGTAGCTCAGTCCCGCATAGCCAATCGGAATCGGAACTGCTGCCGGATCCTCGTGCAGCGTCAATTCGGCTTCAGCGCTGCTCGCGACCTGCGTCGCGCCCGACTGCGGCAGCAATGCGGCTGCAACTGCCCCGCCGGTCTGCAGCAGAAATTCGCGTCTTTCCATTGAGCACTTTCCCCCCGCGCTCGATCTTAGCCCCTGCAGGGAAGCGCTGCCACATCAGCGGTCCCGGTCTGTTGCCGAATTCCTCATTTTGTTTGCTTTTGCGACTCCGGCTGCGATAGCACCTGTATGTTCGGATGCAGCGGCAATCCCGTCGGCTTGTACTCGAAAGTGTCGTGCGTCTCAGAGCGCAAAGCAGCCAACCGCTCCTTCAGATGCGCTGTCAGTTCCTCATAACCCGGCTTGCTGTAGAGATTGTTTGCTTCGTCCGGATCTTTATCCAGATCGTAGAGCTCAAACTCCTCCGGCTCCAGGAAGAAGTCAATCAGCTTGTATCGCTTGGTGCGCACGCCGCGGCAAGGCCGCACATTCTCAAATCCCGGATACTCGTAATATTCGTAGAGCCAGTCCTGCCGCCACGCAACATCAGGCTTGCCTTCGGCGAGCGGCAGCATGCTTTTGCCTTGCATCTCCCTGGGCACCGGCAGTCCTGCAATTTCGAGCAACGTCGGAGCCATATCGAGATTCAGCACCATTTCTTCGTTCGTGCTCGCAGCGGGTACGCGCCCCGGAACTCGCACCATCATCGGTACCCGGATCGACGGCTCGTACATCAGGCGCTTGTCATATAAGTGATGCTCGCCCAGCAGGAACCCGTGATCTGAGCTGAGCACGATGGCCGTGTTGTTCAGCAGCTTTTGCCGCTCCAACTCCTCGAGCACCGCGCCAACGTTGCGGTCATTGTCTTCCACGCCGGCGTAATGATCCTTCACGAGCTCCTCAAGCGAGCGAGGATCGTCTGTAAACACTTCCGACCATCCGATCTTGTCATCGGCATCGGCCACGGCGCGTGGCTTGCCCGCATAGCCAGTCTGGTCCTCGTCAAATGTTGCCGGCTTCGGAATCGCCACGCCATTGAAGTCGTTCACAAGGTCCTTCGGACGATAAAACGGCGCATGCGGCGCGTAGAACCACAAGAACATGCAGAACGGCTTCTCGCGTTTCTGCTTCAGCCACTCCACGGCCTTGCGCGTCAGCAGCGTATCGACATACTCGCCTGCGTACAGCGTCTCCGGCCCGTATTTGCCGCGCACTCCCTCGGTGATTCGCGACCGGTAGTAATCCGCCTGGCCTACAAATCCAAAGTAGTAGTCCCAATAGTGATCCATCAGCGCGCCCGCAATATGCGATTTGCCCAGAAACGCGGTCTCGTATCCGGCTTGCTGCAGCAAGTCTGAAACCAGCGGGAAGCGCGCCAGAACAGTTCCTTCAACATTCGATACTGCGCCGGTTGTATGTGAATAGAGCCCTGTCAGCATGGTTGCCCGCGATGGCAGGCACAGAGCATTCACCACAAAAGCATTGTGGAACGTGCACCCCTCGCGGCTGATCCGATCCATCTGCGGCGTGCGCAGAATCTTGTTGCCTGCCGACGAAAACTCATCGGACCGCAATCCCTCGCCCACAATGCACAGAATGTTTGGCCGCTCGCTGTGTTTGTCCAGGCCTTGCGCAAACGACTCAAGTGCGCTCAGGTTCACCGCCGTTGCTCCCATTGAAGCTGCCAAAGCCTTCAACACACTTCGCCGGCTATTCATCGGTCCTCGCTCTTGCGTTTCGTGCACGGCCCGTCCCTTACGAAATTACCGCGACCTTCGCCCGTTTCCCAAGTCTCACCGTGATCTGCGCCGGCAACGCGCCAACTGGAATCAGCACGTTCTCTGCCGTTCCACCATCCACCTTTACGGCCTTCTCGGCGATTTTGCGATTGGCCTCGGCGCCGCTTGCTGCCAGCCCCATTTGCACCAGCAGCTTCGGCAGCCGGATCTGCTTCGCACCTTCCGGCCCCGTCACATCGGCGTACGAAACCGCCACCTCTTCCAGATCCTCGCTCTGGCCCTTTTCCTGGAACATCCGTGCCCAGTTGTCTGAAGCGGCGACAGCGGTGGGGGCGTCATGGAAACCGGCAGTGATCGTCAGGGCGAGACGCTTCTTTACCGCCATCGGATGCAGCTGTGCGGCAAGTACCTCCCCTTGCATCGAGTCAATTTCCGACTGCTTCAGGTCCGTCAGCAGGACCCAGTACTTCCACATCAGCTCGTCTGAGATGCTCATCAGCTTGCCGTACATCTCACCCGCCGCTTCGTTGATCCCGATCGCGTTGTTCAGGGACTTGCTCATTTTCTGCACGCCGTCCAGGCCTTCCAGAATCGGCGTCATCAGCA
>CAZKJB010000107.1:0-12044 GCA_964552975.1 uncultured Occallatibacter sp. | reverse complement strand
ATGGTGGACGCGGCAGGGATCGAACCTGCGACCAGTCGATTAAGAGTCGTGTTGTATGAGCTTGGATATCCAATGTCCACGCGGGTTCCTGCAAGCCGGTATGCCATTTGTATGCCAGTTCTCATGCCGAGGGAGCAGGTTTTATAGCTGCTGCGTTGCGCTTGTTCATCACCTCCAGGATCTGATCGGTGGCTTGATGCTGGTATGGCTTCATGCTCTGGACATCAGCATGCCCCATCGCTCTCATGACTGCGAAGGTGTTGCCTGTTTCGCGCATCGTCGTTGTGCCAAAGCTGTGCCGCGCCAGGTAGGGCACGATCTTGGGGTCGAGACCGCCGCGGACACAGGCGGCCTTGAAGCTGTGCCCGATGGTGTTCATGTGTCCAGCTTTGCTGCTCCGAGTACGGGCAGGGAAGAGCCAGCCTGGTCCCTCGGAGCCATGGCACCAGGTAGCCAGTTCGCGATGCAGCCGCTCGGTCATGATGACCCAGCGCCGTGCGTGTTCGGTTTTGCCATCAGGGATCCAGATCCAGCGGCCGGCCCAGTCGATGTTCTCGAGCCGCATGCTGAACGCTTCACTTGGCCTGCATCCGGTATCCATCAGTGTGATGACGATGAGCCAGGGTTTGCGTGTGCGCCACCCATCCAGTTCGCGCAGGATTATGGCCTCGATCTCCGGTGTAATGATGCCATGACGCGCTTGAGTCTTCCCGATGGAGAAGCTGACTTTGTACTTGATCACCTTCCACTCATAGGCTTTGCTCAACATGACGCGGAGCGTTCGCAGGGCCTGCTGCGAGTAAGTCTTGCTGCACGCTGCGGTCTCACCTGTCTCCTTGCGAGTACGCCGATCGATCACCGGTCGCGCGAAGGCGACGGTGTCGATCAGCTCGGCATCGATCTGGTCAATTGGAGTCTGAGCCAGGACAGAGAAGGAGAGAAGACGCCAACCGTATGAGTAGAACTTCTTGGTGTTCGGCTCAAGCGTGCTCGTGTTGTCCGCCCACTGGAAGAACCGTTCGCTGAAGGCTCGGAGGGTGGGGGCAGGGCGTCTATGACCACTCGCCTCCCCTGATCCCAAGCGCAGCATGTAGGCGTCAGCAGCCTTCTTTGCCGCCTTCTGGCTGGTTTCCTTAGTTGAGATCCGATGGCGTTTGCCATCGATGTGGACATCAAAGAAGAGAAACGGGCTTCTTGGCTGCGTGTACAGGCGCATGAGCGAACCTCCCTATGCTTCGTACCTTTGGCACCACGCGACGTGAGGCAATGAACTGCTCGAGATCCGAGCGGCGATAGCGAACTACCCGCGCGCTCAACTGGACGAAGGGTGGGCCGATGCGCTGGCACTTCCAATCGCGCAGCGTCGCGCCGGCCACGCCCAGGTAGGCACCGGCTTGTTCGGTATCAAGCATGGGGTTATCAGGCTCAGTGGTCGAGCCCAGGTCTGGCTTCCGGCAGCGGCGGGCTTGGCCGGAGCTCGTAGTGTCCTTCACGCTCAGGATGCCCAAGCGTGGACCGGGTGTCCCCGGTGTTTCAATTTCAATGACGTTCAATTTGAGGCTTTCACGTGAGACGTATTACGGTGGGCTGGGGGCGTCCCTTTAGCCCTTCCGGCGCACGGGTCGGGGCTAGTACCCTACCACGCGGGAACCTCTCGGTTCATCCGGCGTTCCAGATTGACCAACTCGGTCTCGGCCTGGCGGCCTGAGCCTTTCAGTTGGTTCCACTCCACCCGAACTCAAGTGAATCAATATAAATGTAGCACCAAGCCACGGGCTTCCAAATAACCCGAAGGTGGTATCAATCGGCAAGGAGCCAGTTCATCAACTAAGCTAACTGGAAGGCTGTTGAGATGATGCTGCCGATGGAAGCTAGAAAACTCAGCAACCTCGGAGTTCCGGCAGGGTCGGGCCACATCTGTGAACAATGGGTAATTAAGGATCTGACCGGGATCGAACCGGTGACCTCTTCCATGCTGCTTCGGCCCGAAATTCTTGGGTTGGAACTTGGGTTGGCCGCGACCCTGGGGAAAAGGTGGCCGTGGAAACGCGATATGGCCTGTTACCGGCAATTCAGCAGGAGGACGAGGCAAGCACTTCAAGGATCGTCGGCAGCGGAGCTCCGTCCAGAGCGGATACCTTCTGGGGCACACAGCACGATTTGTTGAGGCGTGCCAGGTCAGCCTGCATTTCCTTATCTTCTTTGAGCACAGCCAACGTTTCCCGCAGAATTTTGGCAGCGCCGGTATTCGTAGGCACGACGATCTTGTAGTGCACCCACTTGCCCTCGCGTCTTGCGGCGACCACTTCGGCACGTCTCAGATAGGCCAAGTGGCGCGAAATCTTCGGCTGGCTTTGGCCGAGAATCTCTACAAAGTAGCAAACGCACACCTCCCTGCCATTCATTAGGTTCAGCAACCGGAGCCGGGTGCGATCGGACAGCGCAGCGAACAAGAGAGCCAAATCGTAAGTCTTTGCGGAATGGTTCACCTCTCCATGATATACGGATTGACAGATATGTCCAGTAGGGAATACATTCGCTTTAGCGTATACGAGGAGACGCAATCAATGGAATCGAGCGTTCAGGAACAAGTGAAGGAAAAGTACGGAAGTGTGGCACGCGCTGTGGCCGAATCGGGTAGTCTGCAAGCATGCTGCGATCCCGGCCTCCGGTGCTGCGATCCAATCACGACAGACCTCTACGGTGCCGATCAGACGGGTGCCATTCCTGAGAAAGCGGTCAGAGCGTCTCTCGGGTGCGGCAATCCAACCGCGCTAATCGATCTCCGGCCCGGCGACACCGTACTCGATCTTGGCTCCGGTGGCGGCATCGATGTGCTGCTCTCGGCGAAACGAGTTGGGCCAACGGGTAAAGCATACGGTCTGGACATGACGGACGACATGCTGGCGCTGGCACGCGAGAACCAGAAGCAGGCGGACGTCACCAATGTGGAGTTCCTAAAGGGCGAAATGGAGAACATCCCTCTGCCCGACAACTCGGTCGATGTCATCATCTCGAACTGTGTCATCAATCTCTCTGCCGACAAAGATCGTGTTCTCCGAGAAGCCTTCCGTGTGCTGAAGCCAGGCGGACGGTTCGCTGTCTCGGATGTGGTTGTTCGTGGTAGCGTGCCGGAAGAAGTGCGCAAAAGCATGTTGCTCTGGGTTGGCTGCATCGCCGGTGCACTCGAAGAGAGCGAGTACATCGCAAAGTTGACGCGCGCTGGCTTCGCCGCGGCTTACATCGAACCGACGCGGGTCTACAACGTCGAAGATGCGCGCCACTTCCTCACGGAGGCCGGCGTCGATGTAGACGCCATCGCTCCGCAGGTGACTGATAAGTTTTTCAGCGCGTTCGTGCGCGCGAACAAACCCCAAGCCGCCTGCTGCCAACCAGGCTGCTGCTCGTAGAAAAAGAGACCCGAAATGGATAAACACTACAACGTACTATTCCTCTGCACCGGAAACTCTGCACGCTCGATCATGGCCGAAGCGATCCTGAACCACAAAGGTAAGGGCAAGATCACGGCGTACAGCGCGGGCAGTCATCCGACCGGGCATCCGCGGCCCGAGGCGCTTAAGCAGATCGAGTCGGCGGGGCTATCGACGGCCGGTCTGCGCAGCAAATCGTGGAGCGAGTTCGTAGGGCCGGAAGCACCGAAGCTCGACTTCGTCTTCACCGTGTGCGACAACGCCGCGAAAGAACAATGCCCTTACTGGCCGGGCCAACCGATGACGGCACACTGGGGTGTCGCTGATCCGGCGGCAGTCAAAGGCACTCCCGAAGAAATCGCGCGCGCGTTCCATGATGCCTTCACAGTTCTGGATCGGCGAATCGGCTTGTTCCTCTCGTTGCCCTTGGCGACCCTCGAAGACATGGCAATCAAGCGCGAGATCGATCAGATAGGCCGGTTGTAGGAGGCAATAGTGAAAAAGAGCCGGTTGTCTTTTCTGGACCGTTACCTGACCGGATGGATCTTCGCCGCGATGGTGCTCGGCGTAGCTCTGGGCTGGCTTGCTCCTGGAGTCGTTCCGTTCCTGAACCGCTTCAGTGTGGGCACAACCTCGATCCCCATCGGGGCGGGACTTATCCTGATGATGTATCCACCGTTCACGCGGGTTCGTTACGAAGAACTGCACGAGGTCTTTCGCAGCAAGCGAGTGCTGGGTCTGTCACTGGTGCAGAACTGGCTGATCGGGCCGGTTCTGATGTTCGCGCTCGCCATCGTCTTCCTTCGTGGGTATCCCGAATATATGGCTGGGCTCATCTTGATCGGCCTGGCGCGGTGCATCGCCATGGTCATCGTGTGGAACGAACTCGCGAAGGGCAACACGCAATATGCAGCCGGACTGGTTGCGTTCAACTCGTTGTTCCAGGTCTTCTTCTACTCGGTCTACTCGTGGGTGTTCATCACGGTTCTGCCTGGCTGGTTCGGGCTGCGCGGAGCTGTGATCACCATCTCCATCGGCGAGATCGCAAAGAGTGTTTTCACTTACCTGGGCATCCCGTTCCTTGCTGGCTTCCTGACGCGCACCGTTCTGGTCCGGGCAAAGGGACGTGAATGGTACGACCGCAACTTCGTGCCGCGAGTCGCGCCGATAACGCTGGTGGCGTTGCTCTTCACCATCGTGGTGATGTTCTCTCTCAAAGGCAGCTACATCGTGCGTCTGCCTCTGGATGTGCTCAGAATCGCCGTACCGCTGCTAATCTACTTCGTCGTCATGTTCCTAGTGTCGTTTTATATGGGCCGCAAGCTGGGGGCAGATTACTCGCAGACGGCAACGCTCTCGTTTACGGCAGCCTCGAATAACTTCGAACTGGCGATCGCCGTCGCCGTCTCGGTGTTCGGCATCAACTCCGGCGCCGCGTTCGCCGCTGTTATCGGCCCACTGGTCGAAGTGCCGGTCATGATTGCACTAGTCAATTTGGCGCTGTTGTTCCAGCGCAAGTACTTCACCGGTTTGAACCAACGTGCGTATTCGGCAAGCTCGACAAGCGCATAATCGCGTGTGCGCTCTTCGAGTCAGTAGGAGCGAGACGATCGTTCCGGTCCGGTGAATTAATGGCATACCTGCGGCGGGGAGGCCGCTTGTATGCGAAAGAAGAGCAAGAAGCACAACCGTGCGCGGATCGTCCTACTCCTGCCGGATCTAGACCATTCCAAGACCTCTGTGCTGAACAGTCTCAGCTCTCCCAGGTCGCGACGAAACTATCGGTTCGCAATGGACCAATTCATCGCTTGGTACTGTTCTGAGTCGCGTCTGGCGTTGAACCGAACCGTCGTACTCAGATTTCGACTGTATCTCGAGTCTCTAGGGCTGGCCGCAGCCACAATCAATCAAAAGCTTGCAGCTGTGCGGCGACTAGCCTACGAAGCTGCGGATTCGGGCCTGTTGAGTCCCGAATTAGCTGCCGGCATCCGGCGAGTGAAGGGCGTCAAGCAGTTGGGGCAGAGATCTGGAACTGGTTGAATCTCGAACAGTGTCAATTCTCCTGGAGAAGTCCGACGGCGAAAGTCTTCGGAGCAATCGCGACTTTGCGATGATTGCAATCCTGTTGGGTTGTGGGTTACGTAGAGCAGAGTTGGCGTCCCTGAGAATGGAGGATGTGCAGATCCGTCAGGGGCATTGGGCAATAGTTGACCTGGTAGGAAAGGGTGGGCATGTCCGCACTGTGCCAATGCCAAATTGGGTGAAGGGAGCCCTGAACAAATGGACGGCAGCTGCGCAGGTGACCGATGGGCGAATCTTCAGAGCCGTCAGCCGACATAACTCAACCTGGGGCAGAGGGATATCTGAAAATGTGGTTTGGTACGTGGTTCGGAGCTGTTCTCAGCGTCTGGAACTCGAGCACATTGCACCCCACGATCTTCGTCGTACCTGCGCCAAGCTGTGCCACTCAAGCGGCGGTGAACTTGAGCAAATCCAGTTCCTTCTCGGGCACGCCTCTGTTTTGACAACGGAACGCTATCTCGGCTGCAAGCAAAACCTGGAAAAGCCTGTCAATGACCGGTTCGGCTCTCTAATCGCGTTCAAGGAGGTGGAAACGAGCTACGGACTGTTCACAACAACTAAGAACCATTTCCCGCTTGACGAAAGATCGGATTGACGGAGCCGACCCCAGCGATTGGTCGGGTTATCACCCGTTTCCCCGCGGACGTCGGTCCGATTGTCTGCGGCCAAACAGAAACTAAGAATCGAATGTGTTCCGCCTATTGGACAAGCTCAAAATGAAGAAATCGGCTCTTCTTTGAGGCTTTTCCCCATTCAGGGACCCGATGGGTGGACATTGAGGTTGCGTGAAAACATCAGCTTAAGCGTCCATTTGTCCGATGCCCCGGTCAAACCGTACCCGATCCCGGTTTCGACACTCAAACCTGGAAATTTAGTGCCCGAGTAATCCGTCGTCGCCCATACCTCGTGAAGTTGCTTGGAAAGTGGCAAAAGGCCGTGCAGCGGTCCGAAACTGTCATACTCCTCCGCGGCAAGGGCCCACCTGTCGTTGAAGTTGTAGGCCACTCTGCCGGAGGGGTTGTACTGCAGGTTTCCAAGTCCGCCGGTGTAGTCTGTGTCGACAATCGGGTTATAAATGAGATCCCATGGATGAAGATGCAATCCCACGATGGGCCTGATCTCGGAGCTAATTGTCCGGGACTCCCAGTAATGGTGATTGACGCTGAACTCGAAATTGGCTGCATAGAAGAAGGTGTGGTCATGAGCGTTGGGTCGCGCGAATAGTTCGCGAATCTTAAAGCCATTGATGGTCGAGCCATCGTTCTCGGAAAAGGGCGACGTTACGGGCATATATAGTCCCTGCTCAAACCACGGCGTGACGCCGTACGCCCACTCGGCAGTGGCCTGATACGAATGATCTGCGATAATCGCACCAGGATAGTCGGGCGCCGTGCGTCCCTTCGGCGTGAAGTTGTTGTGGATCATCAGATTGAAAATTCCCGGCGGAGCAATCTCCGCGTCGTAGACCTGAATCTCGTCAGTTTGACCGAGAGCGACGACGGGCATTGAGATCAGGCAAAGAGCAGCCAATACAATCGCACGCCTATTCATTTTCGGCGACAGTCTCCTTAGTATGAGATTTGGCCGACGAGATTGAGATCAATCGCAACGTCATTCTCCGCCTTCCAGATCAGGAAACTTGGGTTCTTGAGACCCCACTGCACGTAGGGGACGACGAATTTCGCCTTAGCTGTCGCCTTTGATCCATCGATACGAATCTGCATAGGAATCGTCAGGTCGTGAGGCGTGCCAAGCAGAGTGAATACGCCACTCACCTGAATGGTCGAGTCCCCTGACCCAGCAATCGTTCCGGTATAAGTTTTAGGCGTAAAAGAGACGGTCGCGAACTGGTCTGCCTTTAAAATGTCTTTATCCATCTTCTTATCGCGGCTGTCGTTTCCGGTCTTGCCGCTACCCGCTGCGACGATAACTATCCCGGATATATGAGAAACGGTCCGGTCGAAATTGATCGATCCGGACTGGACATGGAATGTGCCGTCGACGACCTCGTGGGTCGTATTGAGCTTCATCCTGACCTCGCTGGCATCAGGGTTGACGGAGAAACTTTGATGCTGGGCGAATGCGGCCGGACCGAATAATAGCGCGAGGGCAAAGACTGCGAAGGATTTCATTTCGTCATCTCTCTTATGAGCTAACAGCCGAGACTTGTTTTCGTGTCGTTCGATTTCAGTTGGTCAATGCCCGTGGAGCAACCGCGGCTGGTTGGGTGACGCGCGTGAGGCTAGCCGTTAGGCGCATAGCGCCGGGCCAAACCCTGAGGCAGAATGGCAGCACAGCACGCGCGATTGCATTGTTCAAGCCGTTAGCAGCGATCTCGGCAAGACGCATCTGAGGCAGCATTGCGGAGCGCAGCTTCGGCTGAAAGACTGGGGCAGGCTCCGAGGCAAGATAGGCAGCGGCAGCACGGCGGGCAGTGTGCAGGGCGATAGATATGCCATCACCAGTGAAGGAGGGGATTACGGCTGCCTGATCCCCGATACAGTAGAGCCCATCCTCGGTTGTTCGGCGGAGAAAACCATACGGTATGTGAGTGACAGTAATCGGCTTGTCGAGCAGAGGCGTCGCATCGCCAAGGCGCATCGCGAGGTGGGGACAGTCCTGCTGCATCTTCGTCAAAAGCCCCCCCCAACGAAGACCAGCGCGTACAAAATACCGTCGTTGCACCACACAGCAGAAATTCGCTATGCCATCTTCCACCGGTTGAACACCGCCGTAGCCTCCCGCATAGAGCGTCAACTCAGAGGCATCCGCCAGGTCAGCGGCCTGCGCGGCAGACAGCCGGTAATACATCTTGAAGGCGACCCATTGGTGAGGGTCTTTCGGACGACCGTGTCCACGCAGATCGTGTTTACCAGTGGCGAGAAAGGCGGTTGGCGCTTCGTATTTTGTACCGTCGTCGAGCGTAGCCTGCCAGAGGTTGGCTTTCACGCGGTTGAGCGACTGAACACTGCGACCACGTTCAATGCGGACGCCAGCGGCGGCGGCTGCGGCGATGAGCGCGGTATCCAGCGCTTTGCGGGTGAGTGAGGCCGCGGTAAAAGGCAACGGAGCTTCCGCGGCCCGTCTGGCGGCGGCGAGGCGCACATAATTGATGGGTACCGCTCCGAGAGAGGCCACGTCGATGCCAAGAGCATGTAGATCTTCAAGGGCTTCCCCACTTAGGAATTCTCCGCAGACCTTATGGCGCGGTGTGGGCTCCCGTTCAATCAACGTGACGCTCCGTCCCTTGCGGGCAAGCGCGATCGAAGCGGCACAGCCTGCCACTCCACCACCGAGGACGAGAACTTCATCGTTCAAAGTATTGCTCCTAATCTACTGTGCGATTCGGCAATTTGTGGCAAACTCTCTAGGTCTATCTAACCTTATAGACGTTTAGGAAAACAGCTTGAAACGGGATTCTGTACGAATCGTCATCTTGGGCAGGCAACGAGCCGGTTACCGGAGTAGGTATATTGCGTCTCACTAAGCTGAACGTCGGAACGAGGACTCAGTGAAAGGAAGCAATTTCTTTTTAGCCGGCTGTTTGGTGATGGTGTCGGGCAACGCGGCGCAGGCAGAGCTAATTCCAGTGAGACACGTCCAACGCCCAATGCACGAGTTTATGGTAGTGCGATCCGAGTCGGGTGCCATCCTCGCTAGAACCGAGTTTTCGCAGGTAGTGCAAGGCGATGAAGTGACACTGCGCCTGACCTATCGTTTTGTGGATGGGTCGATTGACGATGAGACGACGACCTTCCGTCAGAAAGGCGCGTTTCGGTTAGTTCACGACCACTACATCCAAAAGGGACCATTCTTCGCGAAGCCGGTTGACTTTGCAGTGGAAGCCGCAAACGGCATGGCGACCACCCGCACGACCGATAAATACGGCAAGATACACGATGAGAGCGAGCACATGGATCTGCCGGACGACCTGGCGAATGGCTTTATTGGGACGTTACTGCTGAATGTGCCGCAGAATACGAAGGCGTTCCGGATCGGGATACTGGCGCCAGTCGGCAGTGGACGATTGGTGCAGCTACTAATCTCGCCGGAGAGCGTGCAGCCGTTTCAGATGAATGGACAGGCTCTTAGGGCGACGGTGTTTCGCATCCATCCAGAGTTGGGTGGGATCGTTGGCGTGATTGCACGCCTGCTCGGACTTCAGCCAAAAGATGTGCTGGTATGGGTGCTGGAAAGTGAGGAGCCTGCGATCGTGAGGATAGTCGGACAGCTAGGCGGTGTCGGGCCTGTTGTCAACTCGGAACTGGAAGGAGCTAGCTTTGGCAAATGACAACAGATCCTGCAAACCCGGTCGTAAGATCAGTGTGTATCACCTGCGTTGATGGGATGCCTTCAAAGTTTCGCCGCTTGTAGCCGGCCATCATTCGCGGCGCGTCGTGAGCTCGTGCCAGTTCAGGCCGAGGTCGACCAGAAGAATCGAAGCCAAGGTGAAGGCAATGACCCCGACCGCTGACAGCACGTCGCCAAGGTGGCTCCAGTAGGCGGGCACAAGATTGAAGACGCGGCTTGAGACGAAGGTAAACGTAACTGCATAGGAACGTGCCATCCACTGCCGATGCACTACGACCTGGCGGTTACGAGCTGCAATCACGGCAGCAGTAGTACAGACCATCCAGGCGGCCGCCTGCATCGAGGTTCCGGGAAGACCCGGGCGGCCGGCTGCAAGAGCAATCCCCGTGAAGGAACCGACAAACACGGAGATCGCGTAGATACGGCCGAGGGTGCGATGGAGTTGGAGGTAACGCTGACGAATCCGCGAGGAGAAATTAATGGGGCCGATTAAGAGAGCCAACGTTCCGGCGAGCGTATGCGGGATGAGGAGATGGCGGTCGGCAATTACCTGCAGACGGTACGCGTGATACATCGGATAATCGGTGACGAGGAGCAGCTCTGAGGTAATGAAGACGAAGAGTACCGTGAGACCAAGGGAGGCCCAGAGAATGGTCTTAAATCTGGAACCTGAGTATCTTGGCGCTAGCAGGCTGGTAGTTGGCATCATTCGCCTCTCAGATGGTTAGACGTGATGAGGCCCGCCATGGGGGCGGAGGCATTGGCTTCAGATCTCTCAGTTTCCGACCTCACTTCCACCGTCCCACGCACAAGCGCCCTGGTCGACACAGCTCGACTGTAACCCTCTCTGGAGGGACCTCAGCCGCTGCCAGTAGGCGCACCCAATCCTCCTTCCGGAAGGCCCGTCGGAACGACACAGGCCCATCGTGGCGCACAAGCCAATGCCAGCGCACCCACCCAAACATCCGACTGGTCCACTCCGACCGCTCCAAATCGTTGATAAACCAACCACCCTGCACGGTTGCCTCCATCCATCTCAGCAGCGCGACAATCTCCTCATCCTCTAGATGATGTGCTAGCAGCGAGCTCACTACGATATCGACCGGCTTATTCGGTCGATACTCAAGAGCATCGCCGGTTACCCATTCGATTTTGAGCTCTTTCGGTGTGGACTCCGCTGCTGCACGCGCAGCATAAGGATTCAAGTCGATCCCTGTTAGCTGCACAGCAATGCCCCGTCTCCGTGCCCAGACTGCAATCTGCCGCAGATAGTCGCCGCCGCCACTACCCACATCCACAATGTGCACCGGATCACGCAATCCATGCGGCAACCTATCCAGCCAAGCCAGCGTCGGCCGATAACCCAGAAGCCAGCGATTGACTGTTTCCAGACTGCGCAGGCAGTCACGGAAATCCTCGTAACTACAGTCGCCATCCATCAGCTCCGGCAACTCACGCGGAGAGGCCCGTCGACTGAAATCGATCTGTGCACTAGACGGCATGGAAGTGCATCGTCTCCGCTGTCAGGCCCGGGCCAAACGACATTGCACACCCACGTTGTCCAGGACGTGCTTGCTGCATGATTCTTTGCAGCACAAACATCACCGTTGCAGACGACATGTTTCCGAAGCACGATAGTACTTCTCGAGACGCTGCCAGCGCATCCGCCGGCAGTTCCAGCCCCTTCTCCACCGCGTCCAGAATCGATCGTCCGCCGGGATGCACCGCCCAGAGGTCAATCCTTTCGCGCTCCGCCATCAATTCGCCCTCATGCAACGCACGGCCCAACTCTCCCGGCACCTGCCCGGATAGCAGCATGTCGAAACCCATCCCGCCAATCTTCCAGGTAATCAGCCCACGTGTCTCTGGTACCATCACTGCCTTGAAGCTATCCAGCGCGAAACCCTGCTCACGCGCGGTAATCAGGCTCGCCGCCGCACCATCGGCGAAGACCAGAAAGGAGAGCACCTGCTCCAGGTCCTGCGTCTCCTGAAGGTGCAACGTACACAGCTCCAGGTTTAACATGAGCACACCCGCTTTCGGGTCTGAGCGCACAATATGCCGCGCCAGCTTCAGCGCGTTGATCGCGGCATAGCATCCCATGAATCCAACCATCGTGCGCTCCACATCAGCGGAAAGACCGAGGTGATCGACGATCTCAAAGTCCAGCCCCGGCGCATAGAGCCCGGTGCAGCAGGTCACCAGCACGTGCGTGATGCC
>CAZKJB010000106.1:0-12068 GCA_964552975.1 uncultured Occallatibacter sp. | reverse complement strand
TTTGATAGTTCACGCCAAGGAATGCGCCTGAATAGCCGCTGACGCCGCCATTCATGCCGATGGAGTTCTTGCCCTTTTCCTTCACCTTGAGGAGCAGTTCGACGGTGCCCGCATCGGGGTCCTGATGGGCCTCGGAGTCCTGGTCGACCTTGAGAGGATCAAAGTACTCCAACTGGTTGAGGCGAAGCAGGCTGTACTCCCATAGCTGGGAGTTGTAGATTGACCCCTCGTCGAGCATCAACTCGCGGCGGATGACCTTGTCGCGGGTGATGGTGTTGCCCTGGAACTCGATGCGCGAGACAAAGAACTGCTTGCCCTCGTCGATGTCGATGTTCATCGAGACGGTTTTCTTCTGATCGTCAGGGACGATCTTGGGAATGGCGCCGAAGTTGATGTAGCCCAAGCTCCCGTAAGCCTTTTTCAGGGCTTCGAGGCCTTTTTGAATCTCGGTTGCGCTGAACCAGTCGCCATCCTTGATGGGGAAAGTAGCGCGGAGAGCTTTCAGATTTGTGATCTGCTTGTTGCCGGAAAACGTGATGGAACCGAGGCGATAGCGGCCACCTTCTTCAATGGTCATCTGGATGTCGATGCGCTTGCCTTTATTCGGCCGGAAGGTGAACCAGTTGAGGCCGCCCTCGTCGCGAATCTGAGTCTTGGGCTGCTCGACAGCCGCATTGGCGTACCCCTTATCGCGGTAGGCTTGGCGCACCCGCTCCGTGTCCTCCTCCAGCTTGGAAGAGTCGTAGGTTTGCGGGAAAAGGTCCTCGAAGATGATGGAGTAAGGAATGCCAATGGGCTTCAGGTTCTTCATGGCGCGGCGCAGCAAAAGCCCGCTGAGATGCTGGTTACCCACGAAGGAGATGCGGCCCACTTTAACGACCGGGCCTTCTTTGATATTGAAGTTGACCTGCACAGACGCCGGTGGAATGGTCTTAATGTCGTCCTTGATGGTGGCGAACTGGTGCCCATGCTCGGCCAAGAGCTGCTTGATAACCGTTTCGGCCTGCTTGATCTTGGCGGGGTCGTACTGGCTCTCAACCGAAAGGCCGACTTTCTCCTTCTTGAAGCGGTCGAGCACGTCGGAGACGGTAACGCTGTTCAAGCCCTTGTAGTTGATCTCGCGGATGTTCGGTTTTTCGCGAACGAACACGTTCAAAATGACGCCTTTTTCTGAGTCCTCGCGCTCGATCCTGAGGTCTTCGAAGTAGCCGGTGTTCCAGAGCGAGTTGAAATCGCGCTCGATGGAGATGGGATCGAAGGTGTCACCCTCGTGCGTGAACATGCGGGCGAGGATGGTTTCCTTCGGAATACGCCGGTTTCCGATAACACGAACCTGGGCTATGGTCTCAGACGTTTGAGCAAGGGCGGCAACGGCGCTCGAAGCAAGGACAAGAAACAGCGCGAGACGCGCCAACGACTTGATTGCATAGGCGACCCGGGCGATGGAGGTGTGCTTGGTCTTCACCGGGCTTGAGCCCTGCGGCGAGCAAAAAGACTCTGTCGTTCCATAATTCAGCATCACAGGTAGAATTTGCACACCCTCGTTGCTTAAAATCTGCGCTTCCACTAAGGAAAGATTGATTATATGGGACCGCAGCCACCCCACCCAAACAGCTGGAATGACAATGGGCACCCGAACCGTGTCCTTCCCACAACTCCCCTTCTGCGCCAGGCGCCGGAGACAAGGTCGAATCCCCTTTTTGGAATCCATTTACAGTCTACCGGAACGAGGTGGCCCGAAGGCCTCTCGAGTCCACCGTGGCTGCGGGCATGCCCTTTAGACGCACTACCGCGTCGCAGGGCACCGCCTCAAGCAGACAGAATTCCGCGACTGAAAATACGGATCGGCCATCGAACGGAGTGGGGTTGAGCGACTATCCTTAAGACAGGCCATTTATAGATTTCGGAGAGTTCTGACCCAGGCAGAACCAAGGGCCTTCAGAGCATCTCACTGTTGCATAGGCAGACTTCAATTTGCGGCACGTTTCGCGAGGTTTGCGATTCGGCTACCATAGTATTTTCAACGGAATCTCGGATCGATCTGCGCCTGCGCGCAATCGGTTCCGGGAACCGAGGACCCGGCGCCAAACGGAAAATCGGGGACTAGTTTCTGTTTGCGGCGGTGTCGATGGCGGCCCGGCGCGTAGACCTGTGGCTGGCCACGGCATCATGAAGACGCCGACCGAGGAGCGAATACCAACTTTATGATGTGGATTGTCCGGCTTGCGCTGCGGCGGCCTTATACCTTCGTCGTCTTTGCGCTTTTGATTTTGATCCTTGGCGTATTCAGCATCGAATCGATGCCGACGGACATTTTTCCGAACATCAATATTCCCATTGTTGTGGTGGTGTGGCAGTACCAGGGCCTCTCTGCCGATCAGATGGCCAACCGCATTGTGACACCCTCCGAACGGGGCCTAACCACCGCGGTCAATGACATTGACCACATCGAATCCCAGACGCTGGTGGGAGTGGGGATCATCAAGGTCTTCTTTCACCCTAATGTAAACATTGGCCAGGCAGTGGGCCAGGTGACGGCGATCGGCCAGGTTCAGCTGCGCATGCTTCCGCCCGGGACGAATCCTCCATTCGTCATCCAATACAACGCTTCCAGTGTTCCCATTCTGCAGTTGGGCCTTTCTGGCCAAGGCATCAACGAGCAACAACTGAACGATGTGGCAACGACCACGATCCGCACGCAGCTGGCTACGATCGAAGGCGCGCAGACGCCGTTTCCATTTGGCGGCAAGTCGCGGGCAATCGAAGTGGACCTGGACCTGAACGCACTGCAGGCCAGGGGGCTTTCACCAGCCGACGTGGTGAATGCAATCAGCGCGCAAAACGTCATTGCACCCTCCGGGACGATCAAGCTGGACCGTTTTGAATACCAGGTGGAGACCAACTCCGCGCCAACAGTGCTGGAAACACTGAATAACATGCCCGTCAGGGCGGTGAATGGCGCCGTTGTTTACATCCACGATGTGGCCCACGTACGCGATGGCAATCCACCGCAAACGAATATTGTCCGGGTGGATGGACGCCGCGCCATTATGATGAACATCCTCAAGACGGGCTCGGCCTCTACGCTCGACATTATCAAAGGCGTGAACGATATTCTTTCGAACAAAAGTTTCCAGGGGCAACTGCCTCCAACGCTGAAGATCGCCGCCCTGGCCGATCAGTCGATTTTCGTGCGCAGCGCGGTGAACGGCGTCGTTCGCGAGGCCATTATTGCCGCCTGCTTGACGGCAACGATGATCCTGGTGTTTCTGGGGAGCTGGCGCTCGACGATTATTATCGCCGTCTCGATTCCGCTTTCGATTCTTTGCTCGCTGATCCTGCTCTACGCGCTGCACGAGACCATCAACATCATGACGTTGGGAGGTATGGCCCTGGCGGTGGGGATTCTCGTCGACGACGCTACAGTCGCGATTGAGAACATCAATCGATTCCTCGAGACCGGCAGAGAACTCGAACAATCGATTCTCGATGGGTCAGCACAGATCGCAACCCCCGCCCTCGTATCCACGCTGGCAATCTGCATCGTCTTTGTGCCGATGTTCCTTTTGAACGGGGTTGCGCGGTACCTGTTTGTGCCCATGGCGGAGGCAGTGGTGTTTGCCATGCTGGCCAGTTTCTTTCTCTCGCGCACGCTGGTGCCGACGATGGCGAAGTACATGCTAAAAGAGCATGACGATGCCGAGACGGCGCGGAAGCAGGCGAGCCGCAATCCTTTTGCGCGGTTTAACGTTTATTTTGAGCGGACATTCGAGAAGTTTCGCCATGGCTACCTCCGCCTGCTCACGCTGTGCGTCGATCACTCCGGCGTATTCCTGATCATCTTCCTGGCGTTTTCTCTGATCTCTTTGGGCTTGACGCCATTCCTTGGGCAGGACTTCTTTCCCTCTGTTGACTCTGGCCAGTTCATGATTCACGTGCGCGCGCACACCGGAACGCGCATCGAGGAGACTGCCGCGCTTTGCGATCATGTTGACGCGACCATTCGCCGGCAGATTCCGGCCAAAGAGGTAACCGCGATCCTCGATAACATTGGATTGCCATATTCGTCGCTCAACCTCTCTTACTCTTCTTCGGCTCCTGTGGGCGCTTCCGATGCGGACATCCAGGTGCAGCTGAGCCACGATCATCATCCGACAGAGGCATACATCGAGGAGCTGCGAGCCGTTCTGGCGCGCGAGTACCCAGGGGTGACGTTCTATGTTGTTCCGGTCGATATCGTGACACAGATTCTGAATTTCGGCCTTGCGGCGCCGATCGATATTCAGATTGTTGGCCCCGACCTTTATGGAAACCGTGCGTTGGCCGAGCGCATGCTGAACGAGGTCCGATATGTTCGAGGCGCCGCGGATGCGCGCATCCAGCAGCCGTTCAACGATCCGAACCTTACAGTGAACGTGGATCGCACACGCGCCGCAAACATGGGCCTGACCGAGCAGAATGTGACGCAAAACCTGCTTGTGGCGCTGAGCGGTAGCTTTCAGACGACTCCCAACTTCTATCTCGATCCTCGCAACGGCGTGACCTACAACATCGCGATTCAGGCACCGCAGTATCGCATGGACAATCTTGCCGAACTTGAAAGTTTGCCTGTCACCAATCCGGCGGAGACGGCGGCGATGACTGCACCCTCGGGCACCGCTTCTACGGCCGCTCCCGGCGCTTCGCCCTCAGGCAGCATAGGGCCATCGGTCACTCCGACAGCGTCGACCGCTGCCCCCGGAGCTCCGAGGGCGGAACAGGTACTGGCCAATCTTGCCGACATTGTTCCGGGAACAGAGCAGGGCACCATCAGCCACTACGACGTTCAGCCTGTGATCGACATCTTTACGAACGTTGAAGGGACCGACCTAGGTAGCGTAACGCGCGCCATCGAAAGAATCGTCGCCGCCCATGAAAAGGAGCTTCCGCGCGGTTCGCACTTCACCCTTCGCGGGCAAAGCGAGACCATGAACAGGTCGTACATCGGGCTGTTGAGCGGGTTGGCTGTTTCCATCCTGTTGGTGTACCTGTTGATCGTGGTCAATTTCCAGTCGTGGCTCGATCCGTTCCTGATCATTTCAGCACTACCTGCGGCGCTGGCGGGAATTGTCTGGTTCCTGTTCCTGACAGGAACGCGACTGAGTGTACCGGCTTTGACCGGCGCGATCATGTGCATGGGCGTGGCAACGGCGAACTCCATCCTGGTGGTGAGTTTCGCGCGCGAACAGTTGGAGGTTTTGGTGGGCGATGCGCGGCGAGCGGCGTTGAATGCCGGCTTTGTCCGCCTGCGCCCCGTGCTGATGACAGCGCTGGCCATGATTATCGGCATGGTGCCCATGGCCCTGGGCCTTGGCGACGGCGGCGAGCAGAATGCGCCATTAGGACGAGCGGTCATCGGAGGGCTCCTGCTGGCCACTTTCGGCACGCTGTTCTTTGTACCTTCATTTTTCTCATTTATCCATGGCCGCCTAGAACGGCGCCGCAGGCGAGATGACCATTCCGCGCTGACCGCGAGCTTTGACGAATTTGACAAGAGACCGGAGTAGTTTCTTATGAGCGAAGAATCCAATTCGAATCTTCAATCGGCGAAGAGCCACGAGAGCGCGCCGGATCAGGAACCCATCTCGACGCGGAAAGCCGCCGTGGCCGCGATCGTGGTCCTGCTTATTTTCGCCGTCTTCGCCGTTGCAGGAATCCTTCGTCGCATCCATGCGGAGGCGACGCTCGCCCAGCGAACAGATGAACTGGCCGCACCGACCGTGACCGTAGCGCCTGCAAAAGCAGGTGCGCCTGTGGACAATCTTGTGCTTCCAGGCAACCTAACCGCGTTTACCGACTCGCCCATCTACGCGCGGACCGACGGCTACCTGCTCCACTGGTACTTCGACATCGGAGCCAAGGTGAAGAAGGGCGACCTTCTGGCCGTAATCGATACTCCCGAATTGGACAAGCAGGTAGCGCAAGCCCAGGCCGAACTCGCCACCGCCGAGACCAATGCGGGCAACGCAAAGGTGCAAGCGGACCGGTACGCGGGACTGGTGAAATCGGACGCCGTCTCACAGCAGGACACTGACACATTCACAACACAGGCCGCGGCCTCGGCATCGGCAGTGAAGTCGGCCCAGGCAAACGTGCAGAGGCTCATCGAGCTGCAATCGTTTGAAAAAATCTACGCGCCCTTTGACGGCGTGGTAACCGCGCGCACGGTTGATACGGGCCAGTTGATCAGCCAAGGCGCGAGTTCGGAACTCTTTCATATGCAGGCGATTACGACGCTTCGCGTTTACACCAACGTGCCGCAGTTCTATTCGCAAAGCCTGAAGCGTGGAATGAAGATCGACCTCACGTTCCCCGAACATCCCGGTAAGACCTATGAGGGCACTCTCGTGCGGACCGCCGACGCAATCGATCCCACCAGCCGCACGCTGCTGACGGAAATCGATGTTGACAACCGAGGCGGCGAGTTGCTGCCGGGCGCGCTGGCGCAGGTCCACTTAAAGGCGGTTGCCACCGGTGCCACGTTTATTGTGCCGGCGGCCGCGTTGATCTTCCGCAGGGCGGGAATGCAAGTGAGTACGGTGGTTAACAGCGATAAGGGTGCGGTTGCCCATCTGGTTCCGGTTGTAATCGGCGTAGACGACGGGGCCAACGTACAGATCGTGAGTGGCCTGGGACCGAACGATCAGGTTATCCAGGACCCGCCTGACTCGCTGATCGATGGTGAAAAGGTAACTGTCGAGAAGCCCGGCAGCAGCCCCTCGCCAGCGGGAGGCTTGTAACGATGCAGGGCCAACGAAAAGCGCCGGACGCGCACGGGGAGGAGACTCGAACCTCGGCAAAGACGAGGCAGGCGAGGCAACTCTTGACGAGCTGGGCGATCTCAGTTTGCGGGCTGGCTGCACTTGCTTTGCTTGCGGGTTGCAAGCCCGTTGGCCCCGACTACAGCCGCCCCGGATACAGTGCTCCTCTGGCATACAAAGAGACGGGCGCATCGACCGTCGTTCCACCGCCGAATCCGCAAGGAGGTACCTGGCAGCCTGCCAATCCTTCAGACGGAATGTTGCGCGGCAAGTGGTGGGAGATTTACCAGGATCCGCAGCTCAACCAACTGGAAGAGCGTCTTGACGCCAACAACGTGCAGCTGAGGCAGGCGCTTGAGACCTATCTGGCTGCGCGTGACCAAGTGAGAGTTGCGCGGGCCAATCTTTATCCGACGTTGTCTGCAGGCCCCTCGATCAGCCGCGATAAGGTTTCGTCCAACCGGCCGTTGGCCTCGCCAGGCGGCGCGACCGATTATGCCGACTTTGTAATCGCGGGCCAGGCAAGCTGGGAACCCGACTTCTGGGGCCGAGTTCGACGCACAGTGGAAGCAGCGCGGGAGAATGCGCAGGCCGATGCGGCCGTGGCAGCGAATGTCGGGCTTACGCTGCACGCTGAGATGGCGAGCGATTACTTTGCGCTGCGGGGGTTGGATTCCGAAAGCAAACTGCTAACGGCGACGGTGACCGACCTGGAGCACCAGCTTGACCTGACGCAGCGGCGTTTTTCAGGCGGCGTGGCGACCCAAGTGGATGTGGCGCAGGCGCAAACGCAGCTTGAAACTGTCCGCGCGCAACTGGTCGACGTGGGCGTAGCGCGCGCACAATACGAGCACGCGATTGGAACGATCGCCAACTACAGTCTGCCGGATTTCAAGATTCCGCCCTCGCCACTCGATCTGACGCTGCCGAAGGTGCCTACGGGCGTGCCTTCGCAACTGCTGGAACGGCGGCCTGATATTGCAGCCGCAGAACGGTCGACCGCGGCCGCTAACGCGCAGATCGGCGTCGCCGTGAGCGCCTTTTATCCGACCATAACGTTGGGCGGCGAAGGCGGATTTGAGAGCACACACGGTGGCACATGGATTCAGGGCCCGAGCGCTTTGTGGAGTTTGGGAGCGCAGGCGACGGAATTGCTTTTCGATGCGGGCCAGCGTCATGCCCTGGCCGATGAGGCACGCCACACATATGAGGCCCAGGCGGCCGGCTACCGGAACACCGTGTTTCAAGCGTTTAACGACGTGGAAGATCAGCTCTCGGGGCTGCGCATTCTGGAGCAGGAGGCGGGAGTGGAACAGCATGCAGTAGATGCCGCGCAGCACTCGTTTGATTTGTCGAACACTCGTTATAAAGGCGGCGTGACAAGCTACCTTGAAGTGCTGACGGCCGAACAAACGTTGCTCCAGGATCAGGTAACCGCCATCAACATCGAGAGCCGGCAATTCGCCGCCAGCGTGAGCCTGGTTCGCGCCCTGGGCGGGGGGTGGGATGTGACACAACTGCCGTAAAACCAGAGATCCCTGGTTCGTGGTCAGGAGCCAGCTATCGATCGGCTCTCCGCGCTATTTCCTGTTCCTTGCGACGAGAAAAGGCGGACGCCGGTACGTCGGCGAGGGGAAGCTGCGCACTCTGCCACATGAGCCGAGGCGCGCCCCCACTGACTGTATTGAGGGCTTCTACGCGAACAACATGCAGACCAGCACGTAGGCCAATAGAGCCGGAGTCGTACCGCAGAGCATTTCCCGGCGAGCCGCAAACCTGTGCAAATGGCGGGCCGGTTTCGGCCACCACCATTCCATCAATAACCAGACGCGCGCCATCGCGGTCCATAAGATGAAAGGTATATCCGGCGTCCGCTGGAATACCAATTAGACCGTCCCACGTCGTCGCGTAGTGCGTGAACCCTTGCGGGTCGGCGTCGAGATTCGTCGACGTGCCGGTCAATGTCGGCTGCATTTTGGAAAAGTCCGGCAGCTCGGACCAACCGCCGGGATAGATCTTGTAGGCCAGGCCCACCTCAACCGGACCAGATTCCTTGATCGCTTCGTGCCATTCGGCCACAGCTACCAATCCCTGCTCTGCCCAATCCTGATGTCCTGAGCGATCGGTCACGTGCAAAAGGACGCGGAATTGTCCCGCTTCATTCTGGCCGTCGAGCTCTGTTCCGAGTGCGTCGGGAAAGCGGTGGTTGACGACGCGACCGTTCGCGGTGCTTCCATCGCCGAAAAGCCAGGTGTAGCGTGCGCCGGGAGCCGGCTGCGCCGTAAGCTTCACGGTCTGCAGCGGAGCGAACACTGGCGGCGTTGCGCGAAACGAAGCTGCGAGCGGGGGCGGCGGCGCAAACTTCGGCTCCTCCGCCCCGCCCGAAACCGAGATCGGAACCTGGGCATCGTTGGTGACTTGCGTTGCACCGTATTTCACGTTGTCGAGCGTCACGTTTTTTACGCTGCCGATCAAGGTGGATTCGACGAGTGGCGGCTGACCAAGCGCCCAGATATTGTGGAAGGTAAAATCGTGCAGCGCCGGCTGTTCCTGTTCCACTTGCAGCAGCGAGTACCAGTTATCGAGAGTGAGATTCTCAAGTGTCACCCCCGTGTGGTCGCCTTTTGCGCCGTTCGCACCCCAGAAGCCGAGAATGCCGAAGGTCTGGCCGCAGGCACCGATGCCGGCGTGCAGAATGTCGGAATCGCGGAGAGTGAAGTTCTTGGAGTTGTAGATTTTTTGCGGCCAACCGAGGCGCACAACATTGGAGATGCTGGTTGAGAGCTCGCTGTTTTCGACAAGGACGTTGCTGACATCCGCGCCGGGACGCACTAAATCGGCTTGCGTGTACCCATCCCAATTGCCTTGTTCCGCGATGTCATCGTCGGAGGCTCGGAAGAATGAATGATTTACGATTGAGTCGCCGCCGCCCAGCCAATCGATACCGTCCTGGTTGGCGTTGCCGGTGTTGCCACCGATGACACGCAGGTCGTCGTAGCGGAAGCCGGTGGAGTCTTTCATCTGGATGGACCACGTGCGTGAGCGGACGATGCAGGTAAGGCCATCGATTTCGACATTGTGCGCCTGGTAGCCGACGATGCAGTGCCAGTCTGGCTTTTGCATCCAGCCATCGTCAGAAGTGGGATCCTGCGGCCCGTCGTAAACAATCGTTCCCCGGCCGAGGATTTTCACATTCTGGACCTGCCACAGGTTCAGACTGCCGAGGACATAGGAGCCGGGCGCGAAATAAATCGTATCGCCGCTTTTGGGGTTGAGGCTCTCCCGATGCACTCCGGCAGGAACGATGGTGACATTCGGCCCGGTTGGAGGTGGCGCAGGCGGCGTACCGGCAAAAATGAACAGCATACGCGCTTCGTACAGAAAGTCGCCGGGCCGGGAGATGGAAATTTTCGTTGCGGGGGGCAGTCGGAACTGGATGGTCGATCGATGTCGTGTCGCGCGCAGACCGAGACGCCACGGCTCGATATCAACGCCTTGATCCCAGAATCCGGGCTGGGCCGCGGTGATCGAGAGTTCCACCGGTGTCGCCGTGTCGAAGCTAACGAAGTCGTAGTTCGAAGCCGCGTGAGCCACGTCGACCTTCTTGTTGTTCACTGTGACGGCAAAGAAGCTGGAACGCATCTCTGCCGGAACCGGAGCGGCTTGCACACCCTGAGCGACGCCAGTGACGCCCGAAAGCGAAAGAATTGCTGCGCCCAGAGCACGAAGTCGTGGCAACGAAAGGACCCCATTGAGGAATTGAAACGAAACCACTGTAGCATCCAGCCGAAGACGGAGAATGTGGAGGGACACCAAGAGGTACCGATCTGTATAATTCGAGACGCGAAGAAAACCGCGAATCGCCGCAAATCCAACCAGGAGTTCTGTTATGTTTCCACTGCGTCGTGTTGTCTCTCTATCGATTGCCCTGCCGTCGCTGGCCGTACTGGGCGTTTTGACAATGGGCTCTGTCCCGCCGATATGCGCGCAAGCGCCAGCGGTGACGATCGATTCATCTGTGACTCTTGTGGTGAGCGCGAGCGAACCAGGACCAGTGCATCGCGCGACGCAGGATCTTCAGGCGGATTTCGCGAAGGTCTTTGGCAAAGCGCCGAAAGTTGTTGATAGCCTGGACGCGAGCGGGCCGGTTGCACTGGTCATTGCGCAGAGCCAAAACGTGCCTGCGGGAGTTGGGTGCAGCACGGCGAGCGACAGAGAGAGCTTTGCGTTTTCGACGGCGATGAATAGCGGCAAGAGGGTGATCTGCCTGACGGGCGCGGACATGCGCGGAACGATTTTCGCGGTCTATGAGTTTTCGCAGTCGGTTCTCGGAGTGGACCCGATGTATTTGTGGACCGACAAGGAACCGGCGAAGCACACATCGATTGCGGTGCCCAAGGACTTTGCGCGCAGTTATCCGAGTCCCGTATTCAAATACCGTGGCTTCTTCCCCAACGACGAGGATCTGCTGACTGGCTGGATTGTGCCTGCGAAGGGCGAGCAGACGGGCATTTCGCTGAAGGCGTGGGATATGGTCTTCGAGACGATTCTGCGGCTGAAGGGGAACATCGTCGTGCCGGGCACATGGATCTTTCCCGACGACGCGCAGATCCATGCGGCCACGGAGCGCGGACTGATCGTGAATCAGCATCACGCGATCCCTCTTGGAGTGAATGTGGCGCGGTGGCCGCAGGACGTTCCCTACAATTTTTCGACACATCCAGAGATTCTGGAGCGCGCATGGACGAATGCCGTGGCGACGTACAAGCCCGACCAGGAGATTTTGTGGAGTGTGGGGCTGCGCGGACTCTCCGACTCGAGCTATTCCACGCTCGACCCCAGCGTGCAGAACAACGATCCCCTTCTCGGCCAGCGTATTAGCGATGCAATCAAGGAGCAGATGAAGATTGTGAGAGCGAAGTATCCGAATGCGCAGTTTGTGACGGACCTGTGGCAGGAGGGAGCTCGGCTTACTCAGGAGGGCTACATGAAAATTCCACCTGAAGTCTCGCTTGTATGGGCCGATACGGGCTATGGCGACATGCAGGATGGCGGCAAGGTTGCTGCGGGCCAAGGCATGTATTTCCACGTGGCAATGATGAACGGCCAAGCCAACCAGCTCTCCGAGATGGTCCCGGTTTCCATCATCCAATCCGAAATCGGCCGCTACATCAAGGCCGGAGCGACTTCGTATTTTCTGGTCAACACCAGCGACGAGCGGCCGGTGGCAATGACCACGCGTGCGGTGATGGAGATGGCCTGGGGCGG
>CAZKJB010000105.1:0-12070 GCA_964552975.1 uncultured Occallatibacter sp. | reverse complement strand
CCGCGATCGAGCAGCCGCGCCACCTCGCCCTTCACCATCACTCCGGGATGGATGGCGAATGCGGCGGCAGGATCTTCCACGTTGTCGCTGTGCGGCGCTGGAACCAACACGGCGCCCACGCCATGCTTCGTCACCAGCACGCCCCCTTCGACCGCGGGATACGGAACCACTTCAAATAAATGAGCGCGGAGCAGTTCCAGCGTCTGATCGAAATCGGGATGGGCGGATTTTCGTGACATGAGCAGGTTCCCGTCTGCGAGGATCATCTGCGAAGATGTTGACGCGGGCAACACGATCCCCGTACTTCCAATCTCGCACAAGCCTGCGGGAGCCTGCAATCTCCACCGCGAGTCTCTATGATCACGTGCATGGCACAATCGGCCAGCGCGCTGCTTAATCCCATCCGGGTGAGAACATGAGCCTGCTCCGCCTCGCCAGCGCGGTGTATAGCGATCTTCGCGCTCACGCCGAAGAGACTTGGCCGCACGAGTGTTGTGGCGCGCTACTGGGCCGCGTTACACCTGAAGGTTGGCGGGTCCACAGCAACGTGCGTGCGACCAACTCCCAAGGAAGTTCCTCGTACAACCGCTACGAGATTGCTCCGGCCGAGCTGGTGAAGATTGCGCAGGAGGCTCGCCGCCAGGGCCTTGAGATCGCCGGGTTCTACCATTCCCATCCAGACCACCCCGCGGAATGGTCACTGACCGATCTTGCCGAGGCCCACTGGCTCGGCTGTTCCTACGTGATTACAGAAGTCGCAGAACGAAGGGCAGCGAGCACACAGGCCTTTCTCCTGGCCGGCAAGACTGAAGAAGACAAACACTTCGAGCCGCAGACGATTCAGATTGTCGACTGATTTTGGAATCGGCGCAAACCGACCCGCAAATTCATCGGGATATCACTTCTACAACGAAAAATTCCTTTACACAAGCGGGGTTTGCGTTTGATAATCGCGCTACCCTAGAAAGCCTGCGCTTCCCACTCCCATCCCCCATCGCACGCTATCTTCGAGCAAATCAAGGAGGATTCTTACACATGAAGATCGTAGGCTCCGTTCTGATTGGCCTGTCTCTCGCGGCTGTCGGCAGTTCGTTCACCGCGGCACAAGAAATGCAAGGCCCGCCAAAAGTCCTGGAAATTACGCGGGAGTACACCAAACCGGGTAAGGGCGGCGACATGCACGACAAGTCAGAGGCCAAATTTGTGGCTGCAATGGCCGCTGCCAAATGGCCCACGCACTACTTCGCCCTGGCGTCGCTGTCCGGCAAGTCGCGCGTTCTCTATCTCACCGGCTATCCCTCCTTTAAGGCGTGGCAAGACGATTTCATGGCCATGATGAAGAACAAGCCTTTCTCAGCAGAGCTCGACAAAGATAGCGTGGCCGACGGTGAGCTGCTCGACAGCGTTGACCAGTTCGTCTTCACTTACGACGAGGAAACCAGCTACCGGCCCAGCTCGACTCTGGCGCCCGCGCGATTGATGGAAATTTCCTCGTTCCACATCAAGCCCGGTCACGACAAACAGTGGCACGATCTCGCCAAACTTGTGATTGACGCTCACAAAAAGGCCGGCACCAGTGCGCACTGGGCTACCTTCCAGATCGCCTACGGCGGCGACAACGAATATGTCGTGATCAGTGACGACAAGTCGATGGCCGATATTGATACCGGCTACGCCGAGGACAAGCAGTTCCGCGATGCCATGGGCGCCGATGGGATGAAGAAGCTGGAGGAACTCGTCAGCGACTGCATCGAAAGCTCCGACTCCGAGCTTTTTGCCATCAATCCCGCACAGAGCTATCCGCCAGACGAGTGGGTGAAGGCATCTCCCGACTTCTGGAAGCCGAAGCCAACTATGGCGCCCGCTGCCAAGGCTGCACCGGCTGCCAAGAAGCCGGCGCAATAACTTCGTAACTCACTTGAATCAGACTGATTCTCGAACGGCTCCGCGATCTGCGGGGCCGTTCGCTTCGCGACCTTGTGTCCTCCAGCCCGATTACACTAAGGTCTGAGAACCTGAGCCATGCCCGCCTCCACTTCCCCGATTCAACTACCAGAGCTCAGCGCTGCCGACCTTTCGCGGTACTCGCGGCATATCGTTTTGCCTGAGGTGGGGGTCGAGGGCCAGCAGAAGCTGAAAGCCGCTCGCGTGCTTTGCATCGGCGCCGGCGGTCTGGGCTCTCCGCTTGCGCTGTATCTTGCCGCTGCAGGCATCGGCACGCTCGGCCTGGTGGATTTCGATGTCGTGGACGCAAGCAATCTGCAGCGGCAGATCATTCATTCCACCAAGGACATCGGTCGCAAAAAGCTCGACTCTGCCGAAGAAAAACTCAAAGCGCTGAATCCCGGACTCAACGTGATCAAGCACGAGACGATGCTTACGAGCGCCAACGCGCTCGAGATCATCGCGCACTACGACATCGTCGCTGATGGCACTGACAACTTTCCCACCCGGTATCTCGTGAATGATGCCTGCGTCCTGCTCGCGAAGCCGAACGTCTACGGTTCAATCTTCCGGTTCGAAGGACAGGCAAGCGTCTTCGCCACCCGCCAGGGCCCTTGCTATCGCTGCCTCTATCCTGAACCTCCGCCTCCGGGAATGGTTCCGAACTGCGCCGAGGGCGGCGTGCTCGGCATCTTGCCGGGACTCGTCGGCGTGATTCAGGCCACTGAGGCCATTAAGCTTATTCTCGGCAAGGGTGAGCCGCTGGTTGGCCGCCTTCTCCTCGTTGACGCGCTCACCATGCGCTTCCGCGAATTGAAGTTGCGAAAAAATCCCGAGTGCCCGGTCTGCGGCGAGAATCCCACCGTTACAAAACTCATTGATTACCAGCAGTTCTGCGGCATCGCGCCCGAAACCAGCCAGGAGAAGACATTGAACAACGGCATCCCTCAAATCAGCGTGCAGGAACTGAAGCGGAAGCTCGACGCCGGCGAAGACGTCTTCCTGCTCGACGTCCGCGAGCCTTACGAAGTTCAGATCGCCCAGATCGGAGGAACCCTGATCCCCCAGGGCGAAATCCCTCAACGGCTCGCAGAAATTCCACGCGATCGCGAGGTGGTCGTGCAATGCCGCTCCGGTGCTCGCTCGCAGCGCATCGCTGAGTTCCTGGCGCAGCAGGGCTACTCCGACGTAAAAAATCTCGCTGGAGGCATTCTGGCCTGGGCCGACGAAATCGACCCTAAAATTCAGAAGTATTGACCGCTTGACGAAACGCGGGAAAACCGCAAATTTCCAAGAGGACGAGCAAAATGATCAGAATGAGCGTGACCTATCCAAACAAACCGGGCGGGCACTTCGACGCCGAATACTATCTGACTGTTCACATGCCGTTGGCGGCCAAGCTGCTCGGACACGCCGTCAAGGCAGTCACAGCAGAGATCGGTGTTAGTGGAGCAGCACCCGGCGCGCCGCCCACGTACGCTGCCATCGCCGGATTCACATGCGACTCCGTCGACGGATTCATGCGGGCATTCCTGCCCGTCGCCGATCAGCTACGGGGAGATATTCCCAATTACACCAACATCGAGCCAGTCATCCAGTTCAGCAGTCTGACCGAGTTTCCCATCTAGCCGGCGTGACCCGCTCGCCCAATCAAGAAATGACCGAGCCCGTTCTCCTTGAAGGCAGTCGCATTCGTCTCGAGCCGCTGAAGCTTTCCCACGCGGACGGATTGGTCGAGGCGTCCTCGGGCGATCCCGCGTTGTACCAATGGAGCGCCGTTCCAGTCGGGCGCGATGCCGTACTTCGCTACATTGAAACTGCGGTCTCATGGCGCGAGGCCGGAACGGCTGTGCCCTTTGCCACTGTCCGCATTTCGGATGGCGCCGTCCTCGGCTCAACGCGATTTTTCGATATGGAACGTTGGGCATGGCCAGTGGGCCACGTTCGTCACGGCCGCCCAAATCCTGACGTCTGCGAGATTGGCTACACCTGGCTGACACCCTCCGCCATTCGGACCGTAGCGAATACCGAAGCAAAGCTGCTGATGCTCACGCATGCATTTGAGGTTTGGCAGGTGCTGCGCGTCTGCCTGCATACCGACGCGCGTAACTCGCGTTCGCAAGCTGCCATTGCACGCATTGGCGGAAAATTTGAGGGCGTTTTGCGGGCTCACCGCATGGCCGCAGACATTACCCCGCGCGACTCGTATCGCTATTCGATTGTGGCGGCTGAATGGCCCGAGGTAAAGCTTCGTCTCTCGAATCGGCTGCGCGCTTCGTAGCCTCTCTCGATAAGCTCGCCGGCCCAAACGAGATTCAGCCGTCAGCTATGCGCCGTCAGGCGAGTTTCGACAACATCCTCTTTAGCAATCCCGGCTTCCGTTCGCAAAAGGGTGATCTTCCGCGCTTGGAATTCAAATGATAGTTTCTGCACGGTTGGCAATTCCCATGCCGCGGGCACTTTCGTTTGGGACAAGTGCACTCCGCTTGCTGATCGCGTACGATCGCAAAGACTGTTGCCGAAGCACTCATCATACTTCGACCGCCTTCCCGTTTTCGTCCATTTTGCCGAAGATCATTTTTCCGCTGGCGGTTTGCAGCACACTGGTCACGGAGATGGCGACCGACCGGCCGATGAGCTTGCGCGCATGGTCCACCACGACCATGGTGCCGTCGTCCAGGTAACCTACACCCTGATTGAACTCCTTGCCTTCTTTCAGGATGGTTACATTCATCCGCTCGCCGGGAAGCACCACAGGCTTGAGCGCATTGGCAAGGTCGTTGATGTTCAGCACTTCGACGTGGTGCAGGTGGGCCACCTTGTTCAAATTGAAGTCGTTGGTTACCACCTTGGCTTCCCATTTCTTGGCCAGCTCCAGCAGCTTCAGGTCCACTTCACGAATTGAAGGAAAGTCGTCGGGTACGATTTGCACCTGGACGCGCTCGCTCGATTGCATGCGCTGCAGCATATCCAGGCCGCGGCGCCCGCGCTGGCGCTTAGAGCTGTCTGTTGAGTCGGCTACTACCTGTAGCTCGCGCAGAACGAACTCAGGCACCACCAGCATGCCGTCGATAAAGCCAGCTTCGGCGATGTCGGCGATGCGGCCGTCGATGATGACGCTGGTATCAAGAACCTTGGCGCTGCGCCGGGTCGGCTTATCGCCGGAGAATACAGTGCCAAGTGCAGCAGGGTTAAGCAGATCGCCTTTGCTGGCGCCCACAAGCAGGCCGACGTAGGTCATCAGCAGCAGGACGAAGATCTGCAGCACTGCCGAGCTCGAACCGGAAAGCGGCGCGGAGCGCAGAACCAGGCAAAACAACGCGGCGCCGAAGATCCCGAGGACGCTGCCCACCACCGCGCCGATCAATCGCCGAAGGGTGAGCGCTCGCACACGGAGTTCGAAGATGATGACGGCGCATGCCGCCACCGCTCCCGCAACTGCTCCTTCCCACCCTGTCTGAATCCCGAATGGGCGAAGGAAGTAACAAACCGCGGCAAACAGAATGACAAAAAGAAGACGTAATAAAACCAGATCCATAAGGGCCAGCTTTCACCGGAGGCAGAGAGTCTCCCCCAGCTTGGGGCACCGATGGCGAGTATGCGCAAACCCGCAGGTCATCGTCAAGAGGAAACGGGGAGGCAGCGGAATCGGGAACTGAGCTCAGGAAGCCAAGAGAGGGGGAGGGCCTCAACTGCCAGCTTGATCAGCTACGCGCTCGCGTCGACGAACCTTAAATTCCCAACCGGCAAGCCGGAACGGCCAGTCACGAAGATTTGCGGTTCCGGCACATACCGGTAATTCGAACGGATGGCTCCGCGCTTACTGCCAACGTTCTTCTTAGGAGGCGGCTGCAAATTCCCTGTCCTGCGAAATTCGCTGCGCGCCCTTGCGCGGTCCGCGCTTGCGAGCACTCATCACTTTAATTCGCTCCAGCAGTTCCTGCGAGGAGCAGTTCTTTCTCGCCAGCATCGCATCGGCCGCGTGGATCTCTCCGCTCATAGCCGGAGCATCGCTCAGCAAGAGCATCGGCACGTGGGCGGCCATGCGCTTGAGCCGCTGCACAAGCTGGTCTCCGCTCATTTGCGGCATGTTGGTGTCAGCCAACACCAGGTCGATTTGCGTTGCCGATGCGAAAACTGCAATTGCTTCCTGGCCATTCGAAGCCGCCAGTACTCGGTATCCATTTGTCGACAGCATGAACCTGAGCACTGAAAGCTCCTGTTCGTTGTCGTCTACACAGAGAATGACTTTCTTTGGACGCATGATATGGGAATTGACTCCTAATTCCAATTGCTTGGGCCGATACCAAGGCGGTGCATTTCCAGGTCCGCAACGTGTGCGGACCGAATATTGACACATTTTGGCCCAGTTACCGAGAGGACTTCTGCCTGCTTTGTCGTCGATACCTCATGCGGCTTGACCGGCGCACACGCCCACACTTTAACGGTGCGGGCACTCGCGCCGACCAGGAACCGGCAAGAAGACGCTTGCAGGCTAGACTTCCGTCGCGGTCAAGTGATCCACGGTTTGGCGCGACACTTCGATCTTTGAATGCGCGCCAGGGAATTGTCTGTAACGAATCGAAACATTACGAGACGCGCTCGTGCAAGGCTAGAGAGAAAGGCAAGCGAAGATCGGACTGAAAATCCGCGTGTAACAAGTGGAAAATTCATACTGCCTACACACTGCGCCACTTGCCCAGATGAATTTCTGTTGAAAGCATGTGCATCACGGCAGGAAAAGGCGTCCATTTGCTACAAGAACGGTGCTGCCCGCGACGCGCACATTGCTGACCCTCGCCAGTTGACGCCGCGCCGTGAGAAAAAGATCGCTCGGCCGGCCCATCTCGATACCCTGGCGAAGATGCACTCGCGTCTCCGAAGCCACTGCGCCCTGAGCCACCAGGTAACTGATGGCGCAGCCGGCCGCAGAACCCGTGGCTGGATCTTCGCCGCCATAAAACTGCATGCGGGCCCGGTACCGCTGCGCAGGGCTTTGGTCTCGGGTGACTTCCGGTGCGACCACGAAAAACCACCTCGCTCCCTGTTCGCGCAGCCACACCGTGGCTTCGTCCTGCTTAACCTTCAGCCTTTCTAAAGCTTCCACGGAGCGAAGGACGACAATTGCAAAAGCGTTTCCTGTAGAAACCACCTGGGGCGTCAACGCGGGATCAAGGTCTTCCAAGTTCAGCCCGAGGAGCGGCGCAACTTCCGCGCGGTTCAGTTCCTTGCCAAATTCAGGATCCGGCTGTGTCATTTCGCCAAACAGCCCTGCGGAGACACCGGCGCCATCTCCAAAGCGGACCGGAACCGGCCCAACGTTCAACTTGAGCATTACGGTGTCACCCTGCAAGGTCTCTGGGGCGTTGAGCTTCAGCACGCTGGCCGTGCCCAGCGTGGGATGGCCGGCAAAAGGCAACTCTTCCTGTGTCGTGAAGATGCGTACTCGCACGCCCTCGGCGCTTTCGATTGCGGCGGCTCTTCGCTCCACGAATGTGGTCTCAGAAAGATTGAATTCGCGGGTGATTGACTGCATCCGCTCCGTGGTCAGGCCACAGGTGTTCATCACCACGGCGAGCGGATTGCCAGCCAGCGGTTCAGCTGAAAAAACATCGACGACAAAGTATTCGAGATTCGGCATCGCCCCGCAAGCCTCCCGAGCCATCAGTCTACGGGTATCTCCGGCTGCGCTCGTGGGGAAAACTTGCGTTTCTGTGGAAACTCCGGCAGGCGCTGATTACAGTGCGATCAGGGGGCGTGGCAGCCGGGTTCTGGCGCGATCGAGGAAGAGTCTCATCCGCAGCCCTTCTGCACGTTCTACTGCCACCAGACGCATCTGCCTGCGAATATGGTCGATGTCGTCAAGCCGGCTCAACTGCGCTTCGTCGTCGTCGGCGTCCCGCTCCAGGCGCGCAATCCGCTCCTCGACCGTTTGCCGGAACCGTGGGCTAATTTCGAAACCTTCCTGCGCTGCGCAGCGGGCTGTCATTGCGGGCACCTCGGAGCTGGAATTCCTTGAAGCCGAAGATTTCTTTTCCGCGGCCTCAAGTTTCATGTCTCGCTGCCGATATTAGCGAAGGCCGGTCCTCTGCGCCAGATTACCGATTCGCTCGATCTCGGTAACCTACTGTCTGAAAACAGGACAGAACAGGGAACGAGGGAACGAGGAACCAGGGGAACAAGGGAACTAGGGAAGAGGGAAAATCAGGAGATTCGCGCCGGAGTGAAAAAACTCGTGCAACAACCCGCAATAATCGAACCGTCGTCGTGATTTCCGGTTCTGCCTGGAAGGCTCGGGACCTCGTCTGCCTTGTTCCCCTGGTTCCTCGTTCCCTTGATCCCTCGTGCTTGCGATCGCCACTTTATCGATCCGCAACAACTCCCAATTGCATCTGCATTCCGCTCGTGAATTGAATTTCGTTCCGGCCAGAGGCCACGAACAGGCCCGAAGCTGAACTGCTGCCTGCGAGCATCACTCCAGGAATCTCCGTGGGATGGGGCGTGGCTCGGGCCGCTGCAGCCGAATGGACTCCGCCTTCGATGCCTGTGTCCCCATGCCCAGCGAGCTGCACTGCTGTGTCCTGTCTCGCGCTGACAGGATCGCTAAGGCCTCCGGCTGCCGTATTCGTCGTGCGGTCGATCGGTCCGCCCAGATTGCCAGCCTCGTTCGTTGCTGATCCGGCGGAGCCGAGTGGGCCGGAGCCTGTGCCCAATGGACCGCTGCCCCGGCCCCCTGCTATAGGTTGCGCACCACCCAAGGGCTGCGCACCTCCGCCGCCCATTCTTCCGCCGCTCATTCCTCCGCCACCCATGGGGGCTCCCATGGTGTCGTCGCTACTCATTGTGTCCATCGCCATTACGCCTGGGCTCGGTCGAACTGTTCGAATGATCGAGTGGATTGCGATGCTTTGGCTGTTCTTCAACTCCGCGTGATCAAACGCGATGCCTAACTGCGCAACGGCGCGATCACCGTTGTGTGCCTGCACATCGGTAACGCGGCCCACCAACCGGGAGCCTTTGGGAATGATGCTTCCGTCGGAGGTCTGCACTTTGGCCGTCGTCTTCAGCACGACCCGATCACCAACTTTGGCCGTTTTCGAATCCACATTGCCTTGGAGTTCGCCGTTGACTGAAATCATCTCCCAGGAGCGTGATGCGGCGTCATCGCCAAAACCTTGAGCGCCCCCGCCTGCATTGGCATAAGTGTTCGTGTCGCCGTGGGCATCCACCTGTTGCGCAGACATTGAAACGGCCGTTATGGCTGCAAACACTACCGCCCAAACTGTTGCGACTTTTAAGCTTGTTGCGGATTTCATCTCGGGATCCTCCGTTCGGCTCGTTCGATTCGCCCGGCTTCCTTTCGCCTCGCTGGGCTTTTGAGCGTCACTCCTCAAGAACCTGGCAGTTCACAAGTAAGCGATACGATGCCGAACGAAACGCAAACAGATGTTCCAGGACCCATTACGAAAGACATGCCGCCCCACCGGCAAAACTTCGAAATCCATCGAGGCTTCGAAACCCAGCAAGCAGATTCACGCCGTCCTTCACGCAGTCTCCGGCATCAATTTCCCGGAGACGGAGCGTAGTAGCCCTTCCGAACCTGCACCTTGAGGTTTTCGCCTCCGTCACCACGGCAGTCGACTGCGATGTGGCGGAAGGAACCGTCCTGCTTGTCATTGGTCGAAGTGTAGCTGGCGACATACTGGGTGCGAAGTTCGTCCTGAATCTGCTGGAAGGCCGCCTGAAGCTTGTTCCCGTTATTGCCGACATCGATGACTCGTCCGCCGGATTCTTCGGCGATCCGCTTGGCTGCGGAGTAGCCGAAGTACCCCTCGCCCTGGCTCCAGTACATTGCACGGTCGGCGATCAGGATCACGTAGACAATCACATTGGATTTTTGCGCGGCTGCGATGGCCTCGGCAATCTTTGTGCGGCTGCCTTCATCCTCGCCATCGGTCAGGATGATCATCGCTTTGCGGCCGCTCTCCCGATTCAGTTTCTCGTTGGAGGCGAGATAAATCGCGTCGTAGAGCAGCGTACCCTTGGGGTCGCCGACTGTAGGAATCGTTCCGCCGCCAAGCCCCGGTATCCCCGAACCTCCGTTGCCGCCAGCCGTGTTGATCTCGGCCTTATCCATCGCGTGAGCGAGCATCCGCGGGCTATTGGTGAAGTCCTGCAGCAAGTCAACGTTCACGTCGAAGGAGAGAAGAAAAGCTTCGTCCTTCGCGCGTAGAACCTGCTCAAGGAACTGGGCGCCGGCTTGCTGCTCCAGCGGCAGCACGCGCTGCTGGCTGCCTGAAGTGTCGAGCAGAATGCCAAGCGTGAGAGGCTCGTTGGTCTCAGCCACAAAGCTCTTGAGCGCCTGCGGCACCTTGTCTTCCATCACGCTGCACACATCCTTGTTCAGATGCGGAACCAGGTTGCCATTCTTGTCCTTGACGGTAAAGAACAGGTCGACCAGGTTCACCTTCATCTTGAATGTGGCCATCGGGGTCTCATCGGGCGGAGGCGCAGGAGCGTTGCTCACCGGGGACGCGTCTGGCGACGGCGCAAGCTGAGCCCATCCAGCCGGTGCGAAGACTGGCAGGCCAATCAAAATGGCTGCAATTCCAATCCGGATACGCATGCGAATGGTTAGACGGGAAGCCGACCTCTAAGAGAGCATACCGCGATTCTTATAGCCAGAGGTTGATATGAACTTTCGCGCGGGCAGCGTTGCGAGGGAAAATTAGGCCAGACGAAGCCGAGCCCGAAGGCTTTGGCGGCTCCAAGGTCAAGGGCGAGAATGAAGTATGGCCCGAATTGCGCCGCAACCCTTCGGGCCGGGGCCAATTTTCCCCATTTCTTTGTCGCTCGCCGCTCGCAGACTCCCGGTATGCGTCGCAACTCGCTTCGCGAACTGGGAAAAATTGGCTCCCGGCGTGGCCCACGGGAAAGTTCATATCAGCCTCTAGAGTGGGCAACCTGTGATGGTCCGCCGCGTCTGATACTCTGTCAGGTGCGGCAATTCGAGCGGCGAAAGCTCGTTCGAAAGCAGTTAGGGAGGGCGAAATCGCTGTGAACGTGGGGTGGAAGCTCATTGCGCCGGCGGCGCTTCTCGTTGCAGGGCTGGCTTTGGTTGCGGGAACTCGCGCTCAACAGCAACCCTCTGTTCCCGATGCACCAACTCCGCAGGCGCCGCCCACTTTGCATGGAGCCGACGGTCCAATCACGCCCGGAATGGGCGGGGGCCCTCAATCCAATTCGCCCAGCTCCTCTTCAACGACGGATCAGCCGCAGCCAGCGGCGACGGAGCCACCGCCTTCGAGCCCCCCTGTCCAGGACTCGCAAGCCACTCCGCCTGAAGAAGGCGCCGCGGCGGCTGCCAGAATCGTCGTGCAGGTGAACGAAGTGGTGGTTCCGGTTACCGTAAAGGACGCGAAGGGAAACCTGGTTGCCGGCCTCACCTGGCGCGACTTCAAGGTCTACGAGAACAACAGAAAAGAAAACATCGCCGTCTTCAGCGTGGATCCCGCGGCTCTTTCAATCTCCTTTGTCATCGACCAGACTTTGCCTGCCAACGTAATGTCGCAGGTGAATCAATCGATGGGAGCGATTCAAGGCGCGTTGACGCCCTATGACGAAGCTGCGGTGTTCACCTACACCAACGGGCCCAAGGAGTGGACCGGGTTTACCGGCGGCCAGAGCGCGCTGCTGCCTGCCGTGCTTTCTCTGGCCAAATCAACCGGCAGCGATCCCCAGATTCCCAACAATAGTGGTCCGCTTGCGGGCTGCTCGATCCGCCAGAACGGAATGTGCGTGGATCCGAATCTGCAGCCTGGGCGTTCGGCGGGCAACGATACCTTCATCACGATTCCCAAAGAGATTCACACTCTGAACGACTCGATTCTGGCGGCCGCCAAGGAGCTTTCAACGCGGCCCAAAGAGCGGCGCCGCATCATCTATGTTGTTTCAGATGGCAAGGAATATGGCAGCAAAGCCACCTTGAAAGAGGTGGTGAAATACCTGCAGACCAACAACATTGCTGTTTTCGCCACGCTGGTCGGTGAGTCGGCTCGTTTCGGCGAAGAGTGGATCGACCGCTTCCATCTGCCGTTCACGATGTACGACAACATTCTTTACAAGT
>CAZKJB010000104.1:0-12140 GCA_964552975.1 uncultured Occallatibacter sp. | reverse complement strand
CGCATGGGCCGCGACAAGGCTCTCGTCGATTTCGCCGGCCGGCCCCTTGTAACACATGCGCTCTCGATCCTCCAGCAAACGGGCCTTTCGGGGTCGATTGCCGGCGCGCAATCTGATTTATCTCGATTTGCGCCGGTCGTCAAAGACTCCGAACCAGGCCGCGGTCCTCTGGCAGGCGTCTGCGCGGCTCTCAAATCGAATGCGGCGCGCTACGCAGTTTTGTTGCCGGTCGATTTGCCCTTTTTGCCGCCGTCGCTTCTTGTCTGCCTGCTCGAACGCGCTCGAATCACCGGGAGCGCCGTCACGGTTCCGTCTGTTGGCGGCTACATACAGACTTTTCCGGCGGTGCTCGACCGCGCTCTGCTTCCCGCACTGCAATCGGAGCTTGACGGCGGGACCGGCGGTTGCTTTGCGGCCTTTCGAGCCGCCGCAGCCGGTCTTGGGCAGTCGATCTCGATCGTTGCCGTCGAGTTCCTGGTGCAACCAGGGCAGGCGATGCACTCGCAGGGTCTGCCGCCTGTGCATTGGTTTCTCAACGTCAATGCGGCAGAGGAACTTGAACGTGCGGAGATGCTTTGGGCGCAACGCATCGCGTAAGCTGGTTTTATGGCGACGTCCGATCCGTCCAAATCCGATCCGTCTGGCCAACCCGAGCCTCACGAGCCGTTGGACCCGCTCGCAACCGAGCTTGGGGCTCTGGCGCAGCCGCCATCGAAGGAGGGACCGCCATCGATCGCTCCGCCTGGTCCGCCACCGTTGGGGCCCATCATTATTTTCGATGACGTCTCCATTTCGTTTGACGGCCGTTCGGTGCTGGAGCATGTAAGTTTTTCGGTCGAACGGGGGGAGACGCTTTGCATCCTGGGCCGCAGCGGGGTGGGAAAGTCGGTATCTCTGCGCATGCTCATGGGATTTCTTAAACCGGACTCCGGATCGATCCGCGTTGAAGGGAAGGAGATGACCGAACTCGACGAAGAGGGCCTGCGCGCAATTCGCAAGCACGTAACAATGGTCTTTCAAAACGGCGCGTTGTTCGATTCGATGAGCGTGCGCGAAAATGTTGCTTTTCCATTGCGGGAGCGCGGCGGGCTGGCGGAGGACCAGGTGGTTCAAATTGTCGATCGGCTGATTGGCCTGGTTGGCGCCGAAGACGTCGTCGACACCTTTCCTTCAAGCCTATCGACCGGACGCAAGCGAGCTGTGGCGATGGCTCGGGCTCTGGCCGCACAGCCTGAGATCGTGCTTTACGATGAACCGACAACAATGGTTGATCCCATCATCGCGCGCCGCCTGGGAAATTTAATTCAGCGGCTGAAGCGCCAACTTGGATTCACCAGCATCGTGGTAACGCACGATACCCGTTTTGCGCAGTCGCTCGCCGACACTGTTCTTTTTCTCGACCAAGGCAAGGCGCGATACTTCGGGCCGCTTCGAGGTTTTCTTGCAACTGACGATTCCGTCATCAGGCAATTTCTTACACTAGATGCATATCTGGTACCATCAGAGTAAACACTTCACTCTAATGCAACAAATTAGAGATAAAATCAACTTACAAGTACGCGGCATCCCTCAGTAACCGATTCGTTGTACAGTTTGTAACCCCTTAGGTCGTGCGGTCTCTTTGCAACTCTGCCCTGCTTTGGGCGATGCTGGAGCCAACCAATTGCACAGTACTTTGCGTCGAAGTCAATGGGATGAGGAATGCACAGATTCCCCATTGTTTATGCGCTCAAGAAGCTCGATTGATGGCTTCGATCCCGTCGGATTCCAGCGCCGCACGTACTTCAAATCGCTCAACAGGGGCCCGGCAATCAAGAAAATGTTCGTCTGCACGGACTTTCGGCCGCACGAGCGCGCTCATGATCGTCGCGCGAGCACGGTTGTTGACCGATCAATTGGCGTCAAGTGGGATCAGGCCGCAACCCATTACAAACGTATCCGGTGTGGAAAACCAGCTCGAAATAAATCGCGGTCCGCAACTCTCTCCATTCAATCGTGTCGCACAACACAAGAAAGAAACCGGGGATTCGAGTCGAGAAAATCCTGCAGGCAGCTTTCTGTTTCATCGGCGACTTACTTCTCTTGTGTTGCGAATCAACCCAGCAGCCCCCTATTCAGGCGCTTCTGAAAGTTTGAGGTCTGTGTATCTGCTATGGCGAGTTCTGACTTCTGGCAAAGGCTTTCATCTTCACTGGCCACATCGGCCGAACGAGAAACAAATGTCGCAGGAGGGACCCCGCGAGGCGCGCGGGGCACAGCTAAGCTGTGGATGGTCGCGGATGCGGCGACAGTATGCATTGCCGCGATGCTGGCCACGCTTTACAAATTTCACTCGAGCCCGGTGGCGGGTGCGCGCGGCTTTTGGCGCGGCGCTCTGATCAATGGCTGGTCGATGTGGATTGTGCTGTGCGGATTTACGTTCGCCCTCATCATGACCAGCCGTCGTTTTCATTTGTACACGCCGGCACGTATCACCAGCTTTCTGCATGAGCAACGACTGAGCGCCCAAGCCTGCTTTACCTCTGCGCTGTTGCTGCTGGGAACGCTGTACCTGGTTCACGAAGCCAATATCCCCCGCGGCATTGTGCTCATCACGGTAGGCATGGTGACCATTGCACTTGGTGTACGGCGCTTTGTGTACCGCATCCTGCTTTACAGGCGTTTCGATCGCGGCATGGATACGCGAAACGTTTTCATCGTTGGCACCGGGCCCGAGGCCCACGCTCTGCGCCATCACATGGAAAGCATCCGTCACCTGGGTTATACGTTCAAAGGATTTATCCAGTTACCGGGCGCCGACCCGCGCGAGGCGGTCGACTCAAACGACATTGTGGGCACGCTGGAGATGCTTTTCCAGCACACGCGCAAGCAGTTCATCGATGAGATCCTGTTCACCACCGCCTGCGAGCGCAGCATTATTCAAGATACGCTGGAGCTAGCCCGCGCCCACGGAGTTGATTTGCGTGTTGTTCCCGACATGTACGACGGCGTTGCCTGGAACAGCCCGATCGAGTACATCGGCCAGTTTCCCACGATTCCTCTGCACCGGGGAGAAGTGCCGGAGATGGGGCTGGTGTTCAAACGCGTCTTCGACACGTTGTTCTCAATCGTGGTGCTGGTGCTGCTTTTCCCGTTCCTGCTTCTGGTCGCCATCGCTGTGAAGATTGATTCGCCCGGGCCGGTTTTCTATAACTCTGAGCGCATCGGCAAAAAGGGCGTTGTCTTTCGTTGCATCAAGTTCCGCACCATGGTCCGCGATGCCGAGAGGCGCCGAGCCGAGTTGGCGCACATGAACGAGCGCGACGACGTGCTATTCAAAATCTCGAATGATCCGCGCGTCACGCGGCTGGGACGATTCCTGCGCAAGTATTCAATTGATGAGTTGCCGCAGTTCATCAATGTGTTGCGCGGCGACATGAGCATCGTAGGTCCGCGTCCGCCGTTGGCCGGCGAGGTGCACAAGTACGACCTCAACCATCTCCGCCGCCTCGACGTGACTCCGGGAATCACCGGATTGTGGCAGGTGCAGGGCCGCCAGGATCCCTCATTTGCCAGCTATGTATCGCTCGACGTGACGTACATCGACAACTGGAGCATCTGGCTCGATTTCAAAATAATTCTGCACACGATTGCCGTGGTCTTCTCCGGCACGGGTACCTAGAACCTGGCCGGCTTTTTGCACTGATGCCAAAAGAACATGAGCCCCGCCTATTGGCGGGGCTTACTATTTGGGATCGGTCTTGTGATGCCGGGTGTTTTTGGCCATTCGCTCCCTAACTTCGAAGCAGGACCAGAGTTCAACCGGTTAATTGCTTGGAAAGCTTCGGAATGTTTCGACAGCGTCTTTCGCGCTGACGGGCTCCACCGTTTCCACCTGCGGGGAGCGCTCTGTTCGGGGCTCGGCATTGCGCCGCACCCTGAGATTGTTGATCGCATACTCAATGTACGGCGACTTCAGTTCCGAGAGCTTGCCCAGAAAGCGGCAAGTCGCTTCGACTTGTTCCACGATGAAAGTCGGCTGGAAACCTGCCAGCTCGAGACCCTTCTCCTTCGTGATCAGGTAAACCATGTAGTTGAACGCGTCGTCGCTGAGCGTCATCCCGTGCCGTTCGCATTCCTTATCGAAGATGAGCCGGAACTGATCGATGTTCGGAGGCCCAACCTCAATTTTGTAGGGCAGCCGGCGCAGAAACGCCGGATCCATCAGATCTTCCGGGTCAAGATTCGTAGCAAAAATGACCAGCTCTTCAAATGGAATGGCGAAGCTGGCGCCTGTGCGCAGCTTCAGGTAGTCGACCCGGCTTTCCATGGGCACAATCCACCGGTTCAACAGGTCTTTCGGGCTCACGAACTGCCTGCCGAAATCATCGATCAGGAAGCAACCGCCAAGCGCTTTCATGTGCAAAGGAGCTTCATAGTAATGGCCCACTTCGTCGTAGCGCAGGTCGAGCATGTCGAGCGTGAGCTCGCCGCCCGCGACAATAAACGGACGCTTGCACTGGACCCAGCGCTTGTCATGCGTGTCGCGGCGAAAACTCTCGACCGCGACGGGTGGCTGAGTGCCTTGTGGCGCTTTGGGCTCCAAATGGAGACGAGGATCGTAGAAGCGAATGATCTGCCCCTCAACCATGATGGCGTAGGGCACGTGAATGAGGTCGCGGAACACGCTGGCAAAGCACAGCGCGACTGAGGTTTTGCCGTTCCCAGGAGGCCCGTAGATCAGGATGGCGCGGCCGGAGTTCAGCGCGGGACCCGCCTGCTCCACGATCGTCGGGTCGATCGTTAGGCCCTCGATTGCGTCCATGACTCTTTCGAGATTAATGCGCTCGTTGGTTGGTTTCTGCAGCTTCACCCGCTCGACAAATTTGTCAAAGGGAACCGGGGCTGGTCCGATATACCCCGAGCGGCGAAGCGCGTCGATGGTCCAATGCTTGCCTTCTTCGGTGAGCGCATAACGCATGTCGAGCATGCTGTCAGATCCGTGCGCGCCGAGCGTATAGATAAACTGGCGCTCCGTCGCCATGCGTGCCAGATCCATCACGATGTGCTGGGGAAGCTTGATTGCGTCTGCGATCTGCCCGACCTTTTCAAGCCGGCCTGCATAAACCAGCTTCATGAAAAGGGCCAGCAGATCGCTGTCTCCGATGCCGGTAGCGGCGATGTCGGCGGGTTCCTGCGGGATGTGGTTGATAAATGCGTCGAGAGCGTTCGCATCGACGACGCCCATCGCGACCAGGCTGTCGCTGAGGCGGCCACCGTGCTTTTGCATCCGCTCCACGGCAGCCAAGACGTCATGTTCAGTGACGAGGCGGGCGCGGACGAGCATCTCGGCTAGTCGAACTTGGGGATCGATTGTGTTCTCCCGACGAACTTGCTGTCTTTTCAGCAGCTTGTCTCGAAAGACCCGCGTACTTGTCTGCGGATGGTGTCAACAAGGCAACGAAGTAGAACTAGTCTAGGGGTAACTAATCAGTGGCAAAATCCCCCGATTGTGGTGTGCTGCTCACCCAACTGTCCTGTTGTGAGCCAGATCGGCCCGGATCTTGAGCCATCAAGGAACTCTATCGGCACTTTGACCGTTTTCGTTAAAGAGTTGGCCATGTGCTTGAGAGTAAATGGCTTATTCAGAAAGGGTCGGCGCCTAGTGCGCACCGTATAAACTGATCTTGTGAAGATCGCACTGGCCCAGATCGATCCCACGGTCGGGGATTTCACCGGCAATCTGGAAAAAATCGTGGCTGCGAGCCGCCGTGCCGCAGGCCTGGGCGCGCGCCTGACTGTCTTCTCCGAGCTCGCGATCTGCGGCTATCCCCCGGCAGACCTGCTCGAGAAGCCCAGCTTCCTGGCGCATTGCCGTTCGGCTATCGACGAGCTGGCCGCACGCACTCGCGACCTTCCCACGGCGGTTCTAGCGGGTGTGGCGTTGCCTGCTCGCTGCGAGGACGGCAGACCCGATGTGTCTGGCGGTGATCCTGTTGGCAAGCCGGCCTTTAACGCGGCCGTGCTCCTGGACCGCGGAAACCTGCTGCTTGAGCAGCATAAGCGCCTGCTTCCGTTTTATGACGTTTTTGACGAGCAGCGCTACTTCCAGCCGTCGAAGGCGCAGAGGGTGATCGAGCTCGACGGGGTGCGGCTGGCAATTTCAATCTGCGAGGACGCGTGGAACGATAAGAATTTCTGGCCGCACCGGCTCTACAGAGTCGATCCCATGGAAGAGCTGATGCGGCAGCACCCTCATGTTCACGTCAACCTCTCCTCCTCGCCATTCTGGCACTCCAAGCGGGCCATGCGCCGCGAGATGCTGGCTGCGATTGCGCGCCGTGACAAGATTCCCGTTTTGCTATCGAACCAGGTGGGCGGCAATGACAGCCTTATCTTCGATGGCTCATCGCTGGCCCTGAATGCGCGCGGTGAATTGATCGCGCAGGCCGCCTCGTTTCGTGAGGATCTAGTCGTGGTGGATCCATTCGACGCGCCGATGATTCCCATTCCCGAGGAAGACGGCAACGAGGCCGCCTATCGTGCCCTGGTGCTTGGCACGCGCGATTATGTGCAGAAGTGTGGCTTCAACAAGGTCCTGGTGGGGCTGAGCGGGGGCATCGATTCCGCACTGGTTGCGGCCATTGCCGCAGAGGCCCTGGGCGCGGAGAACGTGATCGCGGTGGGGATGCCGAGTCCGTATTCTTCATCCGGCTCCATCGACGACAGCCGCAAGCTGGCGGGCAACTTAGGCATTCGTTTTGAAACCATTGGCATCAGCGGGCTTTTCGCCGAGTTCACCGGCGCTCTGGAACCATTCTTCGCCGGCAAGAAAGCCGATCTGACTGAGGAGAATATCCAGCCGCGCATTCGCGGCACGCTGCTGATGGCGCTCTCAAACAAGTTGGGCGCGCTGGTGCTGACCACCGGCAACAAGTCCGAGATGGCCGTTGGTTATTGCACTCTCTACGGCGACATGGTGGGCGCATTGGCGGTGATTGGGGACCTGGTGAAGACCAGGGTCTATTCCGTTTGCCACTGGCTCAACCGTGAGCGGGAGATCATTCCGGAGGCCATCCTCACAAAGCCGCCTTCGGCCGAGCTGCGGCCGGGCCAGATGGACACTGACTCGCTGCCGCCCTACGAGATTCTCGACCCGATTCTTGAAGCCTACGTGGAACGTTATGAGACGCCAGAATCGATTGCCCGGGAGCGCGGTTTTCCTCTCGAACTCGTCCAACAGGTGGTGCACCTTGTGGAGCGCTCCGAATACAAGCGCCAGCAGGCGGCGCCGGTTTTGAAAGTGACCGCGAAGTCATTCGGAATGGGCCGCAGATTCCCGATCGCCGTAAAGGTCGAGGTATAGGCCATCGCAAACCGATGATGGTATATCCTTGATCCATCACCCTATCGCCACCGAGTCCACGAGGGAGCGGCGGCATTGCGCAAAACGAGCGGGGAAGAGAATCTCCGGTTTTGCCGCAGCTTTTGGGAGCAATCCCGCAAATTGAAGGAGAAAAGCTTGATCCGTCTGTCTATCCGTTTCATCAGCGCAGTCGCGCTGGCCGCCTTATCCGTTCCAGCCTTGCGGGCCGTTGCTCAGCAACATGTGCCGCCCGCGCCCTCGGCGCCCACTCCTCAGCAAACGCAGCCTGATGCGGAACTGCCCGCGCCTGCTCCGTCCGCACCAACTCCGGCAGCGCCAGTTTTCCCCAAGCCCGATCCGGCCAACTTCACCGCTCCCGCGCCAACTAAGGAAGTGATCGACGGGTTTCTTTCTTCCAACTGGGGCTACGACGAAGACCGCATCTGGCAGGTCCAGGCCATTTTGAAGACTCCCGTTGACGGAATCAGCAAAGTGATTGTTCTCACCGGCGACAAATCGGGCAAGGAGAAGCCGCAGGTGCTTTCGTTCTTTGCCCTGCCCGACGGAAAGCACATCATTACCGGAGATTCCATCATCGAATTCGGCGCAAATCCGTTCGTGAGCGTTCGCCAGAAGATGCAGGAGCAAGCCGATGGCCCTTACCGCGGTGCGGCCTCAAAGGATTTGGAGTTGGTCGAGTTTGCCGATTTCCAATGCCCGCACTGCAAGGAAGCGCAAGCGAACATTGACAAGCTGGCAACGGACTTTCCCAAGGCGCGCATCGTCTTTCAGAACTTTCCTATCGTGCAAATCCATCCGCAATCCGCGACAGCAGCTTCTTATGGGCTCTGCGTAAGCAAGCAGGCGGGCAGCCCGGCGTTCTTCCAGTTCGCCTCCGCTGTGTTTGACGGCCAGGACGGGCTCGCCACCGCCGACGGCGCTACGCTCACGCTGAACAGCGCGGTCACCAAGGCCGGCCTCGATCCCGCGAAGATCTCCGCGTGCGCCGCAACGCCAGAGATCAAGGCTGCAGTGGATGCGTCGGTGAAGCTGGGCACAGAGATCGGCATCGCGCAAGTGCCGACGCTCGTCATCAACGGACGCGAGGTTCCGGCGACTGCGCCATATGACGTGCTGAAGAAGATTGTCGATTACCAGGTAAAGATGGACAGCGCGGCAAAGTAAGTCTGCAGGCGCGCGCCTGTGGTCGACCATGGCGGGTCTGGGATCGTGACGGCTCAGGGGTCGCGATGTATCAACGTGCAAAGGCCAGCCTTCGAGCTGGCCTTCGCTCTTGGATCAGCCGGCGAAATGTTTGGCAAGGTCTAGGGGTTTGTCACTTCAACGCGCATCATTGCTGTGCGGCCCGCCGCCTGCAGCCCGCGAATCACGTGCGGCGTCATCACGATTACTAGGGTCGCGTAGTTCTTCTCGAGATCTTTGCCGGTCAGATCATTCAATCCCGGAATCTCGCTGATTCCGGGCGTCCCGCTGACGGCATGGCTTTCTGACTTGTCGAGCTCAGTTGCCACGACCGCTGCCTCGCCTTCCTTGAGCGTGACCACACCCTTGTAGGAACGGGAGTTCAGCACGGGATTGCCACCGATCAACGTTCCCGATAATGCATCGAGCTTCATGTCGATCGTCAACGCCACATTGTCGCTGCGCAACACCTTGGGAGTTGCATTGATTGTGAGCCCCAGATCCTGGTACTGCACCATGGGAATGTTCGGCACCGTATTGGTGAGCGAGGACAGCAGGGAAGACAGGCTGCTGGAGCTTCCTGCGCCCGTCAGGCCCGGAATATTGGGCAGGTTGGGCGAGAGGCTCGAGAACTGAGAGGTCTGAATCGGATAGCGCGAGCCCTCCTTCAGCGTGCCCTGCTCACCATCTCCGAGGCGAAGCTGAATCTGGTCGAGCTCGCGCGAGTCAGACGAGTTGAGGCTCAGGTTGAATGTCGCCGGGCCCGGCGAGAGAGCGGACTGCGTGATCCCGCCGCCAAAGAGAGCAAACCCGTTCGATAGCAGCGGGCTCGATACCTGCCCGGAGGCGATCAGAATACCCAGGATCGCCAGCGGGTCGTTGGGTGACGCCAATCCCGAGGAGATGATCTGCTGGACGAGACTCTGGTTTGCATTCAGGAGCGACTGCTCTTCAGCATAGACATTGAAAGCCGTGATGGTTTGCGGCAACTGAGCGCCGGTATTGAGGTTGCTGGTGTGCGCCACTTGAATCATGCGCACGTCGAGCACCACCTGGCTGCGCCCATCCAGCAGGCTGCGCATCGTTGTGTTGAAGGCGGTGAGCGTGGGCGCGGGAGCGCGCAGAGTAATCGAGTGACTCAGCGGATTGATATGATCCTGCTTTATATCGAAGACGTTTTTCGCGAGCGTCTCCACATCGGTCATTTCGGTATCGGTGAGTCCTCCAAGATACACCGTTTCAACTTCCTGACGGATAAATTGCGTTCGGTTCGATTGCGTATCAGCGGCCACCAGCGCGTGACGCGGGTCCAGTATCACCGAGAAAGTGTTGGTGAGCATTTCCACTGCGTGTCTAGCTTGGGGAAAAGTTGCGTCATCTAAGTCCAGCCTCGTCTGAATTGCCCGCACGCTGTCGTCGATCATTGCCTTAATGCCGTAGGCCTGATAGACCTGCGTGACGATCTGGCGCTGATCGGTGTGCAGGTGAAAGCTGTGTACTTGCGGGGCCGCTTCTAAGGGAACCTGGTCGCCGAGTCCACTTGCGGGATTAGGCTCATACGGAGTCTCCGGCGGCGCGACCGAGAGTTGATCGGCCAATTCGTCAAGATGCTGGCTGACCTCAGGATTTGTGGGGTCGAGAGCCAGAGCGCGAGACAAGGCGGCGCGCGCGGCAGAGTCGTTGCCTCCGAGCCGGTCTTTGGCCGCCTCCTGAACCAGCGCCGTGACCGCATGGCTGCGGGCAACGTCCGCCGCCAGCCGGTAATTGGTGTTTGACGCATCGAGTGCGACCGCCTTCTGAAAGCCCAGCATTGCCATCTCAAAATGGCCGTCCATGAATTGCTTGCTCGACTCGAGATAAAGCTTGGCTGCGTGCCTCCGATCGGCGTTTCGGGGCTGCTCGCCTTCATTGGCATTGGCTGAAAGCGCTGCCGGAGCAGAAGCCGCTGCGCCAGGCTGAGCTGTTTGAATAGCCGGGACGTCATGGGAGCTGGTCGCTGCAGGAGCCGCTGTTTGCGCCGCGAGAACCCCGGCCGCGCCCTGCAGAAGCAGGCTTGAGAACAGCCGGGCGAACGCCCGGACCCGGATTCGCGTTCTTGTCGCGGTTTGGGCAGAATTTTTCATGGCGCGTTACCGGACATCTCGAGTAAGTGAGCCAACGAGGAAACACAAGCCTCGGGCCGATATTCGAGAAGCTCGTCAAATGTGGATCGTCCTGTGGCGACCGCGATGACGGGCAGGGAATTGGCGTGCGCAGCCTCGATGTCGCGAGGAGTATCGCCTACAACGCAGACTTTTGCGTTGCCGCCGGCGAGCTCTCTAGCCTTCAGCACCGCATCCCCGATCAGCTCAGCGCGAACAGGGAAGAGATCGCTGAATCCGCCGAAGCGAAACCACTCGCGCAGGCCCGCTTTCTCAATTTTGATCCAACCAATGGCTTCAAGATTACCTGAGGCCACGCCCAGCAACGCTCCCTTTTGCGCCAGGTGGCGGAGAACATCTTTGACGCCCGGCATCAGTATGGGGTCCAGCTCCTGGCGCCGCTGGGCGACACAGTTTCTCATGGCTTCAAGGATGGCGTCATAGTGCTCTTCAAGCACGCTGGAGGGGATGCCGGCCTGGCGGCAGGCTTCGCGCAGGATGGCGGTGTCGGTACTGCCTTGAATGGGTACGCCGGCCAAGGTGATCTCGAATCCGGTTACGCGATGCACGCTCATCGCGACGGAGTCGTAGTGCACCCGGTCGAGGCTGCGCATGAGAGTGCCATCGATGTCGAAGAGATAGGCATCCTGGGCATCCCAGGCGAAATCGGGTGTGATTGTAACGCGGGCAGTGCTGCTTGGTTGCGTCGATTGCATCTTTAGGGCCGCGCTTTCAGCCCTGGCGATAGCCCTGGCGAAACGCGTTATATACAGGACGTTCGCTGCGGGGCGGACGCTTGAGCCCGGCGCGGACCTCGGCCAGGTCCAGCCCCAACTCCGCCATGGCGCGGCTGAGGGTATTGCGATGCATGCCGAGCTCCTCGGCCGCCTTGCACTGGTTTCCCCGGTGCGCAACCAATACTTCGCGCAGATATTGCCGCTTGAACTCGCGCACGGCATCGTCATAGCGAACACCGCTGGAGTGCATTTGCGTTACCAGGCTGTCCAGTTCTCTTCTCACGCTAGCCTCTTAGAATGGGTTCAACCAGTTTAACCGCTGTCTTTAAATCTTGCAGCAAAATTAATTACGACACACCCTTACCTGTGTGCAGCCACTTTGGTGACTCTTGTTCGAGTACCTTCAGGCCATCGCGCACACGGTCAGTCAGGTCAGACGGACCTATGTGCGCACTTAGATGGCAGGCGCCGAAAAACAACTGCGGCAGCCTGGCTTCTGAAAGCCAGCGAGTGTGGGGGAAGAAGGCCAGGGTCACCATAATACAGACCATGACCAGCAACGCGCCTTGCAGAAAACCAAAGATAGCCCCAAACAGGCTATCAAGGCAACCCAGTCCGATTCCGTGGGCGGTCTTTGCCATCAAGCCGCCGATTACATTTGCCGTCGCCATGACAACCAGCGCAATCACCAGGAACCCGATACAGTTGGCGACT